>CAKZNC010000171.1 GCA_937129385.1 uncultured Bacteroidota bacterium
GGCGAAGGTCAGATTGCGTTGGATATCTCTTCACTCAACAGTGGAGTATACATGATCAGGATGAAAGCTGAAGACACAGCCGGCGTTGCCAGGTTTGTGAAGCAATAACCAAATCATTCATAAATAAAAGACCGGGACGGTAAATGGTTACCGTTCCGGTTCTTTATCTATGTTTATTGTAAATTTGTGCCTTGAAAGGCATGTATTAATTGAATTGAAAAGCAAAAGAAAATGAGAAGGATATTATTTGCGGCTGCACTCCTCCTGACGGCAGGCAGCATGTTTGGACAGAATTGCTCGGAACTGTTCTTTTCCGAGTACCTGGAGGGAAGCGGGAACAACAAGGGACTTGAAGTCTATAATCCCACCGACGGGGTGATCAACCTTGGATCATATTTTATTGCCCGCTACAGCAACGGCAGCAATTCCTATGTAGATGGCGGCCTGACGCAGCTGGAGGGGTTTATTCAGCCCTATTCCACACACCTGATTGTCAACGGTCAGACCACCAGTACAGAGACTTCACCGGCAGCAGATCCTGCGTTGCAGGAGATGGCGCAGCAACTAGACCATGATTACCCTGCCCCTACCTACATGAACGGGAATGATGCCATTGCATTGTTTCGTGATGATGGAGGCTCAGGTGATGTGAATGATTTTGTCCTGGTAGACCTGTTCGGGATCATTGGAGGAGGCATGCCTTCTGATGGAGAAGGCTGGGCCTCGATTACGGACCAATATATCTATAAGAATGTTTACGATGGAGATGAGATCGTGGGACAGGACAGTACATTCGTGGAAAATTACATCATCCCGGATGGATACTATTTCCTCAGCTGGTGGATCTGGAGTGCCAACCACGCGCTGGTAAGGAAACCCGATATCAAGCAAGGAGTGACGCTTGATAGAATGCCCAGCGTAGAGTTTGATGTTACCCAGGAATGGGATACAGTGCCTGGCGGACAGGATGTATGGGACTCGTTGAATGCACATTATTGTGTATGTGAATTCGGTACAGACATTGAGAAGGAGGAGATTATTCGTTCATTTTCACTCTCTCCCAACCCATCTCATTCCTATGTAAAGATAGGTTATGAAAAGGGAATCAATGAAGTAACCATCTTCGACCTCTCCGGGAAACTGGTATACAGGTCGGAAGACCTGCAGGGGATCCGGCAGGAAGAGTTCACCATTGATCACCTGGAGGACGGTATTTACGTCATCAAGATCAGGTCACGCAATGAGCTCCTGTCAAGGAAATTGATCAAAGGAAGGTAGATACTGCGGTAACAGGTTTTGAAAAGTAAATTCATGAAAAAAGTACTTGTTGTATTGCTGCTGCTGGGCGGGATGCTCGATGTTTTCGGTCAGGAGGTAACCGTATCCGGACTCGTAAAGGATGCACAAACCGGTGAACCACTGATCGGGGCAAATGTGGTGTATGGTCCTACCCAGGGTACAGTGACTGATTATGATGGAAATTTCACGCTAAAGCTGAGCCCGGGACGTTATAAATTGCAGGTTTCATATGTTGGTTATGAAGCTGAAACCCGCGAGATCACGGTACAGAACCGCTCCATCATCCTAGTGTTCGATTTGGAGTCGATGACCATCGACGAGGTGGTGGTCACTGCCGATATGGCAATTTCCAGGGAGACCCCGGTGGCATTTACCAATGTGAATCCAAAGAAGATCCAGGAGGAGCTGGCCGGACAGGACCTGCCGATGATCCTGAACACTACCCCGGGTGTGTACGCCACGCAGCAGGGTGGGGGTGACGGTGATGCACGGATCACCATCCGCGGATTCAGTCAGCGCAACCTTGCCGTCATGATCGATGGGATCCCGGTAAACGATATGGAAAACGGCTGGGTCTACTGGTCCAACTGGTTTGGGCTGGATGTGGTGACCCGGACCATGCAGGTGCAGCGCGGACTTGGAGCCTCCCAACTTGCACTTCCTTCGGTGGGTGGCACGATCAATATCCTCACCAAGGGGATCGACAACGAACGGGAAACCTCCATCAAGCAGTCTGTCGACAGCCAGGGAAAACTCCAGACAACAGTAGGTTTTACAAGCGGAAAGCTACCCAATGGATGGGGTCTGACACTTGCCGGCGCTTATAAGCGTGGCGAGGGATGGGTCGACAATACCTTCTCGGAAGGCTGGTTTTACTATGGAAAGGTTGACAAGCGATTTAAAAAGCACCTTGTTACGCTGACAGCAATGGGCGCCCCCCAGATGCATGAGCAGCGTTCCTACATGCGACCCATTTCGGCTTATG
This sequence comes from uncultured Bacteroidota bacterium, assembly GCA_937129385.1. Taxonomy (GTDB): domain Bacteria; phylum Bacteroidota; class Bacteroidia; order Bacteroidales; genus M55B112. The sequence continues at coordinate 2,285 of CAKZNC010000171.1, forward strand.
ACACAACCTATGCGAAGGATCTCGGTATTGACCTGACCGAATTGAGAACGGCAAATGACCAATACAATATCTATGGCGCAGGTGTAACATATAACCAACATTGGGGAGTGCTCACCAGGGACAAGAATGATCCTGATGCTCCACAGACGGAATTGTCAGAGCGGGTGAACCAGTACCACAAACCCCAGTTCACACTTCGTGATTTCTGGACGATCTCAGATCGCTTTACAGTTTCAAATAACCTGTACCTTTCCATCGGGAAAGGAGGTGGTGACCGGCCAAGGAGCAGCATCAAAGATACCAGGCTTTTTCATGATCCTTCTGATCCTTATTATGGTCAGATCAACTGGCAATCGGTCTATGACGATAACTGGAAGCCACAGCCACCGCTGAATACACGTCCTGTCAATCCTATTTATGACGATTCACTGACCTATTCCAGTAATTATATGACCCGCCAACACAATGAGCACTACTGGTATGGATTGCTTTCGAAATTCAACTTCGAGATCAACTCATTCCTGGATCTGAGCGGGGGTGTCGATCTCAGGTCATACAAGGGGATTCACTTTACTACTGTTCGTGATCTTCTTGGCGGAGATTATGCAATAGATAAATCCGACCAACGGGTGGATTATGTTTCGAATCCCGATCTTGCAATGAAATATGTCGGAGATACGATCAATTATTATTACGATGGACTGGTACGATGGGGCGGACTTTTCGGTCAGCTTGAGTATTCACGAAACCGGGTATCCGCATTTGTGAATCTTACCACTGCCATGAGCGGGTACAATAAGATCGACTATTTTGAAAGGGCTGAATCCGGTTGGATCTACAAACAAGGTTTCACCGTGAAGAGTGGAGCCAATTACAATCTTTCCCAGCAGTCCAGTGTATTTATGAACCTGGGATACCTGTCAAGGGTCAGGGCCTACAGGTATTTCTATAAGGGCTTTACCACCGAATTCGCAGACGAACTGGACAATGAACTTGTAAAGGCCATCGAGGTGGGGTATAATTATTTCGCACAGCGATTCTCCCTTCAGATGAACGCATATTATACACGCTGGGAGAACAAACCCACCAACAGGGTATTCTCATCCTATAACCTGCAACCCGGCGATCCGGGCTATGTCCCGGGTGATCCGGATGCCAATAATGACCAGCGGGTCTATGCTGATATCCCGGGAATGAATGCAAGGCACATGGGACTTGAGATCGATTTTATTTACAAGATCAGCCATAACCTGGATTTCCAGGGCACAGCGTCTTTTGGAGACTGGATCTGGGATTCTTACGTGGAGAACCTCCAGTTTTACCTGGATGAAAACAACCAGGCTGTGCAAAAGCAACTGGATTTTGACGCAAGGGGGATCCATGTGGGGGATGCGGCCCAGACACAGCTGGGGTCAAGCATCCGCTATGAGCCATTCAGTGGTTTTTATATGAACCTGCGGCAAACCTATTTCGGGAAGTACTATTCCAACTTCACCCCTGAAGCTACTACAAACGAGGCTGGAGAGGTGCAGGATTCATGGATCATCCCGAATTTCAATCTTTTTGATCTGCATGCAGGATATACCTTCAGGATTCCTGCCATCGACCAGACCAGGTTCAGCCTGCGTTTTTCATTGCTGAATATTCTGGATACCAAGTATATTTGGGACGCAACGAATAACGACTCATTCAGTCCGTATTCGGAATTCCAGGATTTTGACGCCAAATCGGCAACCGTATTTTTTGGAATGGGGAGAAGGTTCACCACCTCCCTGAGGATCACTTTTTAACAATAAAATGAAATGAAGAAATTTATATTAGTTAGTTTCCTTGCTTTTGCAGGTATGCTGAATATGGCGGCCCAGGCCGACATTGCTGAGGCCAGGGCATTGGGAGTCGGAGAAGAGGTTACTGTTACAGGAATTGTAACCAATGGGGATGAGCTGGGACTCATCAGGTACATGCAGGATGAGAGTGCAGGGATCGCCGTCTATTCATCAGAAATGAGTGAGGTCCTTCGCGGGGATGAAGTTACCGTGACAGGAACATTGAAAGAATACAATACCCTCCTGGAGATCGACCCGGTGACATCGGTGACGATCAACTCCTCGGGGAATCCACTGCCGGAAGCAGTCGTACTTACCCCGGATCAGCTTGCTGAGAATTATGAAGGGATGCTGGTGCGGATCAATGATGTTGATTTCGATGCAAGCGGTCAGTTTGAAAGGTCTTCCTACACTTATACAGCAGGAGAGGAGACGGGCCAGATCTATATCAATGATTTCGGATCACCACTCATTGGAATGGTCATTCCCACGAGCCCGGTATCAGTAATCGGTCCGCTGGGGGCCTATAGCGGAACATACCAGCTGCTTCCAAGAGACCAGTTCGATATCCTCTCGTCAAGTGTGATCAACTTTACAGGTGTTCCGACAATGACGGGCCTGTCCACGTCAGGTTTTACGCTTGACTGGACCACGGATGTTGCCGGAACCTCTGAAGCGTTTTATGGGAATACATCCTCACTTGAGCTTGGAAAGCTTGCCGGCACAGGAGAAGGCACGGCCCATTCAGTGGAACTGAGCAGTCTTGAACCATCGGAACTGATCTATATCCAGCCTTTTTCCGTTACAGGAGAGGACACTGCCAAATGGGCGGTCCAGGTATACGTAACACAGTCGGAATCAAGCGGAGATGTGAAGGTCTATTTCAACCGGTCGGTGGACAATTCCGTGTCCCTCGGGTTGCTCGAGGCAAAAACACTCGACCACGCGATTGATGATACGCTGATCAGTTACATCAACCGGGCACAGGAGTCCATTGATTTTACCATCTACAATTTCAATAATAACGGGATCTCGAACATCTCGAATGCGTTGAATGCTGCAGATGACAGGGGGGTTGTGGTGCGTATAATCTACGACGGCAGCCTCGACGCAACAGGTGTGCAGTCGTTGAATGCCGGGATCGGGAGGATCGCAAGTCCTGAACCGGAATACCCCATTTACGGGATCATGCACAACAAATTCGTTGTGTTCGATGCCAATGCAGCAGATCCCGACCAGTCTTTCGTCTGGACGGGTGCCACCAATTTCACGGACGGACAGATCAACACCGATCCGAACGATGTGGTGATCGTGCAGGACCAGAGCCTGGCAAAGGCATTTCAGCTGGAGTTCAACGAAATGTTTGGAAGTGACGGTGCACAGCCCGACCAGGCAAAAGCGAGGTTTGGTCCGGACAAGGCCGACAACACTCCCCATGAGTTCATCATCGGGGGCAACAGGGTGGAATGTTATTTCAGTCCGTCCGACGGGACCCATTCACAGATCCTGAATACCATTGCTTCAGCCGACCATTCGATCCATATTGCAACGATGCTGATCACGAAATCAGATATTGCATATGACCTGTCTGATAAAAACGAAGAAGGGACGGATGTGAAGGTGCTGATCAACAACTTTGACCAGTATGGAGAGCCCATCGTACAAATTCTCAAAGAGAGTCTTGCAGAGGACATGCGTGTTACAGGTGAGAACGGGATCATGCACCACAAGTACATGATCGTTGACCAGGCTCAGGCAGGATCTGACCCGATCGTGCTCACAGGTTCGCACAACTGGAGCTCCTCTGCACAATTCAGGAATGATGAGAATACCCTGATCTTCCATGACCAGGCGGTGGCAAATGCCTATTACCAGGAGTTCGTGGAGCGTTTTGGCAACGGGCAGCTCATTGTGCCCCAACCCTCCTGTAAAAATGAATTTATTGAGATGAAGGGAGGATCTTCCCTGAGATACGATGTATTGTATAATGATGAGCTTCCCGGAGCTGTCAATGTGACTATCGAAGATCAGCCCACCAATGGAAGTGCTGTAGTGGAATCGGATCAAACCATCACCTATACGCCCAATGCAGGCTTCAACCAGGACTTCGACACCATTACATACAATGCCTGCCTGGTGAGCTCACCCGGGGTATGTGATCAGGCCATTTTTGTGGTCTATGTGAATAAGCCGGTCGGCATTGAACTTGCTTCGGCAGAGAATATCATGGTGTACCCGGTTCCTGCAACGGGATCATTAAATATTTCCAATGCCGGATCAGCAACGATCAGAAATCTCCGGTTGATTGATCAGTCGGGTCGCATCGTTGAACGGCTCGAGAATCCTGTTGGCAACAAGGTGGAGATGGACCTGCAGGGAATTGAAACCGGGATCTATATCCTGAGAATTGAAACGGATGAGGGATTGGTCAGCAGGAAGGTCATTGTTCAATAAGATCACAACAAATACTACCTGGCAGGGCTTTATAGGCCCGGTTTGCGCCAAGGTACAACATGCCTTTATTTTTGCAGCATGTACAGTGCTTGCTTTTGCAGGCACTGTGCAACTTGCTGCCCAACCAGCCGGTTATTATAATGCTGCTGAGGGATTGTCTGGTGAACAGCTGCTAGGGGCGCTTCACGAGATTATTGATGATCATACGGTGCTGAGTTATTCGCAGCTCTGGACCGCCGTTCAAACCACGGATGACAGGGAGGATGGCACGGTATGGGACATGTATTCAGATATCCCTGATGGTCCGGAACCTTATGTCTATGTTTTCGGCGACGACCAGTGCGGAAATTACAGCGGCGAAGGAAGCTGCTACAACCGGGAACACTCATTTCCGAAAAGCTGGTTCAATGATGCTTCGCCGATGTACACCGACCTGTTCCACATTTATCCGACCGATGGGTATGTGAACGGGAGACGAGGGAATTATCCCTTCGGGGAGACCGACCAGCCAACATGGACCTCCCTGAACGGATCGGAGGTCGGCCCCTGCTCGGTGACCGGTTACACGGGAACTGTTTTTGAGCCCATTGATGTTTATAAAGGCGATTTTGCACGGACCTATTTTTATATGTCGGTACGCTACTATGGGGAGGATGCCGGATGGGCAGGCAGTCCGATGGTAGATGGTGCACAGCTGAAACCGTGGGCGCGGGAGATGCTGTTGCGCTGGCACCAGGAGGATCCGGTCAGTGAAAAGGAGCGGGAGCGGAATGATGCCGTTTATGGTTTTCAGGACAACCGTAACCCGTTTATTGATCACCCGGAATATGTTGAACTCATGTATCGAGGTGGAAACCTGGATGGACTTGCTCCTGTACTGGACAGTGTGACCACTCTGTCAGCGGAGGAAATCAGGCTCTGGTTCAATGAACCGCTGGACAGTCTGACGGCAACAGATCCTTCAAATTATGGTATTTCAGGCAGTGTTGCTGTTTCATCTGCCAGTTATGCCGGAGGTACAAATGCAGAGGTTTTTCTTGCTGTTTCGGGCCTGGAGAATGGGAGTTACTCCATTGTGATCAGTGGTGTTTCCGATACTGCCGGGAATGCGCTACAGGGTGCTTTTTTTTATTTCCAGGTATCTGTGCTTGGTGAATCGATGACGGAAATGTCCAACAGGGTGAAGCTTTATCCAAACCCGGGGGACGGGCGGTTTTTCCTGGAGACAGATCCCGGGTTAACGGTCAGGGGGATCCGTATGACGGACCTGACAGGCAAAACCCTGGAAGTGATGACGATGGTCACGTCCGGAGAAGCCCTTGATTTTTCACATTGGCCATCGGGCATTTATATCCTTCAGATTGAGTTCGCCCGTCATGCACCTGCTGCAATACGGCTGATCATCGGGCCAGAACCCCGGTGATTCTATTGATCGGGTTGGGTGTTCCAGGTCTTACTGACTTGTAGACTCCCTTCGATCATGGCAATTAATGTAACGAAATTGCGTTTCTCACGTACAAAAGAGTTAGTAACAATAAAAAAACAGAAATATGAAGATATTAAAGTCAACATTTGTGATGATGATCTTTGGCGCCGGACTGATGCTGGCATTGAATTCATGTGAAAAAGAACCAGACCCCATGGAACTTCCACCCGCGGAGTCCCTGGTGATCGACTGGGACAAGTTTCCAACCAATGCAACCAAGGATGCCGCCGAAGTGAATAGTATCTACAACTGGTTCTATTCAGCCGGGACGATCCTTGTCTGGAATACTGTTGTAGCTGCCAATATCGTGGTTCCGACCGTCGCATATGCAGCTGCTTTTAATCATGAGCCGGTTTACCAGGGTGATGAAACATGGTTGTGGAGCTACAGCGTGACGGTCAACGGTCGCACCATTGTAGCCGAGCTGCTGGGATCGAGAATTGACAATGAAACATTCAGTATGGAAATGACGCTTTCAGAAGCAGGTGTGTTTGAGGAATTCACCTGGTTTGAAGGAGTGATCAGGTATGATCATACTGCGGCCAACTGGACATTGAGTCATAGTCCGCAATACCCGACCCCTTACCTGGATGTCACCTATAGCAAGGACTTTGAGGAGGATGTGGCAAATATCCGTTACACCGTGATCGATCAGCAAAATGAGTTGTATGAAGATTACATCGATTTTGGTATTGATCCTTCACTGGAGTATGATGCACATTACACGATATCGAAAGCCGATACCACGACGAATATAGAATGGAGCACGCAAACCAATGCAGGTCATGTGATGGACTCCAGGCATTTTGGTGACGAGGAGTGGCATTGCTGGGACAGCCAGCTGCAGGATGTAGACTGTAGTGTAGAATAGGCAGCGTGCCATTATCTTCCGATCCTGAAGGATACCTTGACCAGGAACACATTCCTGGGGGTAATGTTCCAGATCTCGGGGAGGTCATTATTGATGGAAAATTCGGAATCTTCGGTAAATCCGTTCCTTGATTGGGACCACACTGCGTAAAGGTAGGAGCCGGGCCGGTATTCCCAGCGGAGCACCATGTTGGAGAGGAATTCCCTGACCTTGAAGTCGGGGTTTGAGAACCGGTATTCATCCAGACCGGTCCCTGATTCGGTCACCCGATACTGGTTTTCTGATTCATCAAGGAGGATCTCCTCTTCTGCATATACATGGAACCGGTTTTGAAAATCATCTGCGAGTCCATCGGTGATGTATTTAAAATCGTGGTAATCCCCGCAAGCCAGGAAGGGTTGTCCCCAGTACTGGATGGTCAGCTCCGGTGTAAGGGTGAGGTTGGCGCGGATCGAGACTGCCAGGATGTTCTGTTCGATAGATGAAAAGATATAGCGGCTGGTACTGCCGACCTCCTCCTGTGAGACATATTGGAGCATTTTAAAGCTTTTCATGTATTCAGGTTCAATGGAGATGTTCAGTGCATCAATGGGGCGGTATTCGACTTCCAGGCCAAAGCTTGTTGACTGCTCGTAACCCTCGAATCCTTTTTCCATACGAAATGAGGGTTCGATGACCAGTTTTTTCCGGCCATCTGTTCCCAAATGCACGTTGAAGCTCGCACTGCCAGGTACCATGAAAGAGGGGCCGCCCCGGAGCAGGGTATTGTACCGCAGGTCTCCATGGATATTGATGTATGAATGCACACTCCAAAAATTCCTGAATACGGCATTGACGCCACCTTCAAATCCCCCAAGCGCCAGGTACCCACCGAAATCCCATGCCCTGTACTGGTTGGCACTCAGGTGCATTCTTCGGAATATCGAGAAGGGTTCGTAGAAATTGTAGCCGACCCAGAGGATCTCCATGATCTCGTCCCCGATCCGGAAGTAGCCCAGGTCATTGATCTCCAGTCCGGGGGATTTCCAGACAGTGGCGAACAGGGCATTGAAGCGTCCACTGGTCTTTTGTAGTTGAAAACTTCCGCCGAATCCGGAGAGGCTGTTCCGGGAGCTGTCCAATTCGAGGTAATCGGCATCCGGTCGTTGGTAGAGGTGGGCCGGGGAACGCTGCAGCCCGGTGATGGCTTCGCGGGTGCCTGTGACATGACTGAAATAGTTGACCAGCTTGACGTTGTATCCTTTTTGTCCCCAGAATTGCTGAAAATCCACACCTCCCGTTGTGGCAGATACAGGCATGAAAGCGAGGTGATCATCATTGATGTCGCGGTAGGTAGAGGTCGCTATGCCACCCAATATTGTATTGCCGTTGTTCATGTCCTGAAGGATCCTGGCCACAAAATAGTTGGTCATCGGTTCCACTGCAACCCTGTCCCTGGTTCCGTTCCTGTCCACTTCCACAAACTCCTCTGCAGTAACACTTTCCAGGATCCCGATAGAGGTTCCGTTCTTGGTCTTGCCGCTGACTTTTGCTGCAGCGATGATGTTGGTCTGCCCGGGTTCGGCTGCATATTCACCCTCATCGAGGTCGGGGTAATAATGCGGATTCCGACCGATCCTCCTGCTGTAGAATAGTGTATGCGAGCCTTGTCCGCCATCACCAAATCCGAGTGGAAAGTTATAGATGCTCTTTCCTTCGATGAACAAGGGTCTTTTTTCGCGGAAAAAAGTTTCGTAGGCAGACAGGTTCACCTGGGAGGGGTCGGCTTCCACCTGTCCGAAATCCGGATTTACAGAGAGGTCGAGTGTCAGGTTGTTTGTGAGACCTATTTTCGCGTCAACACCTGCATTCAGTATTCCCTCCTTTCCCGTGAGGAAAGGGTTGTCAGGATCGGCCTCATACCGCGCAAGACCGGTAGTCACATACGGGGTGACTTCGGCCTGTTTCCGTGGTTTCACGCCTTTCATACCATGCAATTCCCCGAACAGGTGGATCATGCCGGGTGCATCAGGTGGGATGTGCTGCCAGAGGGAGAGTTCCTCTTTCCTGTAGATGTTCCGGCCCACAAGCAGGCCCCAGACACCGGAGTCACTGTTGTCAAATCTCAACTGACTGAAGGGGATCTTCATCTCAGCGATCCAGCTTTCCTTCCCGATGGAGGTTTTTACCCACCAGACCGGGTCCCAGGTATCATCCTGGTCACTTCCATTGTTGGAAAAGATGATATCGCCTTTTACTCCGCCGGCAGTGACGATAAACTCGAAACAGCTGCGGAGGTCATGATGACTATCGAAATCGACGAATACAAAATCTCCCTCGATCTCATCTCTTCTTGTCATGCGTTTCACGATGCTGTCGGGAGCGGGGTCAAACGACTCGATGGCTACATAGATATATGCTTCGTCATGTACGATCTTGTACTGGGTAGGGTAGGAGGGCTTTTTGCCGTCATATGGCATATGCTGAATGAAATCGCCTTCCCAGGCAGCCTCACTCCATGTGCTCTCGTTGAGGTGGCCGTCAATAACAGGACTGTCACCCTCCAGTTTTTGAACCTGGTAGGTCCTCTTTTCAATAACACTGTCCTGGCGGGCGGCTGCATGCAGGGCATAACCGGTAAGAAGCAGGAACAACAGGATTCTTTTCATATGGATACTGTTTTCCGGCTCAAGTGGTGTTACAAAAATACATTCTTTAACATCTGGAATGATTACAAATTATTGCCAACCGTCGTGTGCGTGATGCAGACATGGTCGTCCAGGTATTGTTCCTCCGCCCTCAGCGCGTGGATCTTCCTGACTACATCCATTCCTTTGACCACTTTTCCGAATGCTGCAAAACCCTGTTTGTCCGGATTCCGCATCCCTCCCTGGTCGAGGGATGGCTGGTCACCTACACATATGAAGAATTCCGTTGATGCAGTTCCCGGCTCCATGCGGGCCATGGAAATGGTCCCGTCGAGGTGCCTTATCCCAGTTTGTGTTTGCTGACAAAATCATCGATCACCTCTGTGAGGTCTGGTTTACCGATTTCCTGAAGGTCGTAGAATACCCTTGTGTTTGGTTTTTTAATATTGATGATCCTGTTCAGGTCAATGGGTGTTCCGATCACGACTGCATCGCAATCGGTGGCATTGATGGTAGCTTCAAGGTCTTTCAGTTGTTGTTCTCCGTAGCCCATTGCCGGAAGTAGCGTTCCGATCCCGGGATAGATATCGAATGTCTCCGAGAGTTTTCCAACCGTATAGGGTCTCGGATCGACCAACTCGGCTGCACCGAATTTCCTTGCAGCAACAACACCGGCACCGATCTTCATCTCCCCATGCGTGAGCGTGGGTCCGTCTTCCACGACGAGAACCCTCTTTCCCCTGATCACAGAAGGGTCGTCCACTTTGATGGGTGAAGCACCGTCAACGACGATGGCTTCCGGGTTTACCGCTTCAATATTTTCCCTGACCACCTGGATGTTTTCCGGCGCTGCGCTGTCCATTTTATTGATCACAACAACATCGGCAATCCTCAGGGTCACTTCACCAGGATAATATGAGAGCTCATGTCCCGGGCGATGTGGGTCGGCCACGGTTATGGTGAGGTCAGGTTTATAGAACGGGAAATCATTATTGCCTCCATCCCAGAGGATCACATCACATCCATCCGGGTCTTTCTCAGCTTCCCTGACGATGGCTTCATAGTCCACCCCTGCGTAGATCACATTTCCCCTTACCACGTGGGGTTCGTACTCTTCCATTTCCTCGATGGTGCATTTATGCTTTGCAAGGTCCTCCACGGTTGCAAACCGTTGCACCTTCTGGGCAACGAGGTCCCCGTATGGCATCGGGTGTCTGATGGCCACCACGCGGAGACCTTTATTCATCAACAGTTCTATGATCCTCCTGGAGGTCTGACTTTTTCCGCAGCCTGTACGGACCGCCCCGACGGCAATGACCGGTTTTTCGCTGGTGATCATGGTATCTTTTGTCCCGAGCAGTTCGAAGTTTGCACCGGCTGCGTTCACCTGCGCGCTGATATTCATGACTTTTTCGTAGGGAAGGTCACTGTATGAAAACACACAGGTGTCGACTTTGAGTTCTGCGATCAGCCTGGTCAGTTCTTCCTCTGCGAAGATGGGTATGCCCTCGGGGTAAAGTGAACCTGCCAGCTCTTTTGGATATTTCCGCCCGTCGATATCCGGGATCTGGGCAGCTGTAAAGGCAACCACTTCAAAATTATTATTGTCCCTGAAATGGGTGTTGAAATTATGGAAATCTCTTCCTGCAGCACCAATAATAATGACTCGTTTTTTTGACATAGATGTATGGTTTTAGTGTTTGATCATGAACAAATTTAATGAAAAGGGGGTCTGACACTCTAAAAGATGCTGAACAAAAGGTTTTGCGGGCAATTCACAAAAAATCAGTATATTACATGTGCAGGTGAACAATGAAGAATCGTGATTTGAAAAGTTTTGTTATATATGGAATAACTTTTGGGGTATTAACACCAGAGTTATGACGTTTTAGAATATATTGCCGCGCAAACCGTGGAATATCCAAGCTGATGAATTTTCTTGCCCATACATATCTTTCAGGATGCAATGAGGAGATCATTGTCGGTAATTTTATGGGCGATTATGTGAAGGGAAAGAATTACGTGCATTTGCCGGAGAAGGTCAGGAAAGGAATCCTTATACACCGTGACATTGATTCTTTCACCGACACCCATTCGATCACACGCAGTAGCCGGATGAGGCTGATGGAGCGGTACCGTAAATATGCAGGTGTGATCGTTGATATTTTTTATGATCATTTCCTGGCCAGCACCTGGATGAATTATTGCGGGATTCCGCTGCGGGAATATGTAGACAGGACCTATGCACTGCTGAAACGGAATTACAAAACTTTGCCCCAGGGGATCAAGGTGTGGTTCCCAACATTCCTTGAGAACAACTGGATGCTTGCCTACCAAACCGTGGATGGGATCGAACTGGTCCTGGACCGTATGTCGGCCAATACAAGTTTACCTGATCATACAGCTTTTGCCATTGAGCGACTCAGGGATGAGTATGATGAATTCAGCGCTGAGTTCAGCGAATTTTTCCCACTGATCATTGATTTCATTGAGGGAAAATATGGGATTGATATTAAGACCCAGGTGGATCCTTCCGGTGATTGTTATGCTGACTGAAGGTCTTCCGAAGAGAGGGATCTCCCGGGCAGCTTGTTTATCTTCAGTAATTTCCTGTACTCCTCTTCGAAAAAGAATTCTTTCTCGCCGAAAGCAGGCTGAAGATCGTTCAACCACAATGCGTTCGGATCATATTTTGCGAAGAACGGTCGGTTCACCCAATCAGGATGTCTTCCCTGGATGAAATTCAGCACATATAACTTTTCATTGTTGATCTCGGTAATCCCGGCTACCTGGACTTTCCCTGGGCCTGCTGACATCGAGGGGCCACGTACGGTTCTGCAGATCCCGCTTACCTGCTGGTAGGCTTCCCTGAAGATATCCAGGGATTTTTTCATATTGACACCGAAATAATCCTGTGCACCTGTATCCCTTGCCATGAACATGTAATAGGGTATCATTCCCAGGTCTACCTGCTTCCTCCACATCTTTGCCCAAACATCAGCGGAAGCATTGATGTGATTCATGAGTGGGGACTGGGTTCTAATCTGCGCACCTGTCTGCCGAATCCTCTCCACTGCATTTTCAACGGCCTCTGTTTCCAGTTCACGGTAGTGATTGAAATGGGCCATCAATGCAAGGTGGATCCCATTGTCAGATACTTTTTTAAACAGGTCAAGTGTTTCCTGCGAATCATCATCTGTTAGGTATTTGTAGGGCCAGAATGAGAGTGATTTCGTGCCGATCCTGATGGTCTTGATCTGCGGGAGGTCAGCATCGATGATCGCGTTAATATACCTTCCCAGGATCCCGGCCTTCATAATCATGGGGTCTCCGCCGGTGATCAATACGTCTGTGATCTCAGGATTTTCTTTCAGATATTCCACCATCACGTCCGCCTGTTTCATGCCAAATTTGATGTCACCCATACCTGTAAACTGGGGCCACCGGAAACAGAAAGTGCAATATGCATGGCAGGTCTGTCCCTGTGATGGGAAAAACAGCATGGTTTCACGATACTTGTGTTGGATCCCCTGTACTTTTTCACCATTGAGGGTAGGGATATTGTGTTCGAGCTGTCCGGCAGGATGGGGGTTCATCTTCAGCCTGACATTGTTCACATAACGGGAAATCTCACTTTTCGGTGCATCCCGGTCGATCAAATTGGTGATCTCACTGAAATCGTAACCGGAGAGCATCTCTTTCTGGGGAAAGTTCAGGATGAACATCGGGTCTTCCTCGAAATGATCCCAGTCGATCAGCTCATCCACCACGTAATTGTTTGTTTTAAATGGCAATACCTGGGAAACAATCCCAATGGCTTTCTGTTGCTCATCACTCAGCCTTGAAATTTGGGGGATCTCCTTGAAATTTCTACTGTTATATGCTTTGTAATCCGTCATAGGCAAAATAGTTCCAGTGAATTTTTTATCGAGGGGATGCAAAGGTACGAAAAGTTACTACAATATATAGTGAAAGTCAATGTAAGGGCGCCTGTCAGCTCTGCAGACCATCTTCAACGGCATTAAATACAGAGGCTTAGTATCCCATGTTCTATAGCAGAAAAGTGGCCTATCTCAGCAATTCAAGTCGGTTTGAATCCAGCTTTAAAAAGACAAAAAGGAACAGTGTAAAGGCAAGCATGGAGGATCCCCCGTAGGAGAAGAAGGGGAGCGGGATTCCGATCACCGGAAGCAAGCCTATGGTCATCCCGATGTTTACGATAAAATGGACCA
>CAKZNC010000172.1 GCA_937129385.1 uncultured Bacteroidota bacterium
GACGGCTGAAGCCTGACGACTGACGGCTGACGACTGACAACTGACGACTGACGGCTGACGACTGACGGCTGTAAAACGTAACATTTCCCCAAAAATCACGTTTAACGAACCATAGAGCCATGTCAATTATTTGACCCCGGTATGAAAAAACGGGATGATCAGCTGCCCTCAGCATGTGAATGATTGTTCATAAACAGGATTTGAGGTGTGGTTGAACTCATGTATATTTACATAGCCAAAGACTGTAAATAGCACTGAATCAATTTGATTCTGCAATATTTAAAATGTTAAAAACAAAGTGGGTCCGGTAGGCAGGCATATTGTTGTTTAAAAAAAGTTACTAATTTTAGTTTAGATTTAAAGCAGCACGCGTGAGGAAGTTGATCATAGCCATATCTTTAATCCTGATTTTCAGAGGTATATCTGGTCAGGACCCCCACTTCACGCAATTTTATGCGAATCCGCTGTACCTGGCCCCGAGTTTTGCCGGCGCGATCCAGTCGGACCGTATCGCTGCCGTATACCGCAACCAGTGGGCCTCGCTTCCAGGCGCCTATGTCACCTACAGTTTCTCCTACGACCATTTTTTCGAGAATTTCAATAGTGGCCTGGGAGTTTTGCTGATGCGTGATGTGGCGGGGACGGGAGACCTGGCCATGACGAATGCCGGTCTGCAATATTCCTACGACATCAAGATCAACAATTACTGGCATGTTCGACCGGGGATCCACGTCAACTACACGCAGATGGGGATCGACTATTTCAAGCTTACCTGGAACGACCAGCTGTCGACGGGCGGAACATCCGGCGGGACGATTGAGCAGCCGGGTGAGGAGGTGAAGGCTGATATCGACTTTTCCACCTCCGCTTTGGTGTATTCCGACCGGCTCTGGTTTGGGTTCGGGGTGGATCATTTGCTGACGCCCAACTACGGGTTATGGAACAATGATGCCGACTGGCCGGTGAAGTACACCGTCTTCGGCGGTGCCCAGGTGATCAAGCGCGGTCATCTATTCAACCCCATCGACGAATCCCTGTCACTGGCCTTCCTGTTCAGGCACCAGGACATCTTCAATCAGCTCGACCTCGGTGTCTACTGGTACAAGGCACCGCTGATGCTGGGCCTGTGGTATCGTGGTGTGCCGATCATCAGCAAGGATCCGCGCGGTGATGCAGTCGCCTTCCTGGTCGGCTACAAGATGGACGACATCCGCGTCGGCTACTCCTACGACTTCACCATCTCCAACCTGGTGAGCTCCACCGGCGGCTCCCACGAGATCTCCGTGGTATACGAGTTCAACACCTCACGGGCGAGGAAAAAGCGGAGGATGGTGCCGTGTCCGGAGTTCTGATGAAAGAGGAGAGAGGAGAGAGGAGAGTTAAGAGAGCCTGGGATTGGATTGGGTTGCTTTTCTTAGGCCTGACAACATAGCACAGATTTCTTCAATCTTTTTCCTGAGTAGTTTATAGTTTTCTTCAGAGATATATTCCAATTCAAACGAAATAATTAACTGATTCAATAGTTCTACGGCGCTACTGTATGATACATTGATAAAGCGCAATCTGTCCTTTTTCGTATATCTAACCGTTCCTTCCGCAATATTTGATGCTACTGAGATTGCACTTCTACGCATCTGGGAAATAAGATTAAATACTTCATTCTGTGGAAATTCTTCCAGGGCAGTGATTTCGTATATTTTTTTCGCAAGCAATCTTGATCTTTGCCATACCTTCAGCCTTTCGAATGTAAATATACCTGCTGCTTCCATATGTTTTTATTATTAATGTAACAACAGCATTAATTCTCGTGTTATGCTCCATTTTTTTTCATCACTTTCAACTTTTTCATCTACTCTTAACTCTCCTCTCTCCTCTCTCCACTTTTTTTCTATCTTTGTACCCTGAATTTTAACAGTTAAGACCAATTTAACCCATAAGACCCATGAAGAATATCAATTATGTGATCAATGCCATTCTTGGAGCGGCGGTGATCGTTCTTTTCGTACTTTATTTTAGCGGCGATTCCAGTGAGATGCCGTCTGAGAAGAAACAGGTATCCGATTCAGCCAGGATGGCTTCGGGACCGTCGAACATTGCCTATTTCAAGATCGACAGTGTGTTGGCTAACTGGGAGCTGTACTTCGATCTGCAGGAGAAGCTTGGTTCAAAGCAGCAGCAGCTGGAATCTGATTTTGAGAGCAAATCGCAGAGTTTCATGAAGCGCGTGGAGGATGCACAGTACAAGATCCAGCGTGGTCTGGTTACCCGTGCCGAAGCGGAGCAACTGCAGCAGCAGCTTGCACAGGAGGAGCAGAACCTGATGGGACTGCAGAACAACTACGCAGCGCAGCTCCAGGAGGAAGGCGTGGTGAAGAACCGCCAGATGCTGGATAAGATCGAGCAGTACCTGAAGGAGTACAACGAAGACCAGGGATATGATTACATCTTCAGCTACACCTTCGGAGGGAACCTCTTTTATGCCGATGATGCACATGACATCACCCAGGAGGTGATTGACGGCATCAACGAAACCTTTCCTGCAGAGACAGCGGAGTAGACCATGGCCTTTGCAGACCGATACCTGCAAAAGCATGCTGCCGGGAAGCCGTTGATCGGCATAGAGCCCGGGGCAGATTTACGACATATCGTTGCCATACCGGCAACCAGGGAATCCGGGCTCACCAAGTGCCTGGATTCTTTGTTTTTATGTGATCCCCCGGGTTCTCCCACAGAGGTGATCGTCCTGATCAACACAGCAGAGAACAGCGATCCGGATACCTTGCAGCTGAACCGAAAGGTCCACCAGGAGGCGACGGCTTGGGCGAAGGAGCACCGGCGGGAGGATCTCGTATTTCATATACTGCTGGCGGAAGATCTGCCGGCACGTCATTACGGGGCCGGACTGGCACGGAAGATGGTGATGGATGAGGCGGTGCATCGGTTCGATGCCCTGGATCGGTCCGACGGTGTGATCGTCTCGCTTGATGCCGACTGCACCGTGGAGCGCAACTACCTTTCGGCTGTTGTACAACATTTTAAGAGTCAGCCTGCTACCCATGGATGTTCCATTGCATTTGAGCACCCGAAATCGGGCAGTGAATTTCCTCCCGAAGTATATGAGGCCATCAAAAATTACGAGCTGCACCAGCGCTATTACCTGGCTGCTGTAAGGTATACCGGCTATCCGTATGCTTACCACACTGTGGGAAGCTGCTTTGCCGTTCGCGCCGGGGTGTATTGCAGTCAGGGCGGCATGTCCCGCCGCCAGGCCGGTGAAGATTTCTATTTCATCCAGAAGGTGGCGATGCAGGGACGGTGGAGCGAGTGCAACAACACCACCGTGTACCCGTCACCGCGTCCGTCCGACCGGGTACCATTTGGCACCGGTCCGGCTGTAAAAAGACAACTCGAAGCCCAATCCACGCAGCATTCCGGCGGTACGCCCCATTCGACAGACATACCATGGTTTCCTACCCACCACCCGGAGTTGTTTGAGATGGTGAAAGCGTTGTATGACCTGATCCCGGGGTATTACGCGGCAAATGATCCTGCATCGTTGAACAATGCGCTGCATCCCCTGTTGCAACAGTACATGACAGAATGCGGATTTGACGAATTGGTGGCAGAGATCAGGGCCAATGTGGCTTCGCAGGCGGCTTTCAGGGAGCGGTTTTTCCGGAAGTTCAACATGCTCTGGCTGCTTCAGTGGCTCCATTTCGGAAGGGAACGGGGCTTCGGCGATGTCAAGCTTACTGAGGTGTTGTACAATAGCTTTTACAACGAAAAGTAAGCCACTATATTTGCACCTGTGAAGGAGGACTGCGGAGAGAGGTTCGATCATTCATTTTTAAAACAAACGTATTATGCCAAAAGGAATTTTCAAGGTACCGATTGCCAGGAATGAGCCGGTAAAATCTTATGCCCCGGGATCACCCGAGCGGGCCGAACTGAAGAAAGAAATAGAACGCATGCGCTCTGAAGTGGTGGACATCCCCATGTTTATTGACGGGAAAGAGGTGCGGACCGACAACACCGTATCGATGCATCCGCCACATGACCGGAAACATTTGCTGGGTCACTTCCACAGGGGAGACGCCAGTCATGTGCAGATGGCCATCGAGGCAGCTTTGAAAGCCAGGAAAAAGTGGGCAGCGATGACATGGGAGCACCGTGCATCGATCTTCCTGAAGGCAGCCGAGTTGCTGGCCGGCCCCTACCGCATGAAGCTGAACGCAGCAACAATGATCGGTCAGTCCAAGAACGTCTTCCAGGCCGAGATCGACAGTGCCGCGGAGCTGGTTGACTTCTTCAGGTACAATGTACAGTACATGATGGAGATTTATGCACAGCAGCCATCCTCTCCGGTTTCCATCTGGGACCGCGTGGAGTACCGTCCGCTGGAGGGGTTTGTCTTTGCGCTGACACCCTTTAATTTCACCTCCATCGCCGGAAACCTTCCCACATCGCCTGCGCTGATGGGGAACACCGTGGTATGGAAGTGCTCCAATACGCAGATCTATTCTGCAAAAGTTATCATGGACCTGCTGCGCCATGCGGGTCTGCCCGATGGCGTGATCAACCTGGTGTTTGTATCCGGACCGGTGGCTGGGAATGAGATCTTCAACCACAAAGACTTTGCAGGGATCCACTTTACGGGATCGACCGAGGTATTTCAGAACATCTGGAAGACCATCGGGGAGAATATCCACAAGTACAAATCATACCCGCGGATCGTGGGTGAGACCGGCGGAAAAGACTACGTGTTCGCACACCCGACGGCCAACGTTGACCACCTGGTGATCGCCTTGCTGCGTGGTGCCTACGAGTACCAGGGGCAGAAATGCTCGGCTGCTTCAAGGGCCTATATCCCGAAGAGCATGTGGAACGAGTTCATGGAGAAATTCGAGGGTATGGTGAAAGGGATCAAGATGGGTCCGCCTGAGGATCTCTCCAACTTCTACAATGCCGTGATCGATGAGGCCTCTTTTGACAAGCTGGCAAAGTACATTGACAACGCGAAGAAGGACAAGGATGCCGAGGTGATCATCGGCGGTGGATATGACAAGTCGGAAGGATTTTTTATCGAGCCCACTGTGATCCTGGCGAAGGATCCGCACTACGTGACCATGGAGGAGGAGCTGTTCGGACCGGTGCTCACCATCTACGTGTATGAAGATGACAAGATGGAGGAGGCGCTGGATACGCTTGACAATACCTCTATATATGCACTTACGGGTGCGATCTTTGCGAGGGACCGCTATGCCATTGAGTATCTCTCGAAGCGATTGGTGGATACGGCAGGGAACTTCTATATCAATGACAAGCCGACAGGTGCGGTGGTCGGACAACAGCCGTTTGGCGGTGCCCGCGGATCGGGGACCAACGACAAGGCCGGCTCACAGCTGAACCTGATCAGGTGGGTGAGTGCGCGGACGATCAAGGAGGAGTTTGTACCGCCGGAGGATTACCGGTATCCGTTTATGGAGGAGGAGTAGGAGGACTCGCTGGCGCGGGGGGGTTAACCGCAGAGTGTCGCGGGGGTTTAACCGCAGAGTAACGCGGAGTATACGCAGAGTTAAAGTAATATTTGCAGTGCGTAATTACCGCAGAGTTATTTTAAAAAATTCCTTCTATTCGTCAGATAAATCCAGTTTCCATAACATTAACAGGTAGAAATCAATACCTGGTATTATGGAATTAAATGAACTTAGCCGTATAGCACTGCAATGCGCATTCAAAGTCCATGCAGACCTCGGTCCGGGATTGTTGGAATCTGCATACGAAGCATGCACCTATTATGAACTCTGCGAAGCAGGATTAACTGTAGAGAAGCAGAAGGTACTTCCAGTAACATATCATAATGTAAAACTCGATGCAGGTTACAGGGTTGACCTCTTGGTAGAAGACTCACTTATTCTTGAGATCAAAGCAGTAAAAGCACTTGATGAAGTACATTTCTCACAATTGTTGACCTACCTGAAACTTGCAGATTGTAAACTGGGTCTGCTCCTGAACTTCAATGTTAAATCTTTGAAACAGGGAATTCGCCGTGTGGTCAATGTTTATTAACCAATGAAGTGGAAATTCGCCTCGCTCCTACTCTGCGTTCCACTGTGCTACTCAGCGGTTAAAATTATCTGTGCCCTCTGCGGTTAATACTCTCCTCGCTACAAGGCAAATAAAAAAAACAGGAGAAAACAAAACCGTTTCCTCCTGTTCATTATACACGAAATGACTAATCTTTCGTGATGTTCCCGAAAAACCGGCACTTCTGCCATCTTTTACGGGAGAGCCTAAAACTACTACTTAACGTTTAACTACTATTTCTGAGGTGATGATGCTATTATTCTCCCTCAGATTGATAATATATATCCCCTGGTTCAGATCAGATGTTGACAGTACATCTCCTGATTGAATATGCTCTTTTGAGAGAACTGTTCTTCCTGATATATCAGATACAGTGATGGACGCATTTTCTATATTGGCAAAATCAACAGTGACCTGTTCATCCATCGGATTGGGATAGACCCTGAAACGGAACCTCTCTGTAAGGCTGTTTTTAACCGCATTTGCCTCTTCAACTGTCACGGTAAAGGCATCGGTGACGGTAACCCCTCCTGAGGTGACAGCATATTCAACATCTGTCGTTCCGACAGCAACTGCTGAAATTGTCAGTTCATTTGCCGCCATCGAAGCTGTGGCAACTGCATCATCTGAATTGGAAACCAGCGCATAAGACATGTCATCATCATCCGGATCTGTAAACACAACAGAAACATCAATAATCGTGTCTGCAGCATCCAGTTTTATAGTAAAACTTCCTACCGGCCGCACGAGGGTGGGTGGTATATTGACATACTCATAAGCACCAAGATCGATTTCTGTACCGGAAATCCGGTCTTCACCAATCAGATCTGAATCCGGTAACAATACATCATAACCTGTGGAAATTCCTCCATTGACCGCCGGGTTTTTTGCAGCACCCAGTTCAAGGGCCAGGGTGTAGTTTCCTGAACTGAAATTCGTAAATGGCGTATAAGTAAAATCATCCGTACCATTGCCATAGGGACCAGTCCACCTGCCATCGATGCAGTTTTCAATACTCAGGATTGAACTGTCAACATTTGCATTTCCAAAGAATTTGATGGCAGGAAAATCGACTGAATCATTCAACAAGGTATCCATACTGATGCTGGCACCCTGCATCAATGAATTGTAAACTTCCAGGGTAGCATCATTATCCAGCATGATCGCACTTGGCACCCCTTCATTCGGCGCAGGGTTGTTCCAGAATACTGAATTGACAACAACCAGAGGTTCATTCCAGCTTCCTTCAGCGCCCCAGTTCCCATAGTGAATGGTACCTCCCCTCCTTGGATGTGATGTTGTAGCTCCACCAACTGAATTATTGACAAATGTACAGTTCACCACCATTGTAGTTGAAGTGGCTGAAAGTGTATTAAATGCAGCTCCGATCGCAGGGCCACCTTTAGAAAGAACTGTGTTTCCGTCGAAAAGACAACCAACGTAAGTCATTTTGGCATTTTCACCTGCAACTGCACCTCCCCTTATGTTAGACTCATTGTTAATAAACTTGCAGTTTATAAATTCAATGGTATCCATTACAAATATGGCACCTCCATGATTGGAAGAGTAGCTGTCTTTGAATGTACAGTTTTCAAATCTGTTGATGCCCCTAAGATGCATTGCCGCACCCCGGAGCTCGCCGGCATTCTGAAACGTAACATTTTTTATGGTCATCTTGTTTTCTGGAATAAATGCCCTGATCAGACGGGTGGTACCCTTTCCGTCAACAATAATATCATTGTCTCCCCCGTCAATCGTGATGGACTCGATCCTCAGTGTATCAAGATCCATGACACTGTCAAGTTCAATCACCATGTTGCCGGAGAAAGTGATATCTGCCACACCGTCTTTGGCATCAATAAGAGCTTGTCTTAGCGTTCCATCGCCGCCATCGGCATCACTTGTTACAACTGTCTGGCCATTTATAAGATTGACACTGAGCAAAAAAGCCAGCATCAATAAAAAGGAAACGTAAATTTTTTTCATAATAGTTCGAATTAGATGATTAATATAAAGAACAATCTTAATGAATTGATTTCAAAATGATTTGTTCTTATGTAACAGAAGTCTGACCGTATTGTACCAATTCCTGTAATATACTGCTTATCTGTCTCATATATAACCGAGCAGTCAAAAACTGACTCAAATTAATCCATTTAACAACCAGGCATATCAAAATTGAAGCGCACCCAGTATAAATAGAGGATCTGTTTTTATCCTGAATTGAAATTGCAAGGAATCAGACCATCTAACTAATTGTTTTTCTACTAATTGTATAATGCAGAACACTTCCTGTATTACACAGGACACCCGAAGAGGCTGTGTTGGGTAATTTTATTAGTGTGAATTACAGATTAAACGATTTTTCTCCCGACAGTATAAAGGAATTTGAGTTGATAATAAACTAATTGGATTCAAGATTATGGAATCAGCAACTTATTATTCTGCCAATGACAGAAACAGTGGTTATCTGATTGAACGTGGCAACCAAAAAGATGATCGTCCGCTTATACTGGTCGTAGAAGAGAACAATGATGATTGCGAACAGATAAAAAATTTGCTTGACAAGGAGTTTAATGTCGTTATTACACTGAACAGCGGGAAGGTAGCGCATCTGCCTGCAACGGTAACCAGGACAAGGAGGCTGAATTCAAACGAACTTTCAAATAACGTTCGGGATGCTATCCAGAGTATAAAAAATGCGCAGCAGCGAATACATAGAAGAAGCGGATTTTCTCCCACTACAGATACTGATCCACAAAGGGATGAATTTTTACAGAAGGCAACAGCCATCGTTGCGAAGTATATGAACGATAGTGAATTTAACGTCACGGTATTATGTAAAGAACTTTCAACAAGCAGGATGCAGTTGCATCGCAAATTGAAATGCTATACGGGTCAGAGTACTTCTGAATTTATACGTTCCATTCGAATGCGACGGGCAGCTAAATTATTTGAATCAGGTAAAATGAAAGTTATAGAAGTGATGTATGAAATTGGCATAGAGAGTTGTTCCTATTTTACAAAAGCTTTTAAAAACCATTTCATGTGCACACCTTCGCAGTACGCATCCAATTGCAAGAAAAATCACACCCATGCATTGAGTATTGTAAAATAAAAGGCAGGTCCGACATTTTAATCATGTTTTGATACATGCAAGCAACTTTCATTGCATCAAAATTCACAGTTTTGTCCTGTTGTATTGAATAATATTTATAATTACAGTTTCAACTAATAATTACCAGATGAAAAACCGACTATTAAAAAAAATTACTATTTCAATAATTCTTGTAATTTTTAATATTTCCATAATTCCGTTCACTCTTTCAGCTCAGGGAGACAGGCATCCTGATATTAATTGTGAATATCCCGAAGATGCATTTTTACATGCAAATAAGGGCGGACGGATCCTTGACGTTACGCAACCTCCGTTCAATGCAGTCGGAGACGGGGTCACGGATGATACCCATGCGTTTGTAGCTGCATATGATTCGGTCCTTGCCATCATGGACACTTATGGATGGGATAAAGGTGCTCCGGCTTCATACCAAACGACAAATATCATTTATATTCCTGATGGCACATACCTGATCACCAATACCATCATCTATTCCGGACCGAGCAGGTATGATCATCCCAATGAGCGTCTGGCACGGATCAGGTTTGTCGGACAGAGCCGGGACGGCACCATTCTCAAACTCGATGATAATTGTCCCGGGTATGAACTGGGATCGAACAAGGAACTGATCTCTTTCGGACAGGGAGATTTCAACAACGGCGTTGCATTCAACGCATTGCGTAATATGACTTTGAATACGGGAAGCGGCAATCCGGGTGCCGTTGCCTTGAACTATTGTGGTGCCAACAACAGCAGCGTTCAGAATATTACCATCAAAAGTGAAGACGGCGAGGGAAGCATCGGACTGTATTTAAGAATCGGGCCAAATATGGGATACCATAACGATATCACCATCGAGGGTTTCGATTATGGAATCTACGCCCTGCCCTATCACTTCGGTGTCAATACTTTCGAATATGTCACGCTGAAGAATCAGAAAAAGGCTGCCATCCGGACAGACAACAGTGGGCTGTCCATCAGGAAACTGCTCTCAGAAAACAGTGTCCCTGCAGTTGCACTGACTGAAACCGGAGCTCATGTGGTGATCATTGACAGCGAGCTCAATAACCCTTCAGGTGGCGGTATGGCCTTAGATCTACGTAACGGACAGCTATTCGCAAGAAATGTAGTGACCAGTGGGTATGAAAATGAGATTTTACACCAATTTTTACCTGTTGATCTTCCCGATGCCAATTATATCGAAGAATATGTATCCGGGGAAATTTTCAGCCTGAGAGAAGGACAAACACTCAAGTCCCTGGACATGGAGATCGAAGAGGTTCCGGTCATTCCATGGGAGAATGAAATGGATGAGTGGGCAAATGTAAATGATTATGGCGCAGTCGGAGACGGTGTGACCAATGATAAAACTGCCATCCAGGCAGCAATGAATTCAGGAAAATCAACCATCTATTTTCCCAATGCTGAATACTATATTACCGGGTCAGTTTCTGTCCCGGCATCTGTAAAGAGAATAAATTTCATGTACGGCAGGTTAATGGGGCAGCTATATGTAGACGAAGATGCTTCAGAACCCTTATTAATAGAGGATGGCCTCAGCAGGGGCGCAGTAGTATTGCACTATGCCCCCAGGACTGTTATCCTCAGCAACTTCAGTGGTAACTATAAGAATAAAAATTCTGAATACGGAGCAAAATTGTTTATCAACAATGTAACAAACTTAGGGAAATCGGAAGAAAATTTTGTGGATCAGAAAGTATGGGTCCGCTATATGAATACTGAATTTAAATCAGGTCCCAATTTCACTGCAAATAACAGCGAAATGTGGGTGCTGGGGTATAAGGTTGAGGGCAATACAACCAACTTCAAGGTGATGAACGGGGGCACCCTGGAAGTGCTGGGCGGAATCATCAATGAATGGCCGGGAGGAAGTGTATACTCACCCACCAATACCCCGCCGGCACTGATGAATGACAGATCCAATGTTTGCTTTATCGCATTTTCCAATGGTCCGTATACGCAGATCAATGCGATTATGGAGATCAGTGAAAGCGGAACAGAGTATATCACGGAAGACATGTTACCAGACCGAACCGGTCAGTACGATGACTATTTTATTCCCATGTATGTCAGTTATGAGGATACAACCAGTACAATTGCCGTAATGGAAGCGGAAAACGTGGATGACTTCAGAATAAAATATTCCTCCCCGACACAGACTTTGTGGATTGACACTGAAGATTATTCTGATGCCGAGTTGAAAATATATGACATCAACGGCAAAACTCAAATGGTTGCGAAACCGAACTTACCAATTGATGTTTCATACTTCAGTAATGGTATATACCTGATCATGCTGAATGGGGTATGCAAAAAATTTATTAAGTATTAAGGTATTCCGTCTGTCGAAATATGATGCCTGCAGCTAGTGCCAAGGTATTCCCTGCAAAAGCAGACCGGTGAGTTCATCAATGATTGGAAGCTATATCAATTTTGTAATAGTTTGATTATGTGTATATTCGGCAAACGAATCCTGGTTTTACAACTCTTGTGTTCAGCAGTATTTGGTTCTGCACATTGCCAGCAGAACAATATACCACCCGAAGTACAAAACATCGCCGATGTCTGGGAAAACCAGCATGTGATCTCCATCAACAAGGAGCCGGCCCATGCTACCTTTGTTCCGGTTGATAGCGTCGGGCAGCTTTTCAGCGATGGTGAAACATCATCATATTACAAGTCACTGAACGGTACCTGGAAATTTAATTATGTAAAAAATCCCAGGGACCGGCCACAGGATTTTTACAAAAAGGACTATGACCATTCTGACTGGGATGATATAGCAGTCCCTTCCTGCTGGCAAATGCTTGGGTATGGAACACCTATCTACACCAATGTAATTTATCCCTTCGATAAAAACCCACCCTATATTGATGGCATAAACGGGAATCCTGTCGGGTCCTATGTCAGAAGCTTCCGGATTCCGGAAAAATGGAAAGGACAAAAAGTATTGATCCATTTCGATGGCGTAGACTCCGGCTTTTTCCTGTGGCTGAACGGAAAACCGGTTGGATACAGCCAGGGAAGCAGAACCCCAGCTGAATTTGATCTGACATCTTTCTTAACCGAAGGGGAAAACCGTATCGCTGTCCAGGTATTTCGCTGGACCGATGGTAGTTACCTGGAAGATCAGGATGGATGGCGCATGAGTGGAATCTTTCGGGATGTCTACCTGTATGCAACTCCGCAAACGCATATCCGTGACTTTTTTATTATCACGGACCTTGATGAAAACTACAGGAATGCCCGGTTGAAAGTGAAAGTGAAGATCCGAAATGATGGCGAAAAAAAATGGAAAGACGGAAGGGTACAGCTTGAGTTATTCGATCAGGAAAACAAGCGGGTCATGTTACCGGGACAGGAACAAGCATGGGAAGTGACTCTGCATCCCGGCGAGCAGGACGAGTTTGAATTAATCGTGCATGTGGAGGATCCGGAGAAATGGTCACATGAAGATCCGTTGCTATATACCCTTGCACTAAAACTGGCCGACCGCAATGGCAACATTACGGAGACCGTTGGATGCAATACTGGTTTCAGGGAGATAGAGATCAGGGACAGACAATTGCTACTGA
Organism: uncultured Bacteroidota bacterium; assembly: GCA_937129385.1. Classification (GTDB taxonomy): domain Bacteria; phylum Bacteroidota; class Bacteroidia; order Bacteroidales; genus M55B112. Next base: position 12,802 of record CAKZNC010000172.1, read on the forward strand.
ACGGGAGCCCCATCCTTATCAAAGGGGTGAACAGGGTTGCACATGATCCCGTACATGGGAAACATATTCCGCGCGAGCGAATGGAAAGGGAGGTGAAGTTGATGAAACAACTCAACATTAATACGGTTCGTACAGCACACTGTCCGGCCGACCCCTGGTTTTACAGTTTGTGTGATCAGTACGGCGTACTGGTCATAGACGAAGCCAATGTGGAATCCCATGGAATGCGGTATGAGGAAGCCTCACTGGCAAAAGACCCTTCATGGAAAAAAGCACATGAAGCACGTGCCAGAAGTATGATAGAGCGGGACAAGAATCATCCCTGCATAATTATGTGGTCACATGGGAACGAAGCCGGGAATGGTGAAAATATTGTTGCGATGAATGATCTCGCCCATCAACTGGATTCCACCAGGCCAACACACTATCACTTTTTAGATGAACCCATAAGTTCTGATATACTTGGAGGAGGAAGAATTAATATAGCCCGTCCCAGTGATTTTGCAAGATATTTAACCATCGAAGACCTTGAAATCACAGGGCAGTCTGACCTGGACAGGCCCTACCTGCTGAATGAATATGCCCATGCAATGGGCAATGCCCTGGGGAACCTGAAGGAATATATGGAAGTATTCGAGAAGTATCCCAATATCATCGGCGGATGTATCTGGGACTGGTCAGACCAGGGGATTCTTCAGGAAGCCCCGGATGGCGAGAAATACTACGCCTATGGAGGAGATTTTGGGGATGAGCCGAACAGTGGCAATTTTTGTCTGAACGGGATTTTATTACCCGACCTTACAGAAACGCCCAAGAGTGCTGAGGTGAAACGGATTTATCAGAATATTGAATTCAGCCTGACCGACTCTCTTTCCGGATTATTGGAGATATGGAATAAATATACGTTTAGCGATTTAACCCCTCTGGTGTTCAGGTGGGAAATACTTGAAAACGGATCAGTAGTCGCTGCGGGTGATTTCAAGGCCTCCGCAGGTCCAGGTGAAACGGAGGTGGTGAAGATCCCCATAGATTACAATGGTTTTCATCCCGGGAAAGAATACCTGTTAAATATCTATGCTGATCTTGACAAATTAACCTCCTGGGCCCCGGAACATTTTACAGTGGCATATGACCAGGTGATCCTTCAGAAATGGGATTCCGAGCCCGCGGTTAATAATAGCAGTCGGGGCTTATCTCTGAAAAAGAGCGATTCAACCTATCAAATCGGCAATGAGAATTTCAATCTTCATATTGATCGCAATACCGGAAATATTACTGAATGGACCTTTGCCGGTCATTCTATTCTGCAAAATGGTCCTGAATTCAATGTGTGGAGGGCCCCAACAGACAATGACGGCGTATATGTACCCGATGGGGAAAGTAACAAGATGTGCAGGAACTGGTCAAATGCCGGGTATGACAAAATGCGCAGCAAGCTTCTCAAAATTGAGGTAACCAGGAAAAACAGGAAGATGATAGAGATCCGGAGCGATTACACCCATTTTCCTCCCGGAACTTCAGACGGTTTTTACTACAACAAAACATATGTGATTCATTCAAATGGATCTATTGAACTAACCAGCCATATTGAACCTACAGTCTCGCTGCCACCTCTGCCCAGACTTGGATTTATCCTTGAATTGCCACTTTCATTCAATGATTTTTCCTGGTACGGAAGAGGACCGCATGAAAATTATATTGACCGGAACACCTCTGCAAACATCGGCTTGTATGATAGTTCTGTAGAAGCGCTGTTTACAAACTATATTGTGCCACAGGAAAATGGCAACAGGACGGATGTCCGATGGGCAGAAATTGCAGGCAATCATGTAGCACTTAGGGTTGAAAGTAACAGGCCCATTGAGACCTCTGTGAGTCACTTCAGCATCGGGGAATTGACCAATGCGAAACATTCCAGTGAATTACAGAAAGGGAGCCTTGTATACTGGAACATCGATTACAGACAGGGTGGCCTTGGTGGACAAAGTTGTGGTCCCCCACCGATGGAAAAGTATCTTTTTTATCCTGAGGAGGTCAATTTCAAGCTACTATTCACGCCAAAAAAAATTCAATGAGACATTCAATTTCATCCACCGATATTCGGTATGTTGCAAAGAGAAACAAATAGATACCTGACACTGTAAAACTCATGTATACAGTGCTTTGTACGATATCATACAATAATTGTATAATGGAGGACAGGTAAACCTGATAATACTTAATATTTTAGAGTGATTTTCAATTAACTAACTTATGAAAGCTTACCAATGAAAAGATTTCTAGTAACTTTTATTGTTCTGTCAGCAATACACATTATCGCCCTATCCCAGGTAATAACAGTTGAGGGAGTTGTTACAGGAGGAGACGGAGAGACGATCCCGGGAGTAAATGTTGTAATTAAAGGCACTACCAGGGGTACAATTACCGATGCAGATGGCAACTATTCCATATCCGCATCTCCTGGAGATACGCTGATATTTTCATATGTGGGATATTTAGCAGAAAATGTTGCAGTTGGTGGCCAGCGTGTCATTGACCTGACACTTTCCGAAAACGTTAACGAAATCGACCCCGTCGTTGTAGTTGGTTATGGCCGGCAAAAAAAGTCTTCCGTTGTAGGTGCAATCACACAGATCGACAGTGATGAGCTGAAACAATCCGGCGGTGTGTCTACCATTGGCCAGGCACTGCAGGGAAAACTTCCGGGTGTTGTTACCATTTACTCAAATGGAGCACCGGGGAGTGAAGATATGCAGATATATATCCGAGGACAGAGTACCTGGAACAACAGCGGATCACCGCTTATTCTTGTTGACGGTATTGAGCGGAGTATGAACGATATTGACATCAATGAAGTGGCTTCGATATCGGTATTAAAGGATGCATCGGCCACAGCCGTCTTCGGGGTAAAAGGTGCTAATGGTGTAATTCTGCTCACTACCAAAAGGGGCCAGGAAGGCAAAGCGCAACTTTCCGTAAATGCAGAATCAACCTTTAAAACGGTATCCAAACTTCCTGCCAAACTCGACTCTTATGGGAGTATCATAACAGCGAACGAGGCCATCATGCGCGAGCTGATGTATTCTGAGACTTCATGGAGAGATTATACGCCTGTTGAGGTAGCTGAAAAATACAGGAATCAAACCTCTCAACTGGAAGAAGAAATATATCCGAATGTTTCCTGGAAAGACTACCAGCTGGAAGAGGTCGTGACTGATTACAGGCTGAATTTATCGGTCCGCGGAGGAAATAAAACTGCTGCCTATTTCGCCAACCTCTCCTACCTCCAGGAAAATGATATGTTCAAGGATTTCGATAACGGGAAGGGGTATGACGGAGGTTACAGTTTCAAGAGAATCAATTACAGAAGTAATCTTGATTTCAATATTACAAAAACCACCAAACTCAGGTTGAACCTTTCGGGTGCTTACGGAAATCAGAACCGGCCGAACTTTGGTGAAAGCTATTATTATTTAGGGCTCTACCAGCTTGCACCGGATATTTATTATCCGCGATACGAAGACGGAAGCTACGGATTCTTTGACAGCAATGAGTGGATTTTTACCAATCCTCTCTATTCCTATTCGTCAAGTGGCATTGTCTCGCGAAAAACTTTCAGGATGAACAGCGATTTCATACTTGATCAGGATTTCGGTTTCATTACGAAAGGACTTTCCTTTCAGGGAAAGTTTTCCTTCGACAACAACCTGACTGGCGTACAATCAATCAATGATCGTGACAATGTAATCTTCAAGAGATACGTCAATGAAGGTGAGGACGTCGTCTACCAGTATCCTTCGACCAACAATGATTACGCGTATGTAATCCAGCCCTGGACCATTGATCCGATGAATCTTTCCAATGCAAGAACAAGGAGGGTTAACTATCAGCTCTCACTTAACTATGACCGGACTTTTGGGAATGGTCACAATGTGCAGGGACTGTTCCTGTTTAAGCGGGAAAAATATGCGTCGGGTAGTATGTTCCCGGTATTGTATGAGGATTGGGTTGGACGTGTCACCTATAATTACAACACCCGGTATTTCATGGAGTTCAACGGCGCATATAACGGATCTGAAAAATTCGGACCGGGGTACCGCTTTCAATTGTTTCCCTCAGTTGCCCTGGGATGGATGCCTTCCAATGAAAAATTCATGGAGGACATTGCATGGGTGAACAGACTTAAAATCAGGGGATCATACGGATTGGTCGGAGATGATGGTTTTGCCGGCAGGTGGCAATACATTACACAGTGGATGTCTCTGAATGCAGGTGCAGCGATAAATACATCATATTACAATACTTCTGATGATGCAAATGCTGCCTCACCCTACAAGTTCTATGTGGAATCGGTACTTGGAAACCAGGATCTTCACTGGGAAACAGCTGTTAAGAAGGACCTGGGTTTCGAATTTGCCGGATTCAGAAACAGGGTGACGCTGGAAGCTGACTACTTTGATGAGTACCGCTACGATATTGTCATTTATGGAAGCAACAGGAGTATTCCTGACCTGTTCGGGAATGAGCCGCCGGATGCCAACCTGGGAGAGGTCAGGGTAAAAGGTTTTGAATTTGTATTTGGATTAAGGGAAAACATCAATGATCATGCGCGTGTATGGACGAACCTTAGTTATACAAGTGCAAAAGACAAGATACTTTATGCCGAGGATCCTGAGCTGGCGCCGGATTACCAGAAGGCAGCAGGTTATCCGATCGGTCAGAAAACCTCGGCAATTGCAGGGGATATCATGGAAAGCTGGGATGATGTATACATGTCTACCCCGCTGATAAACGGCAATGAATACAAGCGAACAGGTTACTACGATCTTGTTGATTTTGATGGTGACGGAGTGTATGATTCCAACTATGACGATGCGCCATACGGCTATCCGACCAGACCCCAGAAAACCTGGACCTGGGCCTTTGGCGGGTCATATAAAAACTGGAGCATGACATGCCAGTTTTATGGCATGATCAACAGCACGAGAAATTACAACTTAAGGAGTTTCTCAGCCGGCACACATCTCTTTTTCGAGGAAAATGCCAACTACTGGTCTGTATCCAACCCGGACAATATCAGAACACTGGCCCCCTGGGATCTTTCGCAGGCTGCCAGTTATCCTTACAGCACGCTTTATGATGCTTCCATGGTACGTTTAAAAATGGTCGAAATTGCCTATCAGCTGCCTGATACTTTCTGCAGTAAGATAGGTGTGTCAGGTCTTCGGTTCTATTTCAACGGAAATAATTTACTTCTCTGGACAGATATGGCTGATGACCGGGACTACAACAGCGGTTCCAATGCTGTGGCAAATGGCGACTACCCTACATTAAGAAGGTTTAACCTGGGCTTCAATCTTGATTTTTAATACAGATAATTATGAATAGCAAAAATATCCTTAGCGCATTAGTAGTTGCATTACTCATCTTTGCCGTGTCCTGCGAAGATTATCTGGACAAGACCATTGAATCTGAGCTCCCAATGGAGGATGTGTTCAAAGATTTTGAACATGCACAGGGTTTTGTGGAACAGCTCTACGCATATGTTGTCAACTACGCTTCCTCAACGGATCAGTTCAATGCGAATAGTTTCTGTCTTTCGGATGAAACTGTTACAAACAGCACCAATCAGCTGGATCTCTTTTTCGACCGCGGGGCATTGGATCACTGGGTGAACAGAGGTTACTTTATAAACGGCGGTAGTGTCAGCGATGGCAGCATTGTGAACAGATTTGGAATCTGGAACGGATGGGAAGCCATTCGGATTGCAAACATTGCCATTGAAAATATCGACCTGATGATCGGGGCTACACAAACAGAAAAAGACCTGATACTTGGACAGGCACTGTTCTTCAGAGCGTTTTTCCATCATGAGATCATGAAATTCTGGGGCAGGATTCCCTATGTTGACAAAGTGCTCACCGGAAACGATGATGATTTCAAACTCGCACGGCCGGCTTCATACTGGGATTGTGCTAAACGTGCGGATGAGGATTTCGCTGCTGCGGCAGAATTGTTGCCCTATAGCTGGGATGACCTCCAGGACGATCCTGATGCAACATTTCTCACATTCAGGGAGGCAACCTTCGGGAACAACCTCCTGAGAATTAACAAGGCCATCGTCTATTCCTATAAAGGGAAAAACCTTCTTTTCGCAGCCAGCCCGCTGATGCAGGAAAATATGGATACCTATGGCTATGATGAGGAACTATGTGAAGCGGCCGCAGCAGATTTTGCCAGGGTGATCAAGATGGACCTGGACAATGTGAATAACCTTGGACTGGCAACAATGGATAATTACGGCAGTGTCTTTTACACAACTGTTGCAGACAATTCAAACTGGCCGGGTACGGCAGAAAACATGGGCGGACAGGGGGAGTTCATTTTCAGCTCGACTGCACAACCCCGTGGAAACAGTCAGAACCTGGCAAAAACATTCACGCCCTATAATACTAACCCCCGGAAAGCGGTACCCAGCCACAATTTTGTGCACCGGGTATTTGGCACTGCGAACGGACTCTCATGCGATGAGGATCCGACACACGATCCCCAAAGTGAGTTTGAAAACCGCGACCCCCGGTTTTATAAGTGGTTGATTATTGACGGTTCCATGATCATTGAGAAGGCTGCAGCCAATCCTGAATTCAAATATGCCAGGCTGTACTCGGGCGGCAAATTAAGAGAGGTAGTGGATATAGATCATACAGGCTATTTCACAACAAAATGGGCAGACATTACTTTTAATTACGCCGCCAAAACCCAGGGCGCTGCTGATGGACAGACCAACATCACTGTTCACTGGCTAAATATGAGGTTAACCGATGTCTACCTGATGTATGCTGAAGCACTTGCTGCCACTTCGACATACGGAGTGAACACTGCGCCGACCTATGATTACCTCGGCGGACTGTCTGCGCTTAATGTGATCAACATCCTTCGTGACAGGGCAGGAATTCCTCATGTGGAGGTTTCATACCCTGGTATTGCAAGTCAACCGGAAAAGTTCATGGATGTTTTAAGGAGAGAAAGAGGGATGGAATTGTGTTTTGAAGGTCACCGGTGGACAGATCTGAGGCGGTGGATGCTTGCACATCTGGATGAATATAAAACCAAAACCGCATTGGATTTTGACAGGGACGATCCATCATCGATGGGGGACAGAAGCACCTTTACAAATATAAACTTCCGGAGCAGGAATATACTGACCAGGGTTTGTGAATATCCCAAGCATTTCTGGCTGCCATTTCCAACGGATCAAACCATGATGTATCCGGGTTTTGAACAAAATCCTGGCTGGTAGGAAAGCACTAAAACTATGCTGTAACAACTAAATATTATTGAAAAGATGAACCATATTCACAGATATATTTTATTTGCAGTCCTGGTATTTTCAGGAGTATTTCCTGCACATGCCCAACAGAGCAATCTCAGCGACAGTCCTGATTCTGATATAAATCGCCGGCAACCTCTGCAGGAGCAAAATGACAAAGTAGTTGTAAACGATTATGCAGGCGCTGACACTGTTCAGATTATTGATTTCGGTTTTATGCAAAAAACAAAGGAGGAGATTGTTACTTCGGCATCCTCAATCCCGGTGCCTGATGCAATAATCTATAACAATACTCAGAACATTGCCGGATTCGTCGAGGGTTTTATCCCGGGGGTCATGGGAATCAATAACATCAGAGGGCTTGGAAACGTCCTGTATGTCGTTGATGGAATACCTGGAAGGGATATTTCAGCACTTTCGGCTGAAGAAATTGAGCGCATCTCCGTCCTAAAGGATGTGAATGCCCTGGCTTTATACGGATCACAGGGTAGAAACGGGGCCATTGTGATCACAACCAAAAGAGGCAGGGCCGGCAAAAACAGGGTCAGTGTCAGTGCAAGCTACCATCTGAAAACACCCATTTCTTACCCCAGCTACCTGGGTTCAGCCGACTACATGCAATTGTATAATGAAGCAAGGCTGAATGACGGATTGACTGAACTTTATGGTGAAGAAGTAATTCAGAATACACGGGACGAAGTGAATCCATACAGGTATCCCGATGTAGATTTTTATTCTGGTGAATACCTCAAAGAATATGCCTCGCAAACTAAGGTTTCTACAATTTTCAGCGGGGGAAATGATAAGGTGAGATATTTTGTCAATATGGATCACAAATTCAACGGTACGCTGGAGAAACTTAACCCCGAAGCCAATGTCGGACAGAATCAATTCAAGGTCAGGGGAAATCTCGATTTTAAGATCAATAACTGGATCAGCAGCTCCGTCGATATTATGACCTACATCGACAATAGTCGTTCGGCACATGCCAGCGTATTGTCTGCCGGCGCAACATTCAGACCAAATTTATACGCGCCCCTGCTACCAACATCCTTTGTGAGTGCCAGCCTCCAGGATCAAATGGATGCTATCCGCACCTATGACGGCTATATTCTTGGTGGCAACAGCTCATACACCGGGATTACACCCATCGCAGATATTTATGCCAAGGGGTATATGCGGGCAGTTGACAATATCACCCAGGTAGCCAATACATTGAGATTTGATTTGAGTAGTGTTGCAGAAGGGTTAACTGCGAAAACCAATATCAGCCTGGATTATTATGATGCCTATTCATTGTCTATCAATAATACCTATAACTTTTATCAACCAGTATGGGGAGTCGACAGTACCGACACCTGGGAAAGCGATTCAATCGTTGCCCTGAATCCCCTTGGGGAAGGTGACAGGAAAGATCAAACTGAAAACATTTCAACCAATGGGTTTAACATGCGTTATGGTGTCTATGCCCAGCTGAATTATCAGCGACAACTGAACGAAAATCATTCGATCAATGCAGTACTCCTGGGATATACAAACGCCCTCATGGCGGATGGGAATATCCAGCTGGATAAACAATCACACCTGGCTTTAAGCGCTGTTTATGCATACAGGAATAAGATCTTTGCTGATTTTTCCACTGCCTATTCCTATTCCGTAAAACTTGGTAGCGACAACAGGGGCGGCTTCTCCCCCACTGTCGGATTGGCCTACCTGGTGTCTGAAGAGGAATTCCTGAAGGACAACGACCTGATCAATCATTTGAAAATCAAGGCATCAGGTGGTGTTTTAAAAACGGATATCAATATTAACGGTTATTTCCTGTACCAGGAAGTCTACAACCTGAACTCTGGTGTGTACAGCTGGGACGATGGTACTAGAAGTTTAGGACGAACCAGATTGATCAATGGCAGAAACCAGAACCTGACTTTTGAAGACAGAACAGATTTGAATTTAGGGATAGAAACCTCTTTGTTCAATGCACTGTTCCTGGAATTCAACTATTTCCAGATGACATTCGGGAACCAGGTCACACAATTGCAAAACACTAAATATCCGTCCTATTATACCGATTTCACACCCTATTCCAATTTTGATGAAGACCTGTTCCTGGGATATGAGTTCAGCGCAAACATTTCAAAATCCATCGGTGATTTCCAAACCATTCTTGGGGTGAACTATATGAATATTCATACAGAAGTTGTCCAGAAAGATGAATCTGTTGAATTTGATTACCTGTCAAGAGTCGGACAGCCCACCAGTGCACTCATGGGATTGGTCGCAGATGGGTTTTACCAGGTATCAGATTTCACCGGGGAGGGAGCATTGATAAGCTCACTTCCCAGTCCCCAGTTTGGTGAAGTCAGACCCGGAGATATCAAATATATTGATCAGAATGACGACAATCTAATCGATAACAACGACCGGACATTCATCGGGAAATCCATGTTTACCCATGCACTTGGAGTAAACCTGTTGCTCAAATACAAATCTGTAAGTCTGTTCATACTCTGCAGGGGGCGTTTTGGAGCAGAGGGAATGTTGAATGATGACTATTACTGGGTGGATGGCGATGACAAGTACTCTGAAATGGTGCTGGACCGATGGACAGAAGAGACTGCAGCAACAGCGACGTATCCAAGACTATCTTCGAAAGCAAACAACAATAACTTTCGTAATTCAACATTCTGGCTCTACGATAAGTCATCTTTCGATATTGACCGCGTGCAGCTCACCTATGAGCTGAATGAGTCGGCCTGTAACAAGATCGGTCTTGAAAACCTGAGTATTAACCTGGCTGCTGTTAACCTGGCCAAATTCGGACCAAACAAAGAGACCCTTGAGTTAAATATAGGCAATAATCCACAATTCAGATATTTTATGGTGGGATTGCGGACAGCATTATAAACAAAAGTCAATTGAATACGCACGGTAAAACATAACCCCCGGGCAATAAAGTACAATATTTAAATGAGTTACTTCAAATATAACAATGGCATGAAAAAAATAGTAATAGGTTTGCTTTTCTCTGCAATCATGATGGGACTCATCTCATGCGAAGAACTTTTATCACCGGTTGATGAAAACTTAATCGGTGATGATTTTGCAACAGTGGATCCATCCAGTGCGGAAGGACTTCTGCTGAATGCGTATGCCGGGGTGTTGGGTCAATACCAGTTTACATCAGTGGCAACAGATGATGCAGTTACCAATCAGCTTACCAGCGGATACCGGAGGATGGCTACGGGTGAACTGACCGCTCAATTCAATCCTGCCGGCAGGTGGTCAAAATATGAAGATATATTCTACGTCAATAAATTCTTATCCATAATCGATCAGGTCAAGTGGCAGGAAGACTCCCTTCTTAATGAGCTTACTTACAGGAGGTTAAAAGGTGAAGCGCTGGCCCTGAGGGCGTTGCACCACTTTTATGTACTGGAGGGCCACGCGGGTAAAGATGCAGAAGGCAATTTACTGGGCATACCCTACTTTAAGGAATTCATCGACAATGAGGGAAATTTCAATGTACCCAGACCCTCATTTGAGGCCACAATAGATAGTATAGTTGCAGATTTTGACTCAGCATATGCGTACCTGCCTTATGTATATTCCAGCAATCCTGACGATATCCCGGACAAAGACACGATCTACGACCAGGATGCATATTTAACTGTTAACAGTCAGTATTACAACAACCGGATCAACGGGCAAATCGTGAGAGCTCTCCAGGGAAGAGTAAAACTATTTGCAGCCAGTCCGGCATTTCTGAATAGTGCGGAAGTTTACCAGGAAGCGGTCAGCTATGTATCTCCACTGGTCGATGAAATCAATTTTCTGCTGCCCTCAGATGGTATTGAATATTATGAATCAGACCTTGACAGCGATAATCCTGAAGTCTTATGGAGAAGATCCGTGGCCGAGAATGCCAATCAGGAGCAGAACAACTTTCCACCTTCCCTGAATGGAAATGGAAATGTGAATCCTTCTCAAAACCTGGTGGATGCCTTCCCGATGGCAGATGGGTATCCAAGAGGAAGCAGTGAATCAATGTATGATTACGATCCCAATGATCCCTATGTAAACCGGGATCCAAGACTTGATAAATACATCCTTGTCAATGGAGGAATGATAGGTTCAAATACGATCTATACTGATAAGTCCAGTGAACAGGATGGTGTGAATCAAGTGTCTCAGAAGTCAACCCGGACCGGCTATTATCTGAAGAAATTACTTCGGCCGGATGTGATCATCCCGGTTTCCGGAAACGTGGTTGTGCAAAACCACTACGAGGTGTACTTCAGGTATACCGAGTTGTTTTTGATACTGGCCGAAGCACAAAATGAAATCGGCGGTCCCAACTACAGGGCAAATGGGGTCTTTTTATCTGCCCGTGATATATTGAGGTTATCCCGTAGAAGAGCACTGGATTTATTTTCCGATCCCTACCTGGAGGGAATTTCGAGTCAGGATGAAATGCGCAGTTTAATAAGAAATGAGCGGCGACTTGAATTGTGCTTTGAAGGGAACCGGTTCTGGGACCTGCGCAGATGGGGAGTAGAATTAGATGAACCGGTATATGGGTATTACAAGGATGAAACCGGTTATGAGCAAATCGAAGTTGAAAAGAGACTTTTTGAAGGTGATAAATATACCTACATGCCGATTCCCTATTCCGAGATACTGAAATTCTCTGCATTGGTTCAAAATGCGGGTTGGTAGTATTAATTTTTAATAAACTAAACGGATGAAAAAGAATATCTCAATATTAATTGTTACAGTCCTTATCGCTTCTTCGATGGTCGGATGCGAAAACCAACCCATTGATTTTGATGACTACGATATAACAACCTGCTATTTTCCTTACCAGACTCCGGCAAGGAGCATTCTCCTTGGAAAGTATAAGCCTGGATTCAATGAATCCGACATTAACCACCAGTTTGAGATCGGGCTGACCATGAGTGGTGTCTATGAGAATGAAATTGACCGGGAGGTCCATTTCCAGGTTGATGAAAGCCTGCTTCAAGGGGTGGTGAATGTAACTGCTTTGCCGCAAGCCTATTACTCGATAGAAACAGAAAGTCCTGTTACCATTCCGGCAGGTTCCACGAAAGGAAGGATTTCTGTTCAGCTCACTGAGGCGTTTTTCGAGGATAACATGTCCCTGGCTCCATTGGATTCTGTAAATTATGTCGTTCCTATGATCATTACCGATGCGGTAGGACTGGACTCAATTCTCCAGGGAGATGCAGCAGATGGAGTAAGCAACCCGGTAAGGACCAATGCAGGAGACTGGTCTGTCCAGCCAAAGGATTTCACCCTATACGGGATCAAGTTTATTAACAAATACCATGGGAACTATTTGAGAAGGGGTACTGATGTTCTCGACACGTTTAACATCGCAACAAGCACCTATGAATATGACACTACCATCGTTTACCATGAGAAATATACAGAAAGGGATGAGGTAGTCATGCTGACATCAACATCGTTAAGCAAAGTTGTTTTATCCAGTCCGATCAGACGTGGGGACCTGGCCACACCTGGCGATATTGATTTGTTGCTGACCTTCGATCAGAGTGAAAACTGTGCGGTGTTTGACAACAATACCATGGTGGAAATCGGAAATGGAGCATTCATTGAAAACGGTGATTCCTGGGGAGGAGAAGATCAGGATGTGATCCACATCGAATACAGTTTCCTGGATACAATCAACAATGAAATGCACCTTGTCAGCGATACGCTTGTCATCAGGGACCGGGCAGTAGTGTTTGAAGAATTTACAATCTATAATGAAGAATAACAGTTCGCTCCTATCGATTTTCAAAACTGTTCTTGCACTGCTCTTGCTTATGCATACAACATGTATTCTTGCAGGAGGTCAAAAGAAGCCAAATTTTGTACTTATCATAGCAGACGATGTAAGCTGGGACGATTTTGGATGTTATGGTAATCAGTACGTCAAAACACGGAATATTGATCATCTTGCAGAGGGAGGCTTCTTGTTTAATAACGCATTCCTTACGGCAAGTTCGTGTAGCCCAAGCAGGTGCAGTATAATCTCTGGAAAATACCCCCATTCTAACGGAGCAGCAGAACTGCACATAGCATTACCCGAAAGTGAAATTCCCTTCCCTCTTTTGCTCAGGAAAAATGGTTATTACACCGCCCATGCAGGTAAATGGCATATGGGTGATCCTGCCCACCGGGCCTTCGATATTTATACCGATAAGAATGGATATGACATTGGAGATGGAGGAGAGGCAAATTGGGTGGAATTCCTTCAGGGAAGACCAAAAGACAAGCCCTTCTTTTTCTGGCTGGCGTCGAAGGATGCCCATCGATTCTGGGGAGCCGACACATTTATGATTACACATCACCCAGACAGTCTGGAAGTACCGGTCTACCTTAACGATGATCCGGAGACACGAAGGGACATAGCATCCTATTACAATGAAATAGCACGGTTTGATTATTATATTGGACAAGTGGTTAGTGAACTGGAAAAGCAAGGCGTCCTTGAAAACACGATGATTATTGTAATGGCGGATAACGGACGACCATTCCCACGGTGTAAGACACGTGTGTACGATAGTGGTATGAAAACACCCTTTGTTGTTTACTGGCAAAATGGAATAAAGAATCCCGGAACTCAAACAGAAAGTCTGATAAGTTCAATCGATATTTCTTCTACCCTTCTTGAACTTGCGGGCATTAATCAGCCCGACGACTACCAGGGCATAAGTTTCCTTCCGATATTAAATAATCCGGATGCGGAGACCAGGGAATATGTTTTTTCTGAGCACAATTTCCACAGTTTTGAAGCCTATGAACGAATGTTGAGGTCAAAAGATTTTTTGTATGTCTGGAATGCAAGACCCAACTTAAGCAATTGCGGTCCGTTTGATGTGTTGAATTCTCCCTCTCAGCATTCACTTGATGCTCTAAGAGACATGGGAAAACTAACCCCTGCCCAGGCAGACATTTACATGGTGCCCCGTCCGGAGGAAGAGTTATTTGATCTTTCACTTGAACAAGAGCAATTGCTGAATGTGGCTTCACTTGAACGATACCATGAAAAGTTGATTTTCTTGCGTGGCATACTACAAAAATGGATGCAGGAAACGGGTGACACCACACCCGATGACTTAACACCGGACTGGTATGACAGGGAAACCCGGGAGCCGCTTCCTGAAAAGGGTACAAGGGGTACGATGCCCGGGACCTTATAAACCCAGGTCTGAAAAAAAAGTAATTAAATGGCTTCCAGTATTCGTATGAAAATGATAAAACACAGACTCTCTTTACGCAAACTAAAAGGATGGCAATATGCTGTAGTTATTCTTTTCTTCACTCTGCTTGCAGGTTGCAGTAGCAAACAGATGCTGACAGATATAGACATTACTCTTTCCGGAGCATCCGTGAAAACTGATAAGAAAATTCTCATCGTCAATACAGGAAAGGTTGAACGTACCTGGGAACTGACACAAACGGGATTGAAAACTGTATCGTTCAGGATGAATGACAGCAGTGAAATTTATTCGAATGAGCAGTCAGATATTTCATGTGACTGGACCTATTTCGGGATAATTGATGACCATTCAAAAGCCAGGCTGATCAATCTGTCAGCAAAAAACAGTACCGATGAAGGGTTTACCAGTGAACATATTGAGGTTGAAGCTGAATTTGAATATCGTGAGGTTGAAACATTCGTTAAATACTCGATTTGGATTTATCCTGGAGCACAGGGAATCCGCACCCAGCTGCATATAAAAGGAAATGGAGCGGAATACCTGGACCGGGAGAAATTACTGAAGCTTGATGAGGTTACTTTCACCCTTGAAAAAGGATCCAATAATGACAACTATAAAGCAAAGGCCATAGCGGAATTACCTGTCGCTTCAACTACAGAAGACAATAACCAGGTCGAATATTGTATCCAGGGTGTAAACAATAAAAATAAAAATAAGCTGGGCTTTACCTGGTGGGACTATGAGGGATCCGGAATTTCTCAGAATGTATTACTTGCAAGCATGGATGGGAAAGTGAAAACCCAGCCATTGAATAATGTTATCCTGCCAAATTTTAAAAAAGACCACGCCGGATATGAAATGATTATTATAAATATTCCGGAAGAAGTAATCATTGATGGGGCCTTCCGGGTGATATTTGAAAAAACGAATGGAGACAAAGCAGTTGTTTCTGAGCTGTTCGCTTTTGAAGAAGGCGCAGAAAAACGACAAATCAAGAATGGCAAGAATGAACGTATAGATAAAATTCAACAAGGCGCTCCATCAGGCTATAATCTTATCGGTTATGTGGATTGTGGGGCCCCAATCAAAGGAGAAAAGTTAATACCCACTGGTATGGTTGATCACATACCCTTTAATCCCCATGAGAAAAAGGTGAAATTTGTGGGCTATTACAACGACACGCAACACAGGAACAAACCTGAAACCCCGCTAATTAAGGAAGATGTAAGCATATTTAAAACTAATCCTCTGCAAAATACATGGAGCAGCCTGGTGGCAGTATCAAAGCACCAATCAGGTCTGGTAATGGTAAAAGAATCTCACAAGTGTGTGAATCAGTACGGTAATGACACCGGCGGCTTTGGGATCGCTCAGAGCGGATTAAGCAATACCGGAACCGGAGTCTTTCCTTCTGATATCCTGAAAGACGATTATTCCTGGTGTTGGGCTTCCTGGAGTATTCTTTACAATGGGGGCCAGAATGAATTGGAAAAGGCCATCAAGGAATTTGAGCGATACCGCTATCCCGTAGATCATAGCAGGGATATATATATCCAGGCAAATACCTGGGGTTCAGACCGGGGAAGGGCGGCGTCAAAAGAGGCAAATGTTCTGACTGAACTTGAGAGCCAAATGGATCTGGGGATTGATATCCAGCAGATTGATGACGGCTGGCAAAATAGTAGTGTCCGGATGTTTGATGCCCAGACGCAGGAGGAAGGGGCGAAAGCTGACAATGAATGGCACGTCCGAAAAGACTGGTATCCGGAAGGATGGCAGAATGTAGTTAAGAAATCAGATGAGACTGGAGTTCATCTGGGACTCTGGGGCGCGGCACAGCCCATGACACTTGACGCATTGAAATGGAATTATGACCAGGCCGGATTTGTTTCATATAAACTGGACTTTGCAAATCTGGGCTCACATAAACAGATAAATGAATTGACAGAAAAGATCAGGTCGTTTATTAAATATACCAATCACCGTGTCAGAGTCAACTGGGATGTCACAGAGAATGCTCCGCGATTCGGCTATTTCTGGGCAAAGGAATATGGTTGTGTGTATCTTGAAAACCGCAAACCAAAAGTTCCGAAACATGTGGTGTACACTCCATCTCTTGTGCTACGGGATATTTGGCAACTAAGCAAATACACAAATATTAACCGTTTCCAGACGACTATCCAGAACATTGACAGGGTGGACCGTAACATAAGTGATGCCTACCGGTATAATCACCCGTACGCTGTAGCAATTGGATTGATAGGTACACCACTGTTTTTCCAGGAAACACATTTATACTCTGAACAGGCCAGGGAGGAAATAAGACCTTTATTGACCGTTTACAAAGCCCACCGCGAAAAGATGTATGAAAAGTATGTGTATCCAATCGGAGACGAGCCAAATAATGCAGGCTGGACCGGGTTCCAGTGGATCAGTTCAGATCAGTCTGAGGGATATCTCATGGTATTCAGAGAAGTCAATAATATTGAGACAGAACGATCCATTAACCTTCGTTTTCTATCCGGTCAAGCAGTAAAATTAACGAATTTAATGACTGGTTCCGAAGAGGAACTGCAGGTAAACGACCATGGAATGATTGATTTGAAGATTGTCAGGAAGGCTGATTACAGATTCTTCCATTTCGAGATCATTTGAAATTCACAATCAGGAATCTAATACGATTCTTATGATTGCTCATCTTTCCCATATTGTTCTCTTGTCAGAATGAAAAAAAAGCAACCTGAAAACTGGTCAGATATACACCTGGAATGAACTGATGATATGCATACATCACACGGAATCCAGGAAACTGTAGTACTTTTTCAAACAACCTTATATTCGACCATTTAGAATAATCGTTATCTACTTTCCCGTTTTAGGAATATCCAGGAATTAGCCACTTCACTACAGAAAGAAAAAGACAGTTACTCTTTCCAGTAGGCAGTATCCTGCTCATAGTCGGTGCTGTTTATCCAGCCTGCATGGACTTCTTCACCCTCCATATATTTTTCGTAGAAATTATTGATGGAAGTTGTTGGGTAAGAATCAAAAATATCGCCGTTTCCCAATATCCTTGGGTCCTGCTGCCGGGTCAACTCTTCGATTAACAGATCGGATAACTCCTGCTGCATGGTATCATATTCCGGCTCATCAGCCAGGTTGACTGTGCAATCAGGATCATTGTTCAGATCGTATAATTCTTCAGCAGGCCTTTTCCCAAAGTTGAGCTTCCAGTAATATGTATCCTCACCTCTTCTCCGTAGATTCAAAATATATGACTTTGTAGGGCTACCGTCCGTATCGGTATATCCTGTCTCCGGGTTCCCTGCAGGCCACCGATCTGTTTTGAAGTTTCTTATATAGAGAAAACCATTTTTAATAATGGCCCTGACAGGATAGCCAACGTCACCAGGTCGTCCCACATCATTTCGTTCACGTCCAAGAATCACTTTGTTTCTGCCGGGAACAACCTGACCTGACTTCTTTGATTTGAAAATATCATCAAGTGATTCTCCCTCTATTGGGTACATCCCCTGTTCGTCAATATCTAGCCCTGAAACATCTGCAAAAGTAGCAGCAAAATCAATAAAGGTTACGTAATCGTCAATGACCCTTCCCGGTTTATTGATACCGCTCTCCCACATGATAGCTAAAGGCAGGTGATTGGAATACTCGTAATTGTGGCCTTTTGCCCTGGGAAATGGCATTCCATTATCTGCTGTTACAACGATCAGTGTATTTTCAAGCTCTCCTGCAGTTTTTAGTATTTCCAGTATCTGTTCAAGCTGATGATCAAAATATTGTATTTCATACGCATAATCGAGCATATCAGTCCGCACGGTATCCGTATCGGGCCAGAATTCAGGAACTCCTTCAATCATCTCCGGCGATGCACCGCCCTTTTCAATACCCGATTTGTATTCATATCTTCTGTGCGGCTCATGACCTCCATACCAGAAAAAGAAGGGTTGTCCCGTCTCCTTTTTCTCCAGGAATAGCTTGAAGTTAGCAGCATAATCTTTATTGGATATTTCTTTTGTTGGTGGATTCAGCTTTCTTTCATTATACGCCTCTACAATCAGATCCCTCTTCTTTCCATCAATTTTACCCGCATTTCCTGGTGCCCATCCTTTCCCTGTATATCCCACATGATATCCTGATGAGGATAATGCCTCAGCGATTGTTGTAAATTTTTTGGGGAAATAGCAAATGTGATTCGCGGCCTCCTCCAGTTGCCATGGATTTCTTCCGGTTAATATCGCCGACCTGGAAGGGGCACATTTTGCTGTGGGCGTATAGGCATTATTAAAAAGCAATCCCCGTGCTGCTATTTCATCGAATCCCGGCGTTTTAACCCATTTGCAACCATAGGCCTCAAAATGCTTCCAACTGGCATCATCAGCAAGACAAAACAGAATATTGGGTCTGGCCAGGGAAGCTTCATGGTCATTGCATCCGGATAATAATATGAACGTTATCATTGTAAGCGAAGAGCTTCTGATGCTTTTCAATATTCCCATAGTAGTTGATTATTTCGGTTTATTGTTTATAAGAAACGTTCTCATTTTTTGTGCAGATTGCTGCCCAGCCACCACCGCCAGCCAATGCAATATCCAATACTTCTGTGTTCTGAACGGTTTTTTCAATTCGTTTGTAGTCAATAGCTACTTTATTTGCATTCATTCCATCCTGCATGATCTCTATATCATACGCTCCATCATCCAGAAATGACAGATCAACTTTCAGATTTCGGGACTCACCATCCGTCATGGCACCAATAAACCAGTCATTTCCGCTCCTGCGGGCGGTTATTATATAATCCCCCACTTTCGCATCCAATACTTTTGTTTCATCCCAGACGGTTTTCATCTTACTCAGAAAACTGGTGCTTTCTTCCTCGTCATAGTATATAGAAGGACTGTCAGATATCATTTGAAGGGGAGCATCATACACTACGTACATGGCGATCTGGTGGCAGCGTGTGCCAAGGCTCATTGGTCGCGTATCACTGATTACATAATCTTCAGCATGCGCATTTCGAAATGCACCGGGCGTATAGTCCATCGGCCCTGCCAGCATCCTGGTAAAAGGGATGGTTACATTGTGCTCGGGTGTAATCTCATCACTCCATTTACAATTTTCAAGACCTTTAACTCCTTCGTAATTTACAATATTAGGATAGGCACGATGCAGTCCGACTGGCTTAAAGGCACCATGAAAATCCACCAGTAATTTATGATCTGCGCATGCGGCTGCAGTTCTTTCATAGAAATTTACCATGTATTGATTGGCAAGCATCATGAAATCGACCTTCAGTCCTTTTACACCCCACTTTTCAAATTGTTCCAGCACTGTATCCATATCCTTGTCAATGGCATTCCAGTTTGACCATAAAATCAGACCGACATTTCGTTCATTTCCGTATGTAACAAGTTCAGGCAGGTTAATTTCAGGCCTGGCTTCCATCACATTGGTGGGTGAGATCGACCAGCCACCATCCAGAATAATATAAGGTATATTGTACTTTGCTGCAAAATCAATATAATATTTGTAGCTATCGGTATTTAATCCTGATTTGAAATCAACGCCATACAGACTCAAATCATTCCACCATTCCCAGGCTACCAATCCGGGCCTGATCCAGGAAGTATCCTCAATTTTACAGGCATCAGACAGCAAATACACCAGTTGATTCTCAACAAGTTCCGCATCGTTTTGACTGATTATGAACACGCGCCAAGGTAAGCTGCGGCTACCTTTTATTTTTGCTATATAATCCGCCTCAGAAACATTTTTCATCCCGCGGGGAGCGCGATATTCAAAATCCAGAACAGCCTTAGGAAACTTCCCCGTTAAGCTCGGTTTACCTGTTGCTTCTAAAAACAATCCCGGATAATCATATAAATTCGCTTCTGTAATGCCAATTTTAACGTTGTTTGAGGCCTCTACAAGTGTAGGCAAAGAACAGAATCGTCCTGAATCGATAGATGACAGTTTTTCATCCAGGTAAAGTTGTTCATAATTTGATTTTAATGACTTTTCTTCGGGGAACAGGATACGGTTGTCCTCTGAAAAATTGAGCTCGACCAGTTCATCAGTTACGATGATTTCGTCCTTTCTGGCAGTTTCAAACCGATACGCAATACCATTGTTAAAAACACGGAATACAACAGCATATCCCGGATCAAAAAACAGCGTTAACTCATTGTATTCATTTAGAATTTCCCTTGATTTAACAGGGACTATAGTTGTCACCATTTGAGAAACAGAATTCTTTCTGGTTTTTATGACCCTGACATCATCACCAAGCACATTATCTTCTACTGTTAATCTTAAACGGTTATTTGTAAAAATCGGATGATTTTTTACGGAGGCAGACCATTGAATTCCGTCCTCTGTATGAATTGAGATTTTTATATCACTGTCTGGTGAGCATACCTGGTATTCTTTCCCCACTAACGTTTTACCTCCATACAGGCAGGCTAAAAACAAGCAGCATGTTGCAAATAATCTGGTCATTCTAATCAGTTTTCTTTTGACTTAATTGAACAAGGAACTGGAATTACTTCGCATCATTTCAGATTTAAGTCTTCTTTTCCTGTAAAAATCCCTGTTTCGTTTCCGAAATTAGGTATATATAATAAATTGTATGTCCTGATAAATACATGAAATGTCCTCAGCCATACATCACTCTGCTGAAGAATGCATTGAGTGGCCAGAAGATCAGATATTGACAGAAAATGAATTACCGTGCAGAGGAATTGAAATTTATTTTCTCTTATCAATTAACTCTGTTGGTAATTTGCCATAAATGGTTTTAAAACACTGGTAGAAATTAGATCGGCTTTTGAACCCGGTCAACTGCGTTACCTGGCTCACACTATAATCTCCGGTAGATAACAGGTCTTTTGCCCTTTTTATTCTGTACAACCGGAGAAATTCACCAGGCGTCTGATCTGTCAGGGCTTTTAGTTTTTTATAAAAATTTGTTCTGCTCATAAATACCGACTTGCTAAAACTATCGGCTGAAAAAGCAGTGTTATCCAGATTCTCTTCTGCAATTTCGTATAAGGTATTAATGAACTCATTGTCTTTCACCGAAAAAGAATCTTTTACATCTTCGGAGTTGTCATTATAATCGCGTCTGTAACGAATCCTCAACCGTGCTCTGTTCTCGATGATGTTATTAATTCTCACCAGAAGGTGTTCTACATGGAAGGGTTTTGTAATATAATCATCGGCTCCTATCTCAAGTCCTTTTATGTAACTGTCGAATTCATTTTTAACAGTAAGCAGGATCACGGGAATATGGCTGGTGCAAGTTTCATTTTTTAATTTCTTTAACAACTGAACTCCATCCATGCCGGGCATCATTACATCACTCACAATGAGATCCGGCATTTTTGTACATGCCAGTGTAAATCCATCATTTCCATTGTCTGTTGATATAACATTAT
Source organism: uncultured Bacteroidota bacterium (assembly GCA_937129385.1). Classification (GTDB taxonomy): domain Bacteria; phylum Bacteroidota; class Bacteroidia; order Bacteroidales; genus M55B112. The sequence goes on from CAKZNC010000172.1 coordinate 34,839, forward strand.
AATGCTCCCTCAGAATACCTTCAAGGTAGGCTTTCAATTTAAAGTTATCTTCAATAAGCAGTAGCGTAGGTGATTCATTGGTGACCTCTACCAACTCTTCCGGAACCTCACTGGTATCATGACCAGGAGAATCAGTATCCTGCTCAATTACAAATTCTTCAAGTATCTGCGGATTGCCTTCCATAATCTCTTCGATAGCCAGATGCTCTTTTCCCAAAGGCAGAACAAGTATAAAGGCAGCTCCTTCTCCCGGCTCACTTTCAGCAATTAAATCTCCATGATGGAGCAAGGCCAGGGATTTTGACAGCGTCAGTCCAATTCCTGTACCATGCAAATTTCCAGCTGATTTGGATTGATAAAAACGTTCAAATATCATTGACAATTCTTCCTTTGAAATCCCCTGTCCACTGTCTGTAACTTTAATGGTCACTTTTGTTTCTGTCATCTCAATCCCTATTGCAACAGATCCCCCCTTCGGCGTAAACTTAAATGCATTCGACAATAAATTATAGATGATCATTTCCAGTTTTGCAGGATCAAACCATACCATAATTTTATCCTCGCTGGGATGAAAATCATATTGAATACTTTTCTCAAAGGCTGTTGAATTGAAACTTTTCACAATTGTCCTTGTGAATGACACAATGTCTCGCTCTAGGCATTTTAATTTTAACGATTCTTTCTCCACCTTCCTGAATTCCAGCAACTGGTTCACCAACCTCAGCAGATAATTGGCCTGCTCGTGAATCATCAACAGATTATATCTGATCCTGTTGCCTTCCTTAAACTCTCTGATAAGGTTCTCAACCGGACCCAGAATAAGGGTTACAGGTGTTTTGAATTCATGTGAGACATTGGTGAAAAATTTCAACTTAATGTCGTTGACCTCCTTTTCTTTTTCCTTATCCAGTTGCTCTAATTTAACTGCACTCTTTAACCTTTCAATGTTAAGTAATATAATGAATACCAAAACGAGGATGCCAGAAATTACCAGGATATATAAGCCAATAGCCCAACCTGTTTTCCAGAATGGAGGAACGACTTTAATGGATATCTGTTTGGTCGTATCAGACCATTCATTTTTATCATTGGAAACATTAAATTCGAAATGGTATTCACCTGGAGGCACATTCGCATATGCTGCCATGTTATTGATTGGTTTTGTATAAATCCAGTCCCTGTCATAATTATTTAACCGGTACCGGTAGTAAGAATCCTCGGGCTTGTCGAAACCAATTCCCAGCAATTCAATTGAAAAAGTATTCTGAAAATATTTGAGCTTTAACTCATCGGTGTGGGACAGACTTTTACTAAGCACTTCATTTCCATCTAACATCTGGCCGGGATATACTTTCTTGTATGAAAGCAGAAAATCACCAAACTCAGGAGAAGGAATAGGGGTTTCAAGTTCGGCATCTGCCGGATCAAAAACAGAAATACCCTTATTACCCCCAAACGCAATTTCATCATTTGGCAACTTGAGAGCGGCCTTGGTGAAAAAGTCACTTTTTAAGCCATCCTGAACATCATAATAGATAAATGATTCGTTATCGGGATCAAAAACATCCAGTTTGTAGTTTGTGCCTAAATATATCTTTCCTTTTTTACCTTCGATAATACTTTTTATCGAATTGTTTGACAAGCCATCTTTTTCAGCGTAATGAACAAATCCTGAATCCATATGGTTGTTTTTTAGCCGGCTGAGCCCGCCTCCTTCAGTTCCAACCCATAAATCACCATCTTCTGTACGAAGTATTGCACTGACAAAATTGCTACGTAGCGATTCAGGTCTGCCAGGTTTATAGGCGTAATGAATGATTTTAAAATCGTTTACATTCTTTTCTTTCCCGTTGATGATGATGTGATAAAGTCCATTATACAATGTGCCCATCCACAACGAGTTGTCAACAGGATCATTGTACAGCACAAAGACTGAAGCATTGTGCGCAATTCCATCAGCGCGTGAATTAAAATCAAGCACGTCTGAGATTACAGGTCTTTCATCAAAAGAAAGCCTTATGATTCCTGATACGGTACCTACCCAGATATTCCCAAAATTGTCTTCAGCAATTGATTCGATATATCGGAGAGGTAACGGATTTTCAGAATAGTTCAGCAATGTCGGCTTGCTTTGTGAACCCGGGCTTAAAAAATAAATTCCACCGGATATCCCAAACCACAAATATCCACTATTGTCCTTATGTATTTGCGATACCTGTATATTTTTATTCTCAAACTCCGCGTCGTCAAACCAAACATTTTCAATCTGTTGCGTTTTAATGTTGTACACTGAAACTCCCCGCCTGGTACCGATCAGTATTTGCTCATCGCTGTAATGACTGATATCCATCACATAATCGTCTTTTAAACCATCACCTTGATCATAGTTTAAAAAGAGGCCTTTACTGTAGGAGAACTTATCGATTCCTTTTTCGGCGGTTGCAAACCATATATTGTTAAAATCATCTTCATACATTTCAATCACCCAGTTACTGCTAATGCTTTCCGGGAATAACGGGTGATTCTGATAGTTTTCTATTATCCTTTTATTATTTTTTTGAGTGATCCGGAAAACGCCCTCATTGGTTGAGCTCATCCAGAGGTTTCCATTTGAATCTGACAGAATTGATGTAACAACAGATTCGATTTTAAATTCAGACTTCGGAATCATTTCAACCGAATCACCTGCATATGCCAGTGAAAATTCGTGCACCGTCGAGCTAAATGATAGCCATAGATTGTTTTTATCATCAATTTCGATGGTCCGGAGTATTCTGGATGCAAGATAAGTGGGCATCTCAAGTGAAAAATTGAGAAAATCCTTTTGATAGCAAATCAGACCATTGGAAGAGGCCAGCCAGATATACCCTGAGTGATCCTCAACTATATCGTAAAACATCACATGTTTTCTACTGCTGTTAGATATATAGGAGAGACTTTTATGAAATCCGGTATTAAAATCAATCACATAAACAAAACTTCTGTCGGTTAAGATCCAAAGTCGATTGTTGGAGTCTTCGAACATCCTGACCACGGTAATCACATTCTCAATATTCTCAAACTTTAATTCTTCAAATACCTCCAGCTCGGAATTATACACGCAAATCCCACGTTCTGTGCCAATCAACAACTTTCCTGAACTATGCTCAAATATGCATCGAATCCTGTTGTTTATCAAGCTTTTTGAGTCATCCGGAATATGTTTAAATACTTTGAAATTTTTACCATCAAATCGATTTAAGCCATCAAATGTTCCAACCCATAAAAAGCCCTTGCTGTCATTATAAAAACAACTCGCCCCTAAATGAGACAATCCATCTCTGATAGTATAGTTTTTAAATTTAACGTGCGGATCAGATTCAAAGCTGAACGCATCCACTGCGAAAAGCAGAAACGCAAGACAGATAATATGATACCGATTAATTCTCACTGCTCCAATTTAGTCCTGATAATGCCTCACGGATTAGGAGCACAATTTATAATTTTTTAATCAGGTATTATAGCACTGCACGACTTTAAAGTTTTACAACAGGCTGTATTGATTCATTTGCAAAAATGAGCCACTGAATGAGGGGTTTATCACGAAAATAAACGTTGGAGTACAACAGAAATACAAAAACGAACAGTTTTCACATCTTTGTTCTGTTACTTCGTCAATTATCATTCTGATTTAGCTAATATCAACAAATAGAAATGCGCACAGTATTGTCAATTTCAATTTTTTTATTTCTTAGTGTTTCCGCAATTTTGTGTTCTTCATGCAAGCGGGAAGTTGTAATCAAAGCTCCCCACGGTTCATTGGTGCTTCATGTCAGCAACCCTGAAAACCGGCTTAAATACTGGGTAGAAAAGGATGGACAAGCGATCATCCACCCATCAGACCTTGGCCTGAGGAGTGAAAAATGGGATTTGTCTGCCGGGAGAATGGAAACTGTCGATCAAAAAGAGGTACACACCACGCTGGAACCTTTGTGGGGACCTTTTTCTAAAACTGAAATTTATTATCGCGAGGTGGTGATCCCCTTCATTTCGGAAGAGGGTATCAGCATGCAGATCGTGTTCAGGGTTTTTGAGGATGGTGTGGCATTCAGATATAATATTCCTGCGCAGCAGTCCATGGACAGCATCATCCTTACCGAAGATCTTTCGTCTTTCCAGTTCGGGCAGGATTTTACATGCTATGCGCTGGACAGCACAGACATAGAGAATACTAAAATTGCACCGGACAAATTGAAACGCACCTCGTTTTCACAATCACCCATGCTGGTAAAAACAGAAAGCGAGTGGGTGGCGCTCAGTGAAGCATCCATCTATGATATGAGCATGATGTATTTTGTAAACCCAGGCAAAGAATCCGCAATGCGTGCCGATATTGGGATCTCCTGTTTGGCATTGCCTGCAAATACACCCTGGCGTGTGATTCAGGTAGGTAGTGTGGCAGGGGATTTCAGGGAATCTACCATGATTGCCAGCCTGAATGAGCCGTGCGACAAAGAGGAGTTTTCTTGGGTAAGACCAGGTAAATGTCTCTGGGATCACAGGAATCTCGGGGATACAATCAACGGCTTTGTATATGGTAAAGATGAGGCAACTATGAAGAGGCTTATCGATTTTGCTGCTGGGAATAACATTCGTTACCTGCTTATTGACGGTGGATGGTATGCCGGGGATGGCCCCTTGTTTCCGCGTGAAGAACTCAATATCAAAGGGATTATTAACTATGCAAAAGATCAGGGCGTAGGAATAATTCTTTACGTTGACAAAAAGGAAGGGGCCATTGACTGGGACCTGCAGGAGGTCTTGCATGCCTTCAGGGAGTGGGGAGCCGCAGGAATTAAATACGGATTCCTGAGTAATGAATATGGCTTTAATAAAGGCCATCTCGACAGGCAGGCTTACGTCAAGGCTACCCGAGAAATTGTCAGGTTGTGCGCTGAAGAACACATGCTTTTGAATTTTCACGATCGTCCGGTACAGCTTGGTGGGGAACACGTTACCTGGCCAAACATGGTCACAATCGAGTATTGTCATGCGCAACAGGACGGACGACCAACACCGGGAAGAAGAAAGGTGGAACCGCACATGATGGTTTCTGTCCCATTTATCAATGGTCTTCATGGTCCGCTTGACATGACCAATGGTTTTTATGATCTTGAACATCTTCAAAACAGGACAAAAACGGACCCGCTCGGGATCAACAGCACTGCAGCAGGTGAAACGGCACGTTGCATGATCTATTATTCCCCAATGCTGATCCTGGGTGACAATGGAGACGAATACGCGCGCAAGGGTGACCTGTTTGAATTCATCAGGAAAATGCCCGATACCTGGGATGAAACCAGGGTATTGAAAGGGTTTCCGGGAGATTTCATAATTATGGCCAGAAGGACCGGGAGCAACTGGTTCGTGGCAGGAATTACCGATGAGGAAGAAAGGGAGTTCAGTATTCCTCTTGATTTTCTGGGAACAGGAGAATATGAGGCTACCATTTATGCTGATGATGAAGATACCCATTATCAAACCCGCAAGGAATCCTATAAAATCAGGAAGATTACCGGAACGAGAGAATCTGCTGTGAATGTTGTCATGGCCCCGGGAGGTGGCTTTTGCATGACATTGGAAAATACTTTATGACTATGGAGTATCAGGGAATGTTGAATGTAGATCGAATGTCACAAGGATCACATTTCTGCCTTGGTTATAGTACCTGCGGATCAACTCTAGCTTCTCACTTCACATCGAATTCTACAATCAAAATTATATATTCAAAATTCACCTGAGTTATTCCACCACCACGAAGATATCCTCATTGGGCTTTTTCATATAATACTGTTCCCGTGCGAATTTCTCGAGGTTCTCATCATCGGTGGTGAGCTCATGCAGCCGTGTGGAGTCGCGTTTGATCTGCTCCCGGTAGTACTCTTTGTCATACTTGAGCTGGTTGAAGTTGCGGGAGAGCCTGACCCTTTCCATGAGGCTGTACTGACTGAAAAACGAAATCCATACGAGGAACCCCACGAGGGTGATCACGTATTTGTTCTTCATGTAGGGCCATATGAATTTCCAGAAGGATCTCATGCGGTAAAATTAGCGAAATCCTGCGGGAAAGAAAGAGGAAGTTTTAAACAGGGACTCGCTGCGCTCGTCGGGGGTTAACCGCGGAGTGGCGCAGAGTTTTCGCAGAGTATATAGTTAAGCCGATGCGTCGCGCACTTCGCATTGATTCGCTCCGCTCATGGGGGTTAACCGCGGAGTGGCGCAGAGTTTTCGCAGAGTATATAGTTAAGCCGAT
>CAKZNC010000173.1 GCA_937129385.1 uncultured Bacteroidota bacterium
TTGTCAGGTACTTATTGATGAAAGTGGACATGCAACATGCTATAATGTTGTCCGCAATAGGAAATTCCTCTTTACTCAGACAAATTATGAAGTTTTTCTTTGTGCCGAGGTCATCAATGGAATTTCTAAGGCCTTTGCCTACTCTGGGTGCATTAGTGTATTTTATTTCAACAGCAAACTCTGGTTTGTTAGCAATGGTCAAAACAAGGTTACATTCTGCTCCCTGGTGCGTTCGGTAAAAATACATTTCATATTGATTCTGTACATGTAAGCTAATCTGTTCAATCACATATCCTTCCCATGAATTACCTTTCATAGGATTGCCTTCAAGCATGTCATAAGTGGAAATACCAAGTAACTGGTGTAAAATCCCCGTATCTCGTATATATATTTTTGGAGACTTGACGATCCTTTTTTTGATATTCATATGAAATGGGGGCAGAATTCGAATTAAGTATGCTTCTGAAAGAAAATGAATATATTTCTTGATTGTTGGTCCTGTTACTTCCAGTGATTTCGATAACAGTTCCATATTTATGACATTGCCATGAATATGTGCCAGCATGAGCCAGAGGTTCCTTAAAAAAGTAGGTGCTGCCTGTAATCCTAATAATGGAAGATCTCTTTCAATATAGGTTTGAATGAAATTGTTAATCCAACTACTTGAAATCCGGTCAGAAGGAGCAAGAAAAGCAAGCGGAAAACCTCCCCGAAACCAGTGCAGCGCTGATAATTTGTGATTGCAGATTTCGATATAGTTAAATGCTGTTAGCTCTTTGTATGCAATGCGTCCAGCTAATGATTCTGAAGAGTCCCTTATCAATTCGGGAGATGCAGAACCCGTAAGAATAAACCGTGCTGGAATTCGCTTTTTATCAATTAATGATCTTAGAATGGGGAATAACTCAGGTACGCGCTGGACTTCATCAATAATGATGCATGAATCTTCATTTTTCTCAAGATATAATGCTGGTTCAGACAATTTAGAAAGGTCCGTTGGATTTTCCATGTCCAGATATATTACTTCTTTTTCAATCTCTCCTGCCAGTTTTTTGGAAAGTGTAGTTTTCCCTACTTGTCTGGGACCTGTTATACCCAATACCGGAAAATATTCAAGGGTTTCTACTAGCTCTTTTGTTCCTAAACGGGGTATCATATAGCATGAATATATAAAATTATATTTTAGAATTTCATGGTAAAAATATGCTATTTCTGAGAAACAAGCTAATATTATTTAGAATAAATGGACAAATATGCAATTTGATTGATATGTCCAAATGAGGTTATTTATTTTAAGAAATATTCATAAGTTCCTGCAAAACAACAGCTTCCTTCAAATCCTTCAAATCCCTCAACAATTCAAGGTTAGATATTTTATCAGTCCCCGCTACTAAAGAAAAGCCTTTCGAACGATCGTTCGAAAGGCTTTTTTAATTGGAAAAACAGAAAGCCTGTTCTAATTGAAAATACTTTCGTTTACATCCGATATTTTCCTTTCTCATCACATTAACAAATGATATGGAAAGTAAGAATTAAGAATATGCTATTCCGGAAACACTCGTCACCAGCAAGATTTATGTGATTCGCGGTAGAAAGATCATGCTCGATAGAGATCTGGCAGAGCTTTATGAAGTTAAAACAAGGGTTCTGAACCAGGCGGTTAATAGAAATATTGAAAGGTTCCCAGAAGAATTTATGTTTCAACTGACACTGGAGGAGTTTGAAATCTTGAAGTCACAAATTGTGACATCAAGTTGGGGAGGTACGCGCAAAATGCCATTTGCCTTCACAGAATATGGTGTGGCCATGCTTTCCAGTGTTCTGCGCAGCAAGAGAGCCATTCAGGTAATTATTCAAAGCATGCTGATCTTCTCAAATATCAGAGAAATGCTATTGGATACACTCGGAATGAAACTTGATAATGAAGAAATCAAGAGACGATTAAACAATCAAGATAAAAACCTCGAGCTGGTATTTACCTATTTGGATGAACTTATAGAGAATCAGAAAAGCCCTCCTCCTCGGAATCAAATTGGTTATAAAAGGAAGTCTGAAGAATAGGATTGGACAAATATGCAATCAGGATGAACATATTTCCATTAGATATACTTTGTATTTGGCAATTATTCCGAAATAGCAAGTAATTCAACTACTTTTGCTAAATCCTTCAATAATTCAAGGTTAGATATTTCACTCAGAATCATATCCTTTCATAAATTAGGCTAATAATTTTAAAAAGAATGAAAGCATACATATGTGAGAAATACGGGCCGCCGGAGGTCCTTCAATTAAATGAGATTAATAAACCAGTTCCGGGTGAGAATGATGTTCTTATCAAGGTACATGCAACAACTGTAAATGCAGCCGACTGCAATACACGAGGTCTGACCTACATTCCCACAGGTATGAATACTCTGGCTAAACTGATGCTGGGCTGGAGTAAACCCAAGGTCAGTATTCTGGGATCAGTACTGGCTGGGGAGGTAGTTGAAGTTGGATCGAAGGTCGGCTCTTTTAAACCGGGAGACAGAGTGTATGGTACCGGGCCAAAAATGGGTGGCTATGCTGAATATGCCGCGTGGCCTGAAGAGGGAGCGCTGACAAAGATCCCGGACAAAATCAGTTTTGAACAAGCTGCCGTAGTTCCTTATGGTGCGCTTACTGCCCTGTATTTTCTTTCCGAATTGGCTAATGTTAAGAGTGGACAAAGCATTCTTATCAACGGCGCTTCAGGCGGTGTCGGAAGCTATGCAGTGCAGCTGGCATGTCACTTCGGTGCAGAAGTGACAGGGGTTTGCAGTACGAAGAACCTGGAATTTGTGCGTGAACTGGGCGCTCATCATGTCATAGACTACAAGGATCAGGATCCGGCTGAAAATGGGAATCTATATGATGCAATTTTCGATGTAGTGGTTGGTAAGACCTCCTATAAACGCTTTAAAAAATCCCTTAAACCTGAAGGGTACTACCTGGCTGTTGCAGGAGGATTGAAGGAGATGGTGAGTATGATAGGTACTTCCTTTGGAAAAGGTAAGAAAGTAAAATTTGGGGGAGGCTCATCATCTGAAAAATTGGAATACCTGGAGTTTCTGGGTACCCTTTTGGAAAAGGGAGAGTTGAAGCCTTATATAGACAGGCAATTCAGTTTTGAAGAAATGGTGGAGGCCCATCGTTATACTGAATCCGGTTCCAGGCGTGGAAGCGTTGCAATTACTATTCCCTGATGTAAATCCCTGTAACAACCGGGATCAGGAAAGAATATAGCAGTGAATAAGTGAAGCTAATTAATTAATTCAAAGTTAGATATTTCATCTACCCCTGTTATTAAAGGAAAGCATTTCAACATTATTCTTGAAAGGATTTCTGCTATTATAGTGAAATTCATTTAAGCTACAGTTTTCTATACAAGAAAAACAGGAGCAGAAAAGCAATGGACAGATATACGACAATATCACCAATTTTTGAGTAGACAGTTTTAATACCCTTTACCGGTAATTGGGAAATCATTATTTTGTTATGACTATCGAAACTACTCATCTGTGACAGCATTTCACCGAATGGATTGATTGCGGCAGATAGCCCGAACCTTGTTGATCTCAGTATAGAATGCCCCTGTTCCACAGCCCTGAAAGCTGCCATTCGTGTATGGAGCGGATCAATTCCTCTCCAGTCGGATGAAGGAAGTGCTACCAAATCAGCGTTTAGTTTTCCATATTCCTTTGCCAGGTACGGATGGTCATAGTCATAACATATTGCCCCACCCAGGTTTGTACCCTTTATATTGAATCTACCAAAAATCGATCAACCTGACATCAAATATCAGTAGCGAGTAAGGAGGGATCTTGCTTCCGGTTCCGTTTTTTCCCCAGGCCAGCTCCCAGGGAATAAAGAATTTGTAACGAGCACCTTTTTTCATCAACTGAATTCCTTCCCGGTAACCTTCAATAAGTTCTTCCATCTTCACCTCGGAAGTTTCATTCTCACGGTACGTATCTTCAATGATCGTTCCGTTGATCAGCTGACACCGCTGGTGAACGGTAATATTGGCATTCGCATCGGGGCAATTGCCTTCTCCTTCGTCAAGTACAAGGTATTGCAATCCCGATTCGGTTTCTCTTACTCCCTCTTTCCTGCGGTTCTTTATTAAAAAATCCTCTCCCGTCTTTCGGTTATTTCCCGCCGATCCCCTGCTCTTTTTTCTTTTTTCGCGTTGTGACATATTCTCTCTTATATTTACTTCAATATTATTTTAAAAATTGGATTTATGCACCCTCTGCATTGACAAATTCAATAATTTGGCAGTTTTAAACAAGCTATTTTGTATAAGAAGCAGTATATATGCAATCGGATAATTTGAATTTTTACAGCTTGAGCAGCGGTAGCAGCGGTAACTGTTATTTCCTTGGTAATGCGAAAAATGGTCTCCTGATCGATGCCGGAATTCCAGCAGGGAATATCCGGAAGTTCCTGAAAAATAAGGATATTCCACTACATGCTATCATGGGTGTACTGGTTACTCACAACCATACAGATCATACAAAAGGGTTGGAATTGCTTGCCCGAAAGAATAATATGCCTGTATATACCACCCCTAAAATCTGGGGGAGTATAGTCTCCAGGCAGAGTAGAATTTTCGGAATAAAAGTAAATGAGATCGACCAAAAGAAAACATTTAATCTCGCCGGTTTTGAGATAGAAGCATTTCCTGTATCACATGATGCCCCTGAAACCATCGGGTTCCATATCTGCAGCAGAGATTTTAAAATTACAATTGCCACGGACCTGGGACAAATATGCCAAACTGCTGCTCCATATATTGAAGCAGCCAACCTGCTTGTTATAGAATCAAATTATGATGAAAAAATGCTGCTGCAGGGTAGCTACCCTCATTTTCTTAAAGCCAGGATAATGTCTGACCAGGGTCACCTTGGTAATCGCCAGGTATCTTCATTCCTCGCAGCCATGAATAGTAAAAATCTTCGGCATATCTGCCTTGCCCATCTGAGCAACAACAACAATTCCCCGGAGATAGCTCTGCAAAACTTGCAACAGGCATATACAGAGAGGGATGTTGGCACAAACATTCAACCACAGGTATCAGTTCTCAATCGCAATTCGCCTTCAGATGTGATCCGTCTGAATTAAGCCCCACAGACAAGCATCAGGAAGCTTTGATTCACGTAACTTAAAA
>CAKZNC010000174.1 GCA_937129385.1 uncultured Bacteroidota bacterium
AGGATAAAACTGTTTTGGAAACGGTGGATGCAGTGGTCACCGGGGACATGCGCAGCAAGATGCGTGATATACTCGGCGCATTCCTGTTTCGTGGAGATGATGTCGATAAAAAGGTGAAGGTACTCTCTGGTGGTGAACGATCCCGACTTGCCATGGCAGTGATGATCCTTCAACCCTTCAATGTGCTGATCCTTGATGAGCCTACCAATCACCTGGATATGAATTCAAAGGATATCCTGAAGAATGCGTTGCTGCAGTATGACGGCACTTTGATCGCTGTTTCCCATGACAGGGAGTTTCTGGACGGACTGGTTGACAAAGTATATGAATTCAAAGACAGGAATATAAAGGAGTATATAGGGGGAGTATTCGATTTCCTGGAAAAGCGCAAGATCAATACGATACGCGAGATTGAATCACGAAAAAATGGGGATGACCGGGAGCAAAAAACAAGTGACGAAAAGGGCAGGCGGAGTTACGAGGCCAGGAAGGAGCATGATAGAAAGATGCGAAAAGCTCATAAAAAGGTCCAGGAGCTTGAAACCGCCATTCATACAATCGAAGATGAGCTTGGGGAGATGGATAAGATCCTTGCAGAACCGGACAATATTGAAGATCATTCCCTGTTTTCAAGATATGAAAGGAAGCGGGACGAGCTGGATGCATTGATGAAACAGTGGGAATCTGCAACCCTGGAATTTGAGAATTTGAAACGAGACTGATTTTAAGTATTTTGCAGGACTGAATGAACCGCCTGATCAAACATACCGTACAGGGTTTACTGCTGATTGGCGGATTATCCGGGTGCCTGACGACCAGCAACCTGAATACTCCCGAGGAGAAGTATGCGGCGCTGTATAATCCCAGTGAATTTTCGCTGAATACCGATTTCAAGGTCTATCATATCAGCGATAATATGAGTTCACTTTTCATCCGGCTATTTCCAAAACAATTTTTATTTAACCAGGCAAATGACCAGGGTGAATACCGCGCAGTAGCTGAGATCAGTTATATTATTTATGAACTTGGAACATCCGGGGAGATTGTAGCTGTTGGTGATACGACAGTATTTTCCGTGAAGCTTGACCGTCAGGACCAGGAGAGTTCAGCTTTTTTTACGACCAGGGTGCTCGGACTTCAGTCAGGAAAGCGATACTTGCTCCGTCTTGAAACAAGAGATCAGCTGCGGGGCACCCTTGGGCTGAAACATCTTTTCGTGGATAAAACGAGTGAGTTTACGGCGCAGAATTTCAGTGTTGTATCTGCACGGACCGGCTTTCCACGTTTTTTAAATTACCTGACCCCCGGAGAAGTATTCAGGATAAAATACAGGATACCCGGGCATGATACAATCTACCTGGACTTTTTCCCCTCCGGGAATGAATTGCCCCGTCCGCCGGTGACGCTGAATGCACCTTCCTTTTTTTCAGTGGAGCCGGATACAACTATTGCACTTCCCTACAGCGATACCACAATCTTTACACTGCCGGGGGAGGGAATGTACCATTTCAGGATGGATACTGCCAGCAATGAAGGTATTACGATCAATAATTATGGTACTGAATTTCCAAAGGTGTCCAGCGAGGATGCCCTGGTAGCCCCCCTTTTTTACATTGCCACACTTACAGAGTACAAGAATCTGAAGAATGCAGATCAAAAAAAGCGTGCAGTGGATGATTTCTGGCTGAAAAGGGCAGCAAGTATGGAACGGTCGCGTGAGCTGATCAGGGTCTATTATAACCGGGTCCTGTATTCAAATCTCTACTTTACAGAGGGCAGGGAAGGTTGGAAATCAGACCGTGGCATGATCTTTATTCTTTTCGGGCCTCCTGACAGGATCCGGGATGCCGGTACCCAGGAGCGATGGTATTACATTTCAAGAAGACAGGGTAAGGTGATAGAATTTGTATTTGACAGGAACGATGATTTGTATGCAGCCCAGGACATGGTGTGGAAGAAGGATATGGAAACGATGCAGTACTGGTCATCGGCGGTAAGTTCCTGGAGGTCAGGAAAAGTATACTCAATTGGCAGGCAATGAAGAAAACATCAGACAGGATTATTTACGGGATACATGCAGTTATTGAGGCCCTTGATGCCGGGAAAGAATTTGAAAAGGTGCTGTTGAAAAGCGGCAGAGGCACAAGTGAATACTTTACATCCCTGCGGAATCAATTGATCGACAACAAAATTCCTTTTCAGCATGTTCCTGTTGAAAAGCTGAATTCCATCACCAGGAAAAACCACCAGGGTGTCATCGCTTACCTGTCGGAAATCAACTACAGTGAGATCGAGTTCATACTGCCCCAGATCTTTTCCGAAGGCCGGTCCCCGATGATACTTGTGCTTGACCAGGTTTCGGACGTAAGAAATTTCGGTGCTATTTCACGGACCGCGGAGTGTGCAGGTGTGGATGCAATCGTGATCCCCTTTAAAGGCGGGGCGAGGATCAATGCCGAAGCTGTTAAAACCTCCGCCGGAGCATTGCACAGTATTCCAGTCTGCCGGCATGCAGATCTTCGCCTTTTGCTTGATTTTCTGAGGAATAGCGGACTGAAGGTGGTTGCGGCCACGGAAAAAGCAGAGCGAACGATCTACCAGGCCGATCTGACGGGTCCTGTTGCCATTGTCATGGGATCGGAGGATCGTGGAATTTCGGATGCGCTTTTTGAATTTGTGGACCACAGGGTATCCATACCTCAATACGGACAAATCGGTTCACTGAATGTATCTGTTGCTTCAGGGGTGATGATCTACGAGGTGGTCCGGCAAAGAAATGCCGCGTCTATTCGAGCGGAATCTGGCGATTGAAGCTCTCTTCCAGCGAGATAAAGGTTTCTGTTCGGGAAACTCCCGATATGGATTGTACCTTATCAACAAGTACATGCTTCAGATCTTCATTGTTCCTTGTATACACCTTGATAAATATGGAATATCCACCGGTGATGTAATGACACTGGGTAATCTCAGGTATGTCTTTAAGCTGTCCCACTACCTCAGGATAGAGACCTGCATTGTCCAGGAATATTCCCACGTAAGCGCAGGTATGAAATCCAACTTTTTTTGGATCGAGCGTAAATTCGGACCCTGAAACAATCCCCAGCTTCATCAACCTTTGTATTCTTTGGTGAATTGCTGCGCCTGAGACATTACATTCCCTGGCAACCTCGAGGTAGGGGATCCTTGCGTTCTTGGTTATCAGTGAGAGGATTTTCTTATCAAGTTTGTCAATTTGCTGCTGTTCTTCCATTATTCCAGTGATTGAGCAATTGCCGCAGTATAAAACAGGTGTTAACCCTAATCATTTTTCAGGTTCCTGTTTTCATGAAATCCCCGGCATATTGTTTATGATTTACAGAAAATATTACAAATTTGTTTTAATGTTTAAATTTAAACAAGCTGATTGTATTTGCAATGTTCGTAGGGTATGTTATAAAATAGAAACGGGGAGATTTGGAGGCAGGACTTTTAACTACCGGGTTTCGCGATCGATATGTCGCACCAGGTCTTTCCAGTCCGATCCGCTGGGATTCTGGAATACTTTCAGATCAAATTCAGGGATTACGGCGAGAATATGATCAAATATATCAGCCTGGATTGCTTCATAATTTGCCCATGCCTGGTCATTGCTGAAAACATATACTTCAATGGGGATCCCTTTCTCTGTAGGCTGAAGATGTCTGACCAGGAAGGTCATGTTCTTGTGAATTTTAGGGTGATTGATCAGGTATTGTTCCAGGTATTTCCTGAATGTTCCCAGGTTGGTCAGTCTTCTCCCGTTTATTTTATCTGAGGTATCAGCTCCGATCTTTTTATTGAATTCTTCGATTTCCTTTTCTTTCTGACTGATATAGTCGTTTAGTACGTGAATTTCCTTGTATTTTGACAATTCTTTGCTATCGAGAAGTCTGACACTTTGCATATCGATATTTATGGATCGTTTGATCCTTCTTCCGCCCGACTCTTCCATCCCTTTCCAGTTATTGAAGGATTCGGTCACCAGCGCATAAGTGGGGATCGTTGCGATGGTTTTGTCCCAGTTCTGGACTTTCACTGTATTCAGACTGATATCTATGACATCTCCATCGGCGTTATATTTCGGCATTGAGATCCAGTCGCCTACGTTCACCATATTGTTCCCGGCAAGCTGAATACTGGCGACAAGTCCGAGTATGGTATCCTTGAAGACGAGCATCAATACGGCTGCGAAAGCACCCAGACCGGTGAGGAGGTTCCCGATATTTTTCTCTGTAAGTATGGAAATAATCACAAGTGCTGCGATGATGTAAACCAGTATTTTTACAAGCTGAATATATCCTTTGATGCTTCTTCCGCTGGAGACCGGGAGGGCCATGTATATATCGTGCAGGGCGCTGATCAGGGAATCGATCACCAGTGCACTGATCAGAACAATATAGAAAAGTGTAAGTATCTTGATCGCCTGCACGAAGCCATCGGCTTCAATAAGGAAGGGGACTGCGGAATAGATAACGATTGCAGGGGCTATATGGGCGATGCGCTTAAATACCTTTCTTTTGAGCAGGATATCATCATATTGATTTTTTGATTTCTTGACCATGTTTCCCACGAGTCTGACCAGGATCATCTTGGTCAGCCTGTCGGCAACAAATGCCAGCAGTAGCATGGCAATCAGTACCGTAAGGTTTTCCAGGACAAGTGCAAAGCTTTCAGAAAGGCCGGCGTTTTGGAGGAATTCTCGGAAATTGATTAAAAAGTCTTCGATCATCTGGTGAAAATAATGGTTTCTCAGCCAAATTTAGGATTAATTATAAATCTATGCTGCATTTTAATTAGTTTTCCCTGATTCATCCCAAGGAACGGGAGAATAATTATATTTGTCAAGTTGCAGTTATTTTCAACGGGAATTGAACCAGGTCTAATGAAGCGTTATTCAGATGAAGATATTTTACGTGGTCTCAGGAAACGGGACAACAACGTGATTCAATTCATCTACAACAGTAACTTTGAAAAGATCAGTGCACTGGTAATCAATAACAATGGATCCGATGATGATTGCGAAGATGTCTTCCAGGAGTCGCTGATCATCATTTTTAAGAAGTTGCGTGACGAGGAACACTTTGAACTTACCAGCACATTTTCCACATTCCTTTATAGCATTGCCCGTTTGATCTGGATGAAAAAGCTGCGTGAAAGCAGGAAGATGGAGGTGACAGAGCTGAAAAGGGAGATGGAGGAGGCCATTGAATTCGAGGAGCCGCCCCCCGTGCAGGACAAAGATCTTCGACTGGCTGTATATCAGCGAAACCTGAAACTGATCCCGGAAGATTGTCAGCGTATATTAACTCTGACTGCACAGGATATCTCGGCAAAAGAAATTGCAGAAAAGCTTGGATTCAGGAGTGATTCTTATGTCAGGAAGCGCAGGCATTTTTGCAAGGAGTTCCTTGTGAACAAGATCAAGGAGGACCGTGAGTACCAGGCACTCATTGAGGAATAGACTTCCTATTTTCTTTTCCTGATGAAATTAAAGATTCTCCGTTTATACATCAGGTACAACGTCAGCAATGTAAATGCGCCAACAATGATTGACAGGTATAGGGCAGGGGAGGATCTGTACAAAGGGGTATTGTCACCCACCATCAGGAAGGCAGACCAGAAGTATGGATTTGACTTCAGCTTATCTGAACTCTGTATATAGTCGATTTTAGCGTCCCTGAGGGCATTCTTCTTGCTTTTCCCTTTTTCCAGGTGTTTATAGAAGCTGCTCATCAGCTCTGCGCTGGAGAGGTCAGATACCTGCCAGAGGGTCATAACAATACTTGGACACCCTGCATAGATGAATCCTCGGGCCATGCTCATCATTCCCTCACCTTTCTGCATTTTTCCGAAACCGCTGGAGCAGGAGCTAAGCACTACCATATCGGCATTGAGTTTCAGGTTGTAGATCTCGTAGGTAAAGAGGTCATGGTCTTCAACTGTATCATTGAAATTACGCGCAAATGCCAGCTTGGAATACATCGGGTTTTCGTCGTCCATGATGGTATGCATGGCCAGGTGAAGGACGGAATAATATTCTACGGTGTCTTTAAAGTTTGATTCCGTCGCCTCATAGTCCTTATACACATCAGAGGGCACGGTTCTGGAGATATATTCCACCTCTTTTTCTGCGCCGGGCAATGGCATGAGGAAATCGCGATGTGACTGGCGACTCCATTCTTCGAGTAATTCTGCGTCCAGAAGATTTTCATATTCGGGTGCAAAGGCCAGCACTTTATTAAGTGGCGACTTGGTTTTTACCCTCTCGCTGAAAAGGAGGGTGGATGAGTAGGAGTAGCCGACAGAAAGGTCATAGATGAGATAGGGAAGCTCATGGTAATCGATGTATTCTGTGTCTACATCCCTTGTCAGGAAAGATTCGAATGGCAGGTACATGATTTCCCCGTCAGGAACAAATGTGATCTCCCGGCTTTCTGTGACTTCAAGTACTGGTTCAACGAGTGTTTTATAGAAGAGCCGGCCCATTTTTACATAATTCCTATATGTTTCATGGACATTATTGCTGAAATCCTGGTTTTGCAGCAGCGCGAAGTAATCAAAGCATTTGTCAGCAAAATCCGCGTCAATATTTTGCGTGATCACATTGATGTTCTCATTGTCAATCACAAATGTGGTGAGTGTTGTATCGGATAATACATATTCAACCAGGCATTCTTTATGACCTAGTTTTTTTTGTATTTCATAGGGGGTGATGAAATTGGAATTATATTTTAACTTAAAATATTTTGGATAATATCTCTCTATTGAATCCAACAGTGAATTTGAATTGTCTTTTAATTTGAAATATGAATCTTTTAAAATTTTCAAAGTATTACTGTCCGGATTTTCAGACGAGTTCTCTTCAAATATCATTTCACTGTATGCCGCTAGCTTTTGATCTAACAATTGTTCTTTTTCAACAATTTCTTCCGGCAGATCGGCAAATTTCATGGCCTCTCCTCTTTTAACCTCTGAAAATAAAGAAAAGGATTTCATATTCTCAGCATAATTGAATGCTCTGTCAAGATAGATCTTGTTGGAAGTGAGATTATAGAGAATGGCGGCAATCTCTATTGCTTCATGTATGATTTCTGTACTGCTTTCTGATTCTAAGAAAACGCTTTCTTGATTACGCATATGCAATCGAAATGCTTTTGAATACTCAATACTTATCGAGTATTTATCCAATGCATCTATTAGATATTCTTTATTTTCAGTTTGCAAGTATAATTGATATAATGCTTTGCCGAATAGTCTATAGAAATCTATAATTTCTCTTGAATATGATCTATCATTCAATATGCTTTGAGCTGGGTTCGATGTAATATTGTCCGATAATTTTAAAATAACCGTATTTAACCAAGAGATGCAATCTTTGAAACTGCCTTTTAAGTAATGTATTTTACCAATTAAATAGTAAGTTTCGTATAAAACTTCAAACTTAGATCCTTTAATTTTATCTTGAATTTTTATATTCTCAATTAATAGATCAATTGCTTTTGAATATTCCGTCAAATTCACAAGTATTGTTGCATACCTATAATTGTAAATCATCAAATCTGTGTAGTCCGTCATTCCCTTACTTTCATAAACCTTTTTGGCCATAGTTACTTCTTCTATAGCCTCTTCGAAATCCATGATTCTACTATATGCCTCTGCAAGGAATATATGTCTTCGGAATATCAACTCAGTATTATTAGGGATCTTAAAATTCTCTAAGAATTCTATTGCTTCCCGATTTCTGTTCTGTTCAATGTATATATTGAAAAGATTGATGTAAGCATGTGAGTAGGCTTCGTATTCCAATTGATTAGTCCTGTCAAAAAAGTCAAGACAGTACCTATAATATAGTTCAGCTTCCTTAAAATCTGAATAACTAAAATATACATTGCCTTTATTGTTATAGATATATCCTAGATAAGGAGAGTTTGGCATATTTTCCAAGAAAAATTTTTCTGCTTTATTAAAATAATCAAGCGCCTTTTGGTAATTATTGACATTTCTATAAATGGCACCTAGATTAACAAATGTTGCAGCCGTCTCTTCATGATTCATTCCCAATTTGATTTTTTGTAAATCAAGGGTCTTTAGTAAATAATATTCAGCAGAATCATAATACCCCATCTCTATGAATTTAACCCCCTTTTCATTTAAATAAAAAATTTCTGACTCTGCCAGGTTTATATCTTGAGCTGCTGCATTGCCAAATGTGATGAAAAGAATGATAATATAGATCGACAGAATGAAACGCATAATCAGGTCTTCTATGATATTATTTTCTCAAATATAGCAATATTGAATTAATAATTGCATTTATTAATGCCCATATAAACAGGGGTTTACAAAATAATGAATATTTTTTTTGATTTTTTTGGGTAACGTTTCAGACTTTTTGGGAATAAAGGGTTGAACGATCAACAAAACAAGTATTAACCCTAATTGGAAAACGTCATGAAAACTTTTAAAACTTCAATCGAGACATTTAGAATGGATGCAATGAATCAAAAAGAAATGGAATTTATAATTGGTGGTGGAGAGCCAAAAGATTTAATTATTCCTCCCAAAGGATCTAATACAGGTAGATAAAAAACTTTTCTCATGGACCTGGTTGGTTGACCGGTCTGAAGAGATGTGATTACAGCGTAATCCTCATAGATTACTTATTGTAAGGAAAAAATTACCGGTGGCATACGATGTATGCATTGGCCGGGAAACATAAACTCCAGGCAGCAGGTGTAGATAAATGCACTTGGTGTTTCGCCAAAGGTGACCGCAAATGGCTGCCGGGGCGGAAGAACGCGGACACAACGGTGTGCGGGGGTTCTGGAGGAGGGTGATTCACAAGGCATCGTCCGTGTGGGAAACCTGAATGAGACAAGCGAATTATACATTTACTATAAAATTATGAAACGAGACAGGCACATTATCCAGAAGTACCTCGATCATGATCTTCCAGACAAAGACATGAGGAGGTTTGAAGCAGATCTGGAGACCAGTCCTGAGCTTCAGGCAGATCTTGGTTTGTACCAGGAGATTGATGAAGCATTGGCCGATACAGATGTATTGAGCTTCAGGGACCAGCTTACAGACCTGCGGAAAGAGAAACAAAAGAGCACTGGTGTCGGGAAGGTACCAATCAGGTTTACCAAGCCCTGGCATTATGCTGTTACTGCGGCGGTTGCCCTTATACTGGCAATCGGACTTGCATCTATTCTTGACAGACCATTAAGTAACCAGGATCTGCTTAAAAAGTATTACAAGCCGTATGAAGTCGCGCTGATGAACAGGTCAAATAACTCTGTGTTGGAGTTGAAGATCACCAGTGCAAGACTGGCTTACCAGCTTGGTGAGTATGAAAAGGCAATTGAGCTTTTTGAAAGCGTACTGGAAGAGCAGCCCAACGATGCTGGGGTCAACCTGTACAATGGTATTTCACATTATGAACTTGATAATCTGAACAAAGCGCAGGCGTCGCTTCATAAGGTCATCGAGCATAATGACAACCTGTACATTGAACCTGCTGAGTGGTACCTTGGCCTCTGTTACGTGGCATTGGATGACAATGAGCGTGCAAGGAGACAGTTTGCAAGGATCGCATCAGGCAACAGCGAGTATGCTGAAGATGCCAGGAAGGCACTTCGTAAGATTCGCAGGTAAACCGGACTTTTAATCAGCATTGGACATACTATTATTGAATTAGCGTCATCAGTCAGTTAATGATGGAAGATAATCCCACATACGATGAGTTGATATCTGCCAACCGGAAACTACGGGAAAAGGTAGAATGGCTGGAGGGTATATACCATACCCAACGAGATGCAGGGATGCAGATCAGATCGAGGTTCTTATCAAACTTCACACATGAGATCCGCACACCAATGAATGCAATCCTGGGATTTTCAGATTTATTGAAAAGTGGTGAGCTGACTGATCACGAGCGGGAGGAATACATACACTATATCTCCCATAACAGCAAGACGCTCTTAAAGGTAATGGAAAACATCATCGACCTGTCCCTCCTGGAGACAAACAATCTCAATATGAAGGAGGAGGAGGTGTTCGCGGACGACCTTTTCAGGGAGATCTACGAGTTTTACAACTCCAACGTAACCAGGACGATGAATCACCGGGTGGCCTTGCTTATGACCACCCCCACCGGATATGGCCGGATCACGGTAAATGCCGACGGATACAGGCTTCACCGCATACTGGACAACCTGGTTGGAAATGCGATCACACAACAGCAAAAAGGTGTGGTCGAGATGAGGATGGACATCGTGGACGAGCAAATGGTCCATTACACCATCATCAGTGAAAAGAATGAGCTGCTCGAAGAACGGGCAAAAATGATCTTTGAAAATAATGGAAATACGGATGACTGGCATAACCATCTCGATGCCACAGGGCTTGTTTACAAACTAGCCCGTGACCTGGCCAAAGCCATGAGAGGGAATGTCAGCCTGGTGCAGGTAAATGAAGAAAGAATCGGAGTTCGCATTGCAATGCCGGTCAAGAAGATCGGGAAAATGAAGAAGAGCGAATCCGCGAGAAATATTTCCACGCTGTTGAACTAGACGATAGGATTGGTGACGTTCCCCAATTAGGGTTAGATCGTTCAATCAAGTTTTAAAAGGGGAGATCGTCAAATCCAGAGTCGTTCGCAGGTGGATCTTCAGGAAAGGGAGCACTGTCATTACCAGCCGGATTCACATCCTTGCTGCCCGGAACATCAGGGTTAATACTTGTTGATTGTTCTTTTTCGATTTTCCAGGCATCAAGATTTGTGAAGTAGGTGGTCTGACCATCTTTCTCCCATTTTCTTCCGCGCAGATTGAAGTTTACCTTTACCTGGTCGTTCACATTCAGTCCGTCAAGCATACTGGTTTTATCCTGAACAGCCTGGAATTTGATGTATTCAATGAATTCAAATCCACTGTTGTTGGTCTCCTTGACCTCAAGGACAAACTCTCGTTTCTTAAATTTATCAGTTACTTGTTGGGTCTGGTAGATCTCGGCGATCCGTCCTGCAATTTCAAAGCTCATTGTTGATCGAATATTTTGTTCATGACAAAGCTAATAAAAACCACTGCAAAATAATTGCAGTTAAACTTAACATAGAAGAAAAGCCAATTTTTTATGCAAAAAAAAGCCAGGCAGCATCAGCTGACCTGGCTTTTTAATTTTATAGTGATTGCTTATTCGCCGCCAACTGAAAGCAGTTCAACTTCAAAAATAAGCACAGAATTCGGTGGAATTGCACCTGAAGGTGGTCTGGATCCGTATCCAAGTTCAGCAGGTATATACAGTTTGTATTTTGAGCCTTCGCTCATCAGCTGCAGACCTTCGGTCCATCCGGGGATCACCTGGTTCAGCTTGAATGTTGCAGGTTCACCACGGTCTACACTGCTGTCGAAGACTGATCCATCGATCAATGTACCATGGTAATGTACAGTTACAGTACTGGTATCCACCGGCATTGGTCCGTCACCCTCGTTAATGGGCTCGTACTGTAGACCAGATTCCGTTGTGAATACACCTTCGCGTTTTGCGTTTTCCCTGAGGAAATCAACCCCCTCATCGGCTTTTTTACTCATTACTCCCTGGACAAGCTTCATCTGCATCATTTCAGCTGTCTGCCGGTCAAAAGAAGAAGAGTCATTAATAACCGTATTGAGACCTGAACCAACCAAAACAGGGTCGATCTGGTCAAACATGCCTGTGGTCTGGTAACCAATATTGAGTCCGAGAAAGTAACTCAATGAATCCCAGTCATTTTGCAGGTCAACACTTGCTTCAGAACGGATCTTGTCTCCCCCGATAACATTGTTGAGAAAGTAACCGCCTGCAAATGCAACGACTGCAACGATCAGAATTGTAAGTGATTTGTTGTTCATAACTATCAATTAAATTTAATTACTTGTGTGAGGCTGCGAAGTTAAGAAAAAAAGAGTGAACAGAAACTTCAACCGCTTGTTCGCTCCTGTTATGTGCCTTCTGCAGCTGGTTTCAAAGCACGTGAGATCTCTCTCTTACCAGGAGGGCCCGGCAGTTTTTCGACCTCGAATCCGGCCGCGCGCAGACTTCTCCTGACAGTCCCCTTTGCTGAATATGTCAACAGGATAGCTCCTGGAGATAAATAGCTGAAGATCCTGACAAACAAATCAGCACTCCAAAGTCCGGGTTGGACATCCGGAGCAAAGGCATCAAAATAGACGAGGTCAAACAACCCTTCCGGCTGTGCCTGCCTGAAGTCGGCATGCTCCTTGTATAACACAAAATCGTCCGACAACGGAACCGGTTCCTCCCAGTTCCCATCATGAATCTTGCTGATAATGTACTGATCCCCAACACCCATTGCCCTATTCATATCCAGGAGTTTTATTTCTTCGGAGCTGACCGGGTATTTTTCAATGGCATGGTAATCTATCTTTTGTCCGGTTCTGCAGGCGAGTTGATAGGTCAGCAGAACGTTCAGACCGGTACCCATCCCATATTCAAGAATTCTTACCGATTCAGCATTGCATTGCCGAAGTCCGGACCTGATGAAGATATGTTCAGATTCGGTGATTGCACCATAAATGGAATGATAATGCTCTCCCAATGCAGGTACATATAAAGTCATGGATCCATCATCGGTTTTCACCACCCTGCGATTCATGATGCAAAGGTATGGAAATGGTTTTCATGAGACAAGGACGCGATACTGGCTGAGAAAGTGATGAAAATGTATTTTTTTAGACGAAGTTAATAACTGTATTTTTATTGTTAATAACTAAATATTTAGCGCTATAAATTACATGTAAATTCGTATGAAAATGAGGGTCAGATTTTACATTGAGAAGCGAAGGGGAGAGGACGGGAAGTTGATGACCAGCAAAAGGCCGATATACATGACGGTCGCCTTTCACGGGTCAAGGGTACTGATCTCCACCGGAAAAAAAGTTGATCTGAAATGGTGGGACCAGTCGGGACAGAAAGTGCAGGAGACGCATCCTGATGCAGTGGTGATCAATGGATGGCTCAATCATTTGAAACATACTGCCGGCGCAGTCTGGAAGGCGCTGGACAGCCTGTCTGAGAAACCCGGGGCAGCAACATTCAGGAGGGAATTTGACCGGTTGAGGCCCCGGTTTTCCGGGAGGTTCTTTGAAATTATGTTCCAGTTTATGGAAGAAGGAAGTAACCGCTGGTCGACAAACAGTTATCAAAAAGTACGGTCTTTCTACAACCAGTTAAGGGAGTTTGAAGAGAAGAGCGGTTACCCGTTGCGTTTTGATACACTTGATAAAGTTTTCCTGGAAGAATTCAGAGCCTACAATGAAACCAAGGGAAGATCCCCGGTGACGATCCATAAAATGATCAATACACTGGTCTGGTTTCTGAACTGGGCTACTTCGAAGGGTTTCAATGTCTATTCAGATTACAGAAGATTCTACAAGTTGCTGGGAAATACAGAAACATTGTCTTCGCGTGTGCCGGTCTACCTTGAATGGGATGAGTTGATGCAATTGTATAACTATTCTTTTAAAAAGCCTGTAGAGCAGCGCGTAAAGGATATTTTCTGTCTGATGTGCTTTTCAGGATTGCGTATGAGCGAGGTTGCCCGGCTGACCAGGAAGGATGTTGGAAGTGATGAGCTGGTGGTCAGGAGAAGGAATGCAATTGTCCGTAAAGTTCCATTAAATGATATGGCCAAGAATATCCTGGCAGGTTATAGGGATCGGTATTACAGGGATCAACTTGCCCTTCCGCCGGTCAGCATGGTGACCATGAACAAGTATCTTCGGATCATCGCACGTGAGCTGGGATTTAAAAGGAAGGTCTCAGATCCGAAAAACAGGGAGCTGGTGCGGGAACTACACGAAGTGGTCACTGCGGGAACAGCTGTGCAGACTTTTATAATGAATGCTTTGCGTTTGGATATACCTGCGGAATTGATCACTGCATATACCGGTGTGAAAAACGACAGGCGAATCGGACAGCTCCAACAGGAAATGGCTGAAAAACACATAAAAAAATTCAATGAACTCAATATTTCTCAGTAGAGCAACTACCTGTCTTTTACTCCTGTCTCTTATATAGGGTTAGAATTTGCTGCAAAACTGACAGGTATGAGCCCGGACTTCAGGAGGTCCGGGCTTTTTTTTGCGGCAGGTACTCTTCAAAGATCTTTCCCATGGACCGGAACATATTGATTGCTCCCGTTTCATGATTTTTTTCAATGTAAGCGATCAGTTCACTTATCCATTCACGTTGATTATTTCCTACATGCCTGCACTTTTCTCCTTCGGATTGGAAATCTCTTTTTCCTGCATAATCTGCCAGCAGGTTTTCGTCCATGTCCAGCAGTGGACGAATCAGTTGCATCCGCCCGTCGAACATTGAGAGCTTGTGAGGCAGTGAACTGATCGAACCATGGTAGATCATATTGATGAGCATGGTTTCCAGGGCGTCATACCTGTGGTGACCGAGTGCCAGTTTTCCGGCATCCAGCTCACGGGCGAGATCGAAAAGTGACTTCCTGCGGTTCCAGGAGCATAGAAAACAGATCCCTTTTTCCTTTTTTCCGACAGGTTCAATTTCAGCTTCTTTCCAAACGAAAGGGACATTGAGCTTTTGACACAAAGATTCCATTGCCACTCTGTTTACAGTATATCCAGCAGTCTCGATATGGATATGTGCAGCTGTCAGATCAAAATTAAAAGGAAGTGATGCTCTTCGTTCAGCCATTACCTCGAGCATGATCATGGAGTCCTTGCCGCCGGATAAACCCAGCAGGATGTTATCCCCCGGTTCCAGCATCTGGTGATCCCTGATGGTGACCCCTGCTTTCCGGCAGATCTTTTTATGCAGGGCTACGATCTCTTTTACCTGTTCATTCATAAAATTGCCAATTCAAAAATATTAATTTTTCGCAATTACGAAGGAAAGCGCATACCGATATTAGGCCCGATGCCTCGTGGGCTCATCTTGCGCCTTGGGTCAGTATAATTTAAAATGAAAATAACAGCCCGAACTGGCAATATTTTAATTTTTAACAAACGGATTAATCCCTACATTTGCTAATCATTCATTACAATTTGAATTAAATTATGGAAACCAAACCAACATTGTTAGTTCTGGCGGCTGGAATGGGCAGTCGCTATGGAGGTCAGAAACAGACAGATGAATTCGGACCTTCGGGTGAGACCATCACCGATTATTCGATCTATGATGCGATCCGTGCCGGGTTTGGCAAGGTTGTATTCGTGATTGCACCACGCATGGAGGAGGAGTTTCGATCCAGCTATATAAAGCGGTTTCCCGACGATCTGAAGGTGGAGTATGTATTACAGGATGTTAAAAGTATTCCCGAAGGATTTGAGGTGCCAAAGGATAGGAAAAAGCCATGGGGAACGGCTCATGCTGTATTGATGGCAAAAGATGTAATCAAGGAGCCTTTTGCTGTGATCAATGCAGACGATTTTTATGGTCGCGAATCATACCGGATCATGCATGATTACCTGGTTGAGGCCGCTCCCGGTCGGTACAGCCTACTGGGTTTCACCCTGTCAAAAACGGTGTCAAAACACGGATCTGTCGCACGGGGTGTGTGTGAAACGGATGGCGAGGGATTCCTTACCAGGATCGTGGAGCGGACAAAGATATTCACAGACGCGGATCGCATCTATTACGAGGATGAGGATGGGAGTCAGCATGATCTTGCACCGGACGCAAAGGTATCCATGAATCTGTTCGGATTCACCCCAGATATTTTCAGTCACCTGGAATCACAGTTTAAGGCATATATTGCAAAGAACATCAACAGTCCGAAAGCAGAGTTTTTCATTCCTTATGTAGCTGATAACCTGATCCATAGTGATGAAGCGAGCTTCAAGGTCCTCGGGACACCCGAATCATGGTTCGGGGTGACCTACCAGGACGACAGGCCTCATGTGCTGGCCATGATCGAGACGCTTGTCAGCCAGGGTGTTTACCAAACGCCCCTCTGGAAATAGAAGATGGAAGGCGATCTTTCAGCGTTACTGAAAGCATATGGCCTTGATCCTGGTGATGTGCAGCTCTCACCAATGGGATCAGGGCATATTCACGATACATACAGGGTGGACCGGACCGGTCCGACACTTGTGCTGCAGCGGATGAACAACCATGTGTTCCGGGATATCCCTTTGCTGATGCGCAACCTGGAGATCATCAGTTCTCATATCGCAGATAAGAACCGTCGGGCAGGCAGAAGTCCTGCAGAACATGGTATATTGCTCATTGAAGCGGAAGGCGGGCGAAGCTGGATCGGGGATGACGAAACGGGTTTCTGGCGGATGTTCTGGTACATCGAGGACCAGGCGAGTTTTGAGATCGCGGAAGACAGGACACTTGCATATGAAGGGGGCAGGGGCATCGCACATTTCCAGGGGATGCTGGAAGACCTCGATCCCTGGCGTATTGGTGAGTCGATTCCTGGATTTCATGATTTTGGGATACGTTTGGAAAAGTTTGAGCAGGCGGTAAAAAAGGCCTCTTCCGTTCGAAGGGATGAAGCTACGGATGAGATTCGCTACACATGGGATCATGTTGCTCATGTTGAGGCGCTGTACAAGACCTCGGCAATGGAGAATATTCCGTTGCGATTGACACACAATGACACGAAGTTCAACAATATGCTTTTCGGTCCTTCGGGTCAAGTTACCTGCCTGATCGATCTTGATACGGTTATGCCAGGCTATTGCTGGTATGATTTCGGGGATGCACTTCGTACGTCTGCGAGCATGGTCCCGGAGGAGGAGAGGGACCTCTCCGGTGTCGGATTCCGCACCGATATCTTCGAATCATTCTCAAAGGGCTATCTTGAGGAGGCGGGTTTTCTCACGGATGATGAAATATCGGTGCTGCATCGTGCACCGCATGCATTTGCTTTCATGCAGGGAATGCGTTTCCTGACGGATTATCTTGAGGGGGATGTCTATTACAAGACCGACCGGTCGGGTCACAACCTCGACAGGACAAGGAACCAGTACGCGCTTGCTTCGGAAATGCTCAGCTTGGAGGAGAAGCTTGGCCAGATCATTGCTGCTCTGTCGGAGAAGTCGCAGCCCTGAGTTTGCGTATAGAGAGAACTACACAACAATCCATTGAATATCCGCGTGGTATTTATAAATTGTAGCCTTAAAACCAAGAATCCTAAAACTCCCGTTATGCATCTGACAAAACGTATCTTCTTTTTGCTCCTGGTAACACTAATGAACCCTTCCATCGCGCAGGAACTACCTGAATGGCAGGATCCTGACATCGTGCAGGTCAACAGGGAGTTGCCGCACGCAAGCATGTTCTCCTTTGAAAGCATGGAGCTGGCCAGGCAGGGAGTGCAGGCCCGGTCGGCCAATTTTGTTTCGCTGAATGGTACATGGAAGTTCAGGTATTCACCCTCGCCTTCTGACCGGCCCGTTAAATTCTACAGGAAGAATTATAATGTAGGGAGATGGGATGACATAAAGGTGCCGGGAAACTGGGAATTCCAGGGATTTGGTGTACCGATCTATGTGAATATTCCTTATGAATGGACCACAGATCCGAAACCGCCTGCAGTGCCTGTTGAGCAAAACCCGGTAGGAAGTTACAGGCGGACTTTCGAGGTTCCCGGAAATTGGGATCAGAAGCAGGTGTATATTCATTTTGGCGCTGTTAAATCGGCTTTTTACCTGTGGATCAACGGCGAGTTTGTGGGATACAGTCAGGGTAGCAAAACACCTGCCGAATTTGATATTTCGTCATACATCCGGCCAGGAGAGAACAGTGTCTCGCTCGAGGTATACCGATGGTCTGACGGCTCCTGGCTGGAGTGCCAGGATTTCTGGCGTGTAAGTGGCATTGAACGTGATGTATACCTGGAAGCAAGGCCGAAGGTTCATGTTTCAGATTTTTTCTGCCGATCGCAACTTATGTCCAACTACAGGGATGGGATGCTTGACCTGGATATCAGCCTCAGGAATGTATCAGAACTCACCCGTTCTGTGAATGTAAAAATTCAATTGTACAAATTGGGCGCTATTCAATCCCTCTGGGAAGATGAGCTGGATGCTGAGGTCAGGAGCGGCGGGGAGGTGCGCCTGAATACTTCATCAGCGATCGGAGGCGTACTGCCCTGGAGCGCAGAGGTCCCAAACCTCTACGAACTTGTGATGGTCGTCGCTGACAGCGCCGGGGAGGTGCTGGAGTCAGTCACTTCACGCATAGGTTTCAGGACTTCAGAGATCCGGAACGGACAATTGCTGGTGAATGGGAAACCGATCCTGCTCAAGGGTGTGAACCGGCACGAGCACGACCCCGTAACGGGGCACTATGTAAGCAGGGAATCTATGCTGAAGGATATCCGGCTAATGAAGGAGTACAATATCAATGCAGTCCGGACCTCGCACTATCCGAATGATCCTGAGTGGTACAGGTTGTGCGATGAATATGGTTTGTATGTCATCGATGAGGCCAACATAGAGTCACACGGAATGGGATATGAACCGGACCGCACCCTCGGGAATGATCCTGTCTTCATGAAATCACACCTGGATCGTACGATCAGGATGGTGGAGCGGGACAAGAACCATCCTTCCATCATCATCTGGTCCCTTGGAAATGAGGCTGGGAACGGAGTTTGTTTCGATGCCACTTACGACTGGATCAAAACGAAGGATCACACACGTCCTGTTCAGTATGAAAGAGCAGAGATGGAGCGAAATACAGATATTTTCTGCCCGATGTATATGAAGATCAACGGCATGGTAAACTACGCGCGCGAATTGCATGACATGCCCCTGATCCAGTGTGAATATGCACATTCCATGGGAAACAGCACCGGTAATTTACAGGATTACTGGGATGTAATCGAGGACAATGCGCAGTTGCAGGGGGGATTCATCTGGGACTGGGTTGACCAGGGGATGGCTGCTGAGAATGCGGAGGGTGAGTTCTATTGGGCTTTTGGCGGGGATTATGGTCCGGATGATGTGCCTTCCGATTCCAATTTCTGCATGAACGGGTTGGTTTTCCCAGACAGGTCGCTGCAGCCTGCCATCGAGGAGGTAAAGAAAGTCTACCAGCACATTGGTTTTGAGTCTACACCATTCTATGATAACAGGATACGGATCACAAACAAGTATGATTTCAGGACACTGGAAGGTATGGATATACACTGGGAGCTGACAGGAGAGGGGCATGTCCTTCAAAGTGGAGTGATCAAGAATCCTGCGCTTCCGGCTGGTATGACACAGGATTTTGACCTGGATCTCAGCAGGGATATTGTGAAGACCAATACGGAATATTTTTTGATTTTCAGGGCTGTCACAAACAGGTCAGATGGGATACTGCCTGCCGGTCACCTGGTGGCAAAGGAGCAGTTCCTGATCAACCCAGGTGCATCGGTAGACCAGTTGATCTTTCGCTGGCTGGAAGAGAGTAATGAGCTGCCATCAGTGAAAGAAACAGTTGATGGTCTGCAAGTAAATGCAGGTCCGGTCACCTACCTGATCAATACGACAACAGGATTGATCGAATCCATGGAGCTGAACGGCAAAAAGTTAATGGAACAGGGTCCTGCGCCTGAATTCTGGCGGGCACCTATTGACAATGATTTTGGTAATAAGATGGATGAGCGGTTATCGATGTGGAAGTCGTATCCGGAAAAGTTGGCATTTTCAGAATTATCCTGGTCACCCGACAGCCTGACCTTTTTTGTGCGGTCGAAATACCTGTACGAGGACGGGAAGTCGGGGTACACACTGACCTACGTATTCTCCGGAACAGGAGAAGTGGCTGTACTGGCCGACCTGGTCATACATCCGCGGGATGCGGGGTATCCGGAAATGCCTGCATTCGGACTGGAGCTGGTCCTTCCGGGGGGATTGGAACAGCTTGAATATTATGGCCGGGGACCGCATGAGAATTATGTCGACAGGAATACCGCTGCATTTGTCGGGTTGTACAAGAGCAATGTGGATGCGCAGTATGTTCCCTACCCGGCGCCCCAGGAGAACGGAAACAAGACCGATGTTCGATGGCTGGTATTGCATGATGAAGCCGGTGACGGGATCATGTTCAGGGGGCTGCCGAAATTTGAGTTCTCGGCTTTGCATTATTCCCGTGAGCAGTTGTCGAGGCGAACTCCCGGCATCCGCCATATGTCGGATCCTGAAAAAGAGGACCAGGTGTATCTAAGGCTGAACAAGATGCAAATGGGGGTTGGTGGCGATGATTCCTGGGGTGCCAAAACGCACGCCAGGTACAGCATTCCGGCCAGTACCATACAATTTGCATGTTTCATCAGACCGGTTGTAGATTATACTGATCAAGAGTAGAATCCAGAAATAAAACACATGAAACGAAGAACATTCATTCGCACAGGGACAGTCGCCGCATCGACCATGTTGCTCCCGGGAACAGTCTATGCCGGGGCGGGAAAAGGAAAGGCCAGGATTGGGTTTATCGGGGTTGGTCTACGGGGACGAAATCATTTGAATAACCTTTTGTTGAGGGATGATGTGATCGTTCCTGCGATCTGTGACATCAATCCGGGTGCACTTGACAAGGCACAGGGTCTAATCACCGGAAAGGGGGAGAAAAAAGCTGTCACCTACGGTAAGAGTGAGTTTTCTTACCTGGATATGCTGGAGAATGAGGAGCTTGACGGGGTAATCATTGCAACCCCCTGGCTCTGGCATACACGTATGTCAGTAGCTGCGATGAAAGCGGGGGTCTATGCCGGGGTGGAAGTCTCAGCTGCGAACACGATTGAAGAGTGCTGGGACCTTGTAAATACTTATGAATACACCGGTGTTCCTGTGATGATCCTGGAGAATGTATGTTACAGGCGGGATGTGATGGCTGTACTGAATATGGTCCGCGAGGGGCTTTTCGGTGAGCTGATCCATGCGCGTTGTGGTTACCAGCACGATCTCAGGGAGGTGAAGTTCAACGATGGCAGTCAGGCCCATGGTGGAGGTGTGGAATTCGGCGACAAGGCCATCAATGAAGCCTCATGGAGGACACGACACTCTTTGCATCGAAACGGTGATCTTTACCCAACCCACGGTGTGGGACCGGTGGCCACCATGTTCGATATCAACAGGGGTAACAGGTTTACGTCACTTGTTTCTGTGGCCACAAAGGCACGGGGTTTACATGATTATATAGTTCAACATCCGGCAGGTGGCGAGGATCATCCGAATGCATCCCTGGACTGGAAACTTGGGGATATCGTTTCAACCACGATCACAACTGCACGGGGAGAGTCGATCATTGTCACACATGACACGAATCTCCCAAGACCTTATTCCCTGGGATTCAGGGTCCAGGGAACAGGGGGCATCACAGAATTTGATTACCATACCAGGCGGATCTACCTGGAGGGTCGCAGTCCGGCTCACCAGTGGGAAGAGATGAATGATTACCTGGAAAAATACGACCACCCGTTGTGGCAACGCTTTGGTGAATATGCTGAAGGATCGGGACATGGGGGTATGGATTTCTTTGTCGACAACGCCTTTGTTGAGGCAGTAAAAAGAGAGGCACCGGTACCGCTTGATGCTTATGATGCAGCTGCATGGAGTGCCATCAGTCCGCTTTCGGAGCAGTCGGTGACGAATAACGGTGAACCACAGGATTTTCCGGATTTTACAAGGGGACGGTGGATGAGCCGAAAAAATAATTTTGCACGTGGTGACCAGTATTGACCCTTCAGCCGGCGATTTCACTACCTTTGCAGGCTATGATATCTGAAAAGCTCAGGCAAACACTGTTGGCAATTTTAACATGCCTGCTCTGGTCGTCTGCATTCGCCGGAATCAAGATCGGTTTGCCCTACACCACTCCCCTGCAATTTGCGGGGACCAGGTTTTTCATTTCCGGACTCATGGTTTTGCCGGTAGCACTTTACTACAATCCGAATTTTCTCGGTGTATTCAGGGCGAACATCAGGTTTATTTTATTGATCGGACTGATGCAGACCTTTCTTCAATATGCACTCTTCTATACTGGTATAGATATGGTGCCAGGTGCTGTTGGGGCGATCGTGATCGGATCGGGACCATTGTTTATAGCTGTTGTCGCACATTTTTTTGTGCCCGGGGACAAGATCAACATGAAGAAGGCGATGATCATCCTGTTTGGTTTATCGGGTGTCGTACTGGTGAGTCTTGGCAGGCACGGAGAGGCAGCTGGTGAGAGCCTGAAGCTCATCGGGATACTGATCCTCGTTGGTAACAATATTATCTCCGGAATCTCAAACGTGATCATTGCACTGGAAAAAAAGAAGATCCCGCCACTGGTCCTGAGCTCTGCATCAATGATCTTTGGAGGGGGATTACTGTTTCTCTTCTCGATTCCAGTCGAGGGTTGGTCCCCATCGGTTAAACCACTTCCTTATTATCTTTCACTCGGATGGCTGAGCATCCTGTCTGCCGTGGCCATTTCCCTATGGGTAACCTTATTGAAGAAACCGGGAATCATGGTTTCTGAGTTGAATATGTGGAAATTTCTCATTCCCGTCGTTGGTGCAATACTGGCATGGATCCTGCTGCCGGATGAATCGCCTGACTGGATTTCAATTGCAGGGATGATCATTACCGGGGTGGCACTGATCTTTATAAGCCGACAGAACATGATCTCCAAAAGAGTAGTACCTGATCCTGCCAGGGATAATTAAAGAACTATTTTATACATTTGATAATCCAAAATGTTGAGCCCGTTAAAAATAGGAATCTTAGTTCTACTGTCCCTGGCTGTTCCAGTTCAGCTTTTTGCTCAGCCCGTGGCTGAGAATGGAGTCCTGGATCTGCGAGACATTGATCTGCCAGATGTCGGTCCGCTACAGGTCAAAGGAGAGTGGGCATTCTACTGGGAAAAGCTGATCGATCCGATCAATCCGGTAGAAGAGCCTGGGATCTATGTTGATGTGCCGTCGGCCTGGTCTCAGCTCCAGGATGAAATTCCGGGGATCAGTTCCAAAGGGTACGGGACTTACAGGCTCAGAATACTGGTCGGGGATGGAGTTCAGAGTATGGCTGTCAGGTTTACCGAGGTCTTTTCAGCATCGGGCTATTATATCAACGGGAGGAATATTGGATTTAATGGTCTTCCAGGCACGAATAAATACCAGTCTGTTTTCGGATACAGGCCGGAGATCTATGTTTTCCCGGTAAAGGATACTGTACTGGACCTCGTGGTGCATGTATCAAATTTTGAGCATCGTTCCGGGGGTATCCGGGGAAGCTTTCAACTGGGAACGCCCATGCAGGTGATGTCGCAAAGTGCGGAACGGCAGTACAAGGATTTCTTTCTCCTTGGCGCTTTCCTGATCATTGGCATTTATTTCATGGGATTGTATCTCATGCGCTCTGAACTATACAAATTGTTCTTTGCACTCATATGTCTTATGATGGCTTTTCGCGTTTTGATACTGAGCGAAACAGACCTCTTTGATGGAGACTGGGTTACTGGGATCAGCCTACTGAGGCTTGAATACCTCAGTTTTGATCTCCTGGTACCGCTTTTCGTTCTCATGATCCGTTTTGTCTTTCCAAATGATTTTCCAAAAACGCTGTTCAGGATCATTATCTGGATCTGCAGCGTGATGGTCTTTGCGGTGATCATCTCACCCGTGAGCCTCTTTACTAACCTGCTCACCTATTATATGTATTTTGTCATTTTCACTGCCGGGGTGATCCTTTATGTGATCATAATTGCATGGAACAGGGGGCGATCCTTCGCAAAAGGTTTTGCGATTGGTATCGGTATCGTCACAATTGGCGCTGTCAATGACATGCTGTTTATTTCAGATGTTATCGAAACAGGGTTTATTTCACATTATACCATGTTCATTTACCTGATCATCTACGCCATGATCTTTTCGGGAAAGACGAACCAGGACGTTATGCGCAATGAGCGGTTATCGAGAGAGATCAAATCTGTAAATGATAACCTGGAGGATCTTGTCATGCAGCGAACTGAAGAGTTAAACATGAAGTCGGAACAGCTGATGAAACACCAGGAGGAGCTCAGGAAAAGCAATCTTGACCTGCAGCGTGAGGTTGCCATCAGGAACAAGTTTTTTACTATCATGGGACATGATATCAGGGGACCGGTGGGGTATAGCAAGCAGATGCTAGAGCTCCTTCTAAGTGAGCCATATGCTGAGAAGGAGAAAGAGGAGATGCTTAAGTTGCTCGCTAACAGCAGCAGAGCCATATTGAATCTTGTTGAGAACATGATCTTCTGGGGACGTTCGCAAACCGGGGAGTTAAGAAGAATTGCCACTATTTTCACCCTTGACAAGGTTGTGCAGGAGGCGATCGAACTCTTTAATCTGCCGTTGAAGGATAAACAGATCAAGGTCTCCACGGAGGTGCCTGTGGGTGCGAAAGTGTTTGCCGATAAAGAACAGGTTAAACTCATTCTCAGGAACCTGATCGGCAATGCCATCAAATTTACACCTACGAAAGGATCTGTAATGATCGCTGTCATTGCAGGTGAAGACCGGGCAAATACCATTATCACTGTCCGTGATACAGGTGTAGGCATGCAACCAGAAAAGGTAGCTTCACTTTTTACAGACGTGGCAACAATATCTACCAGCGGCACAAAAAATGAAAAAGGTTCAGGATTCGGGCTGATCCTATGCAGGGAGCTGACAGAGCTGAATGGAGGCACAATCACTGCTGAGAGCGAGGCAGGTAAGGGGAGTATTTTCCGAGTGGTACTTCCGGCTGCGAATGAATGATCACTCCTGGTTTTCCCAGTTCAGGCTACCGTCCATTCTTTTATTGATCTTTCCCTTTTTTATATAGAGTCTTTGAAACAAGTTGTTTTCCATGTCCAGGTCGTCCACAATGATGGTATATTCCGGGATTTCAACAGATCTGTCTACAATGGTGACAATTGCTTCATCGGTGTTTTGCATGCTGATGGTTGCTGAATACCGATCAGCGTTTTTATCATGGAAGATATGATCTGACTGGTGTTCCATCCTCAGGATGTAATGAATGTCCCGCTGTGTTTCCGGGGATATTACCTCAAGTGTTTTTACTGTCAGGACTTTCATTGAAAGTGTTTATATTTTTATTCGTAATCCGGAGCTACCGATTTAATCTTGACTTCGGAGGATTCCAAACCTGTTGTTGTTGCACTGATGATCAGGTCCCCAGGTTCCAGAGTAGACTGCACGATGAGCAATTGGGTGCCCTCGTATACAGGGGCGGAATGGGCACCATAAATAGTGGAGTCGACGGGGTTGCCATTGTCGATCACTTTGATCTTTCCGGGTCCACTCAGTTTATAATTGATCGTGTGGTTTGCTCCCGGGGAGGTAATCCCAATGCTGTCTGTTACGCGGGTTTCAATATGTACTACATCCTTACCGTCTGCAATGAACTCATGTCTGTCAGGTTTCATCAGGATCATGCCTGGAGGGCCGGCAGTGATCAGGGAATCCCTGACGTAGATCACTTCACCGTTTGTATCTCTGAAGGTCGCTTTTGCGAGGATCGTTCCTGGCTTGAATCGTACGCTGGTCTTGATGACACCATCATCGAAATTGCTCCTGGCAAACTGGTTGAGCAGCGAATCATTCAGTGTAAGTTCAACTTCCGGGCAGTTGCTGTATATGATCACCTGGAGTTCATTCCCGTTATCTGTGAAATTCCAGTGTCTTACAACAGGGGCTCCGGACCAGGGCAGCTGCCAGTTGGTGCTGTTGTTCAAAGAATCGACAAGCTTCTTGTCAACAACTGCGATTTTGACCATTGGTTGATCAGAATAAATGCTCTGGGTATAATATGCGTATGGTTTGATCTCACCGCTGGTTTTCAGCAATCCATTGTAGAATGACTTATGAGGCCAGCCCGGTGATTCGCCATAGTAATCGATGCCTGCCCAGATAAACTGTCCGGCCACAAAAGGCTTCATGTCCATCCAGGAATTATCCAGGTAGCTGATGTTCTCAAAACCAGAGCGCCGGTTTTCATTGTATGCTTTTGTTTCAGAAGCAAGCCAGATTAAATTGGGATTTTCCCAGTGCCATGCTGCCATTGAATCTGTGCGGTAATTATAGCTGACCAGCGGCTCAACCCTGATGTAGCTTGAGGGGATCTCATTTTCACGTTGTGCATAACCTGGATGGAGTCCGCAAGTGACCATGCGTGTTGAATCGATCGATTTTACGAGATTGGACAGGGTTTGGTACCATTCCACCCCCTCTTCAGGGTCTTCAAGTTGCTCGATGGTTTCATTCCCCACGCTCCAGGCGATCACTGACGGGTGGTTGAAATCACGCCTGATAAAATACGCCAGGTCATCCTCGTAGGTGTTTTCAAAGTCAAAACCTTCGTTT
>CAKZNC010000175.1 GCA_937129385.1 uncultured Bacteroidota bacterium
AAAAGTTCACCTTCTGTTCAGCGTAGCAGCAGCAGAAGCCGTAGCAGCGGATCTGTAAGCCGCAGCAGTTCACGAAGCAGCAGCCCGGCGCGGTCTTCAGGACGCAGCAGCTCTCGCTCTCGCAGGTAGCAATCCGGGATTTTCATACCAATAAAAAAAGCAGATATCTATCAGGGTATCTGCTTTTATTTTGAACCTGTCGCCAGGTGATCCTTAGCCGACTTAGAAGAATATGATCATTACTTCAATTCAAGATCCTCCGTTTCCAGTTCCCCAACGATCGACCTGTATTCTTCAAATAGTTTTTCAACCAGTTCCGGTTTTTCATCTGCAAGATCTTCCTGTTGCCCGGCGTCCGAACTGAGGTCGTAAAGTTGAACATCCCTGGCGTTACCAAGTTCAATATTTACCTTTTCATTTACGGCAGATCCTTTATAAGGGGGTATCATCACCCATTTGCCCTTTCGCAGCGCAGTCCGCGAGGTGGCTTCGAGGATCACTTTCTCCCTGCCTTCATCCGATCTCCCCATGAAAAGATCCAGCAGATCCTTGCTGTCGGGACCTTTATAGTCGCTGCCTACCAGCGTTGAGATGGAAGTAAGTATATCCAGTTGTGAAACAAGAGCATCAGAAACTCCTGGTGTGATCTTTCCTTTCCAGTAGACAATGAACGGGACCCTTGTGCCCGCTTCGAACAGGCTGTACTTTCCTCCCCGGTAAGTACCCCACGGGGTATGATCACCAAGTTTCTCAACAGCATCGTCATAGTAACCGTCATTAAGCACTGGCCCGTTATCACTGGTAAGGATGATCAGTGTATGCTCAAGTATCCCTTCCTCTTCCAGTGTCTTCATAAATTCACCAACACACCAGTCAGCCTCCGCGATCACATCCCCCCTCGGGCCCATACCTGTTGCGCCCACAAAGCGCGGATGAGGAGTCCGTGGTACATGTGGCTGCTGCATTGCATAATAGAGGAAGAATGGCTGACCCTTATTTTCAGCAACAAATTCCTTCGCTTTCTCCAGGAAATGATCGGCCATATCTACATCGCTCCATTTTGCAGCCTCTCCTCCTTTCATGTATCCGATCCTGGGTATTCCGTTCACGATGCTGCTGTTGTGCCCATGGTGCCATTTCATGGTGAGCAGCTCCGGGTTGTCCTTACCTGTAGGCTCTCCGGGAAAATTGTTTTTGTAATCCACCTCGATCGGGTCGTCGGGATCAAGTCCCACCACATCGCCGTTTTCAATGTAAACAGTCGGCACGCGGTCCTGTGTCGCAGCCATGATATATGCATCATCAAATCCCACCTCATTGGGTCCGGGTGAAATATGCTTGTTCCAGTCTACAATACCATCCCCCAGTCCGAGGTGCCATTTGCCTACTATTCCCGTGTAATAGCCCTCCTTCCTGAGCATTTTGGGAAGCGTGACCATTGCAGTGTCAATGATCAGGGGTGCCGTTCCCGGAAGTATCTTTGCATTCTTGTTTCTCCAGGGATACCTTCCCGTGAGAAGTGCATATCTGCTCGGAGTGCATGTAGCTGAAGAGGCATGCGCATCGGTGAACATCATCCCGTTTTCAGCGAGCTTGTCAATATTGGGCGTCTGGAGTGTTCCAGCTTCATAGGCACTCACATCACCATATCCGAGGTCATCGAGATAGATGATCACGATGTTGGGAT
>CAKZNC010000176.1 GCA_937129385.1 uncultured Bacteroidota bacterium
TCATGGGTCCGCTTGCCGAATTCCTGGAGGAGGAGCTTGGACTGAAATCAATCGCCATTCCAGGGCTGTACCGCAGGATCAACCACCAGTACTTCGAGCGGATGGATGCCATTGATTACACGCTTAACCATGACGACGGTCTGAATCCTCAGCGTCTGCAAAAAGCCGAGATCATCCTCACCGGCGTTTCCAGGAGCGGGAAAACCCCACTAAGTGTTTACATGTCTATGTTCGGCTGGAAAGTGGCCAATGTACCTATCGTAAAAGGGATCAATCCGCCTGAAGAGCTCTTCAATGTCGACCCGAAAAGGGTGTTCGGACTCGCCATTGGAATGAGTCATCTTATTTCAGTCAGAAACAAAAGACTGGAACAGATGGGGGACCTGAAAAATGCCAACTACATCGATCAGAACAGTGTGCGGGAAGAGCTGAGGTATGCCAATTTCATTTTTGACAAAGGGGGTTTCACGAAGGTCAACGTGACCAACAAGCCCATTGAGAGTTCAGCCAATGAGATCATTGGTATGGTTTCGGACCGATTTGGATATGAGGACCGGAAACTTGGTAACTATTAGCTTCCTCAAGAGAACGTAACGGTCGGTGTACCCCTGGCAGTCACCCAGGACAACCTTACCGGTATAATCACATCAACCGGTATCCTTCCCTGTATTCCTTTGATCGCAGCCTGTTGGCCACAGCATCATTGGTGAACTGCTCCATCACCGGATCCCAGTCAAGGGGTCTGCCCAGCTGGTAAGCGATGTTACCAATACTGCAAACGGTGGATGAGCGATGTCCCACCTCCACATCACAAATGGGCTTTGTCCGCGCCTTGATCGCCCCGGTGAAGTCGCTGTAGTGATTGTCGCTGTGATAGAGCCGATCGTCACTGTCCTTCAGTTCCGCAGTCACAATTCCGGCCGGGTTGCTGTCGAGAAAGGACCTGCTTACATCAAGAGTGCCCTCCGAGCCGATGAAGCGAACCGCATACCCGCGGCCAAAGTCTTCGTGCACCATCTCCACACCGTTGTCATAGAAAAACCTTGCGCCAAACTGCGCCCCTGGATCTTCCGGTGGAACGATCTTTACCGGACCGCTTTCATCCATCCCCAGTGCCCACTGGGCAATATCAAACATATGTGCTCCCCAGTCTGCCAGTGTACCACCCCCATAGGCAATGTAATCCCGCCACCTCGGCCAACCATCGTCTTCGATCGGCGGTGCAAGCACAGCGTTGTATGGCCGCCATACTGCAGGACCCACCCATGCATTCCAGTCGAGGTAATCAGGTTGCGGCTGCCCAGGCAGTTCACACGGAATTCCCGGTCCGCCCACATTGACAAGTACTTTACTGATCTCCCCCAGGTAGCCGTTCCGCACCAACTCACACGCCTTCCTGAAATCTGCCCATGAACGCTGCATGCTTCCGGTCTGGAAAACCCGCTCGTTTTTCCGTGTCGCTTTTACCATGGCACGCCCCTCCTCAATGGTATGAGCCATCGGCTTCTCGCAATAAACATCCTTGCCTGCATTCAGGGCATCGATGGATTGCAGGGCATGCCAATGATCAGGCGTAGCAATCACCACGGCATCAATATCCCTCCGCGCAAGCAATTCCCTGTAATCGGAATAGGTATCACATCCCTTGTATCTCTTTTTTGGCGGGTTTGCACTGTAATACTCCTCTGTCCAGTTTTTAAACCGGGTGAGTTTTTTTGAATCCACATCCGATGCGGCGACCACACGTACTTCCGGAAGCCTGATGAAGCTGTCAAGCAACGTCTTCACCTGTTTCCCGTTGCCGATATAACCGAAATTGATCCGATCACTTGGTGCGATAAACCCCGGTCCCCCGAGGACATGCCTCGGAACAATGGTAAAGGCCCCTGCCGTTAATACACTCTTTTTAAGGAAATCCCTGCGGTTGGTAGCTGTGCTCATAATTTTCGTTGTAGGTTAGAACTGTAAATATATTCATTCCCGCTTAACAATCTCTTCCTGGCAAAATATTATGTCCCAACAGTGGGATGGAATTTATTCCGCAAATAGGAATTCATTCCACCACTACCAAATTATTCCGGCCATACACACCCATGCTCTCCTTCCGAATCCACGATGCCCTTCCCAGTTCATTCCACCCACCTGATCTCAACCCGTCCATACAAACTCATCCCTCCTATCCGAAAACACTCCATCCAACTGATCTCATGACTCCCATCACCGATTCAATCAAAACTCCAGGCTGTTTTAAGACCTACTTACACCTTTTATAATATGAGTACCCGCAATTACTGACCTGGCGAAATGCTGTTCCCACTTGTGCGTCAGAAATCAATTTTTAATAAAATAGGGTTAAATATTGACTATTTATCTGTTTTTTCTTGTTTTTAATATCATTTTTATATCTTTACACCCTATTTTGATGATAATTTAAAATTAAATAGTTGTGTTATGTGTGGATTTGCAGTTTATACAGGGAGCGACAAAATGACCCGTTTGAAGGCGGTGAGTGAGTTTCAGAAAATAAAATACCGGGGCCCCGATAACAGTCTGTATGCCGATTTCTCAGAGAAGGGCTGGATGGGCTTTCACAGGCTGAAGATCATGGATGTGTCGGACGACGGAAACCAGCCAATGCAGTACGACAAGATCCATCTCGTATGTAACGGCGAGGTATACAATTACCCACAGTTGCTGGCCGACTATGACGGGAAATTTGATTTCCAGTCCAGTTCAGATTGCGAAGTGATCATTCCCATGTACCAGGAGCTGGGGATCTATGAAACCGCCCGGCGCCTGGATGCCGAATTTGTCTGCGTGATCTACGACGAGAAGGAAGACAAGTACGTGGCAGCAAGGGATCCCATCGGGATCAGGCCAATGTTCTACGGGTACAGTGAAGATGGCGCGATCCTGTTTGCCAGTGAAATGAAGGCGCTGAACATCCTCTGTAAAGAGGTGAAGCCTTTTCCTCCCGGACATGTATATGACGGTGAGAAATTCATCTGTTACAAAGACATCTCGAAGGTGGACCAGTTTTCAGATCATGAGCTGGAGGAGGTACTGGAGAACATCAACCGCACCCTCACCGACGGTGTTGAAAAGCGCCTGCAATCGGACGTGCCGGTTGGGTTCCTCTGCAGCGGCGGACTCGATTCAAGCCTGGTCTGTGCGATTGCTGCAAAAATGATGGGCAAACCCATCCGCACTTTCGCCGTCGGAATCGATGAAGATGCCATCGACACCAAGTACGCCCGCATTGTGGCAGACTACCTGGGTGCCGACCACACCGAAGTACTGTTCAAAAGGCAGGACATCTTCGACACGCTCAGCTCCCTGATCTTCAATATTGAAACTTATGACATTACGACCATCCGGGCCTCCATGGGGATGTTCCTGGTATCAAAATACATCACCGAGAACACCGACATCAAGGTGCTGATGACCGGCGAGATCAGTGACGAGATTTTTGGATACAAGTACACCGATTTCGCCCCGTCACCTTCCGCCTTCCAGGAAGAGGCCGAAAAACGGATCCGCGAGATCTATATGTATGACGTACTTCGCGCCGACAGGAGTATTTCGTCGTGCGGACTCGAGGCCAGGGTGCCGTTTGGTGACCTGGAGTTTGTCGACTACGTCATGTCCATCAAGCCCGAACTGAAAATGAATTTTACCGGTGTTGGAAAATACCTGCTCCGAAAAGCATTCGAAGGAGACTACCTCCCGCAGGAGATCCTCTACCGGGAAAAGGCTGCATTCTCTGATGCCGTGGGCCACAGCGTGACCGACTACCTGAAACAGTATGCGGAAGAGATGTACACAGACGCCGAATTTGAGGCGGCCAAAAAGAGGTACACCCACGCCACCCCGATCTCCAAGGAGTCGCTGATGTACCGGGATATCTTTGAGTCTCACTTCCCCGGTCAGTCACATTGCGTGGTCGATTTCTGGATGCCCAACAAGACCTGGGAAAACTGCAACGTCAACGATCCCAGTGCAAGGGTACTGCCCAACTACGGGAAGTCAGGGGAGTAGGTGAGAGTTAAGTGTTAAGAGTTGGCATCGTCTGGTTGGTGACTGACGGCTGGCGACTGAGAGCTGACGGCTGACTGATATCTACTGGTCACTGTAGATCCTGAACATACCCCCTTCCCAGACATAAAGAATTCCTGGTGCAGGATCGCCGGGGCAATCCGGGCACGCAACATTCAGCATACCCGGCCCCTTTAGGGAGATCCAGATCGCCTCTTCTGGCAAATGGTTGCCGGTGCGTTCCGAGAGTGCTCTGGCCGGAGGCGGGTCAAAGTATGCCTCCCGGTCTTCCATTGACAATTGTTGAAACATCCCAGTCTCTGTGTCAAAGCGATCAAGTCGCCATTGCCGGGTGAAGGTCCGGAAAGGCTCGCCATTCTCATCCACTTCACCTTCCATGCTTGCCTGGGAGATTTCAGACTGTTCCAGGGAGCAAAAGACCAGGTACCGCTCAGATGCCCGGTCCGTGAAAACCTGGTACTCCCTGGTCCCCAGGGTGCCGTCACCTGAACTGATATTTGAAATTATTGATCCATCAATGATCTCGGGGGCCTTGAATCCTTCAAAATCGGTATCCACAAGCAAGGTTCCATCACGGTCATAGACCCCTCCAAAGTAATCCATATAAAGGTTTTTAATCAAATACGACCGATCCATCTCAAAGGCCGGGTAATACCATTGATTGAAGCCAATCTCGCTGACACACAGGTCCTCCCATCGCTCACCTGGATATACCTCAAGTACTTCGAAACGGAAATCCTGGCCACGGAGTACCTGGCCATCGATGAGGTGGCCACGCTCATCACGCTTCAGATCATAGAGTCCGTAAACTCTTGGTTTTGAAGTATTTTCCACTTCCAGCAGCCTTGTATTTCCATGCTCATCCGTGATCTTCAGTTTCCTGATCCGTGCATTCGCCTTCCAGTACTTCTCCCTGCCTAAACCATTGCTGATCATCACGTATCGCAACATGTCGGGATACCGCATCTCAAATCGCAGTGATGCTCCGATCCCCGGTCCCGGGGCCCCTTCACTCCATGAGGCCGAGGTTCCGTCCATGACATTCGACGGGGAATA
The DNA here is from genome assembly GCA_937129385.1 of uncultured Bacteroidota bacterium. Lineage (GTDB taxonomy): Bacteria > Bacteroidota > Bacteroidia > Bacteroidales > M55B112. The sequence goes on from CAKZNC010000176.1 coordinate 5,113, forward strand.
ATCGGAGGTACTGCCCGCAGGCAGCGTTGAACTTGCCGTTATGATGACTTCATCGGCCGGCACCTGGGAGACCAGGGAGACCGATAGCAACAGCAGGAAGATGGAAACAGGATGTGATCTTTTCATGTATTGCCGGGTTTTGCATCCAATTTAAACCATTTCTCATGGATCTGCAAAAGGAACCTGCAAAAACGCGGGGCGGCAAGCGGCCCTTTCACTGATATATGCCCTGATTTGACAGATGTCTGCATGCGCTTTACTGAAATATTTACGATTTCTCTTGACACGTGTTTACTAAATGTATATCATTGTACGATATTTGTTTTATATTACTTTTATCGTATACTTTTAAACATTATGTCAAGTCCGAAAAAGAAGCAGATCCTGGCGACAGGGAAAAAGTTGTTCTGGAAACATGGATTCAAACGTGTCACCATCGAGGAGGTTTGTGCAGAGGCGGGGGTAAGTAAAATGACCTTCTACAAGTATTTCTCAAACAAGATGGAACTTGTGAAAGCCATCATGGAGAAGGTGCTGGGAGAGTCCCTGGAAAGATACAATGCCATCATGAAGAGTGAGATCCCTTTCACCGAGAAGATCGAACAACAGGTGCAGATAAAGATGGAAGGCACCGCCGATATCAGCAGCGAATTCCTGGATGACCTGATGATCCACGGGGAGCCTGAGATGATGCAATACATGTCCGAAATGACCCAAAAAGTACTTGGGGTCGTACATACAGATTATATAGAGGCACAAAAACGGGGGGAGATCAGGAAGGATGTGAAACCCGAATTCATCATCTATTTCCTGAACCACATCTACGACATGCTCAAGGATGAGCATCTGATCGCGATGTATAAGGATCCCAATGAACTGGCCATGGAGCTGACCCGGTTTTTCTTTTACGGCATCGCAAGCCGAAGCAATGAATGACCATGAAAAAAATCATTCCCATTATCGCTCTTCTATACCTGCTTATCCCAACCGGTACGCAGGCCCAGGAACTTGACCTTTCCGGACAGGTGATTGGCTGGACAACGGCAAACCCATCGGATCAGCGTGCGGTCCAGGGAGGGCTGCGGTACATCCCCGAATTGAGGCTCTACCTTCCTGTGGGTGATCTTTACATCGAAGCTGAAGGGTCGCTGAATATCTGGGGGGCTGTCACATACATGAGTCCGGGTGTACTATCTGTTCCCGACACCCTCTACGGTGATGGGGAGCTGGATCCTTACAGGGTATGGGTGAAGCTGGCCGGAGATCAGTTTGAACTCAGGGCCGGACTTCAAAAGATCAATTTCGGATCAGCACGGATGCTGAGACCGTTGATGTGGTTCGACCGCATCGATCCCAGGGACCCCCTGCAACTTACCGATGGAGTATGGGGAATCCTGGGAAGGTACTACTTTCTCAACAACGCCAACATCTGGTTGTGGGGATTGTATGGCAACGATGAACGAAAAGGGCTGGAGCAGTATCCCACGAAAGAAAAGGGATTCGAATATGGCGGCAGGGTCCAGGTACCAGTGGGTATCGGTGAAGCTGCCCTTTCGTTTCACCATCGCGAGGCAGATCCGGATGCAGTGCTGCCCGATTCAATGCAACTTGGCAGGACCTATCCGGAAAATCGCATTGCCTTCGATACGAAAGTTGACCTGGGGGTGGGCCTCTGGCTGGAAGGATCCCTGACGCAACACAACTTTGATTTCACACCGGTGGATTATACCACTATGCTGAATGTGGGAGCAGATTACACTTTCAACCTGGGAAATGGTCTGAACATCATGAGCGAGGGTTTTTTCCTGCTGGCGGGGGAGCAGCCGTTCTCCACCACGCAGTCGACAGCATTTGCCGGTGTAACATTATCGTACCCGCTAAGCATCATCCACAATCTCTCGGGAATCGTATTCTATGATTTTACCAATAACGATATGTACAGGTTCATTAACTGGTCGATGACTTTTGACCGCTGGACCTTTTATACCATGGCCTTCTGGAATCCTAAAAATTACCAGCTGTATAACTTTCAACAGGAAGCAACGCTATTCAGCGGGGCTGGATTTCAGCTGATGGCCGTTTTTAATTACTGAGATCATGAACAAAGCAATGATAAAAGTCAATCCTCATCCCGGATATCCCCTGCGCATCAAGGGCTGGGGTGTGACCGACCATGTGCAGGACGACGATCCTGATCCTTAGGAACAGGAACAACTGGAAACAATGCCAGCAAAAGACGCAGGCTGAGCGCATAAGATTTTAAAAACAGTACAATATCTAATACTTATA
>CAKZNC010000177.1 GCA_937129385.1 uncultured Bacteroidota bacterium
AACAAGCCGAGGATCGCCAGCTGGGTAAAGGAACTGCAAAAGGAGTTCAAATAACCATACAGGTTCGTTTACCGGGACAAAAACCTCGTAAACCGGATCAAACCCGGAATTACAGCATAAAATATACTGGTCATACCCCGGCAAACAGAGTGCCGGGGTATTTATTTTCCAGGTGGTGTATCTGCTACCAGAAACAACAGAAGAGCTTAAAGGATAATCATTTGCATACTTATAAATAGTCACTGCAAACTGACTTCATATACCAGAATAGCATATTTTATCTCAAAAGTCTTAGATTTCTTAAGGATATTGTGTTATAAAGCATAAATTTGCAGGTATCTTTAATTTTACGCATATCAAAACCAGAGAACTATGAGTAAGGACAGGGTGTATATCTTTGATACGACTCTGAGGGACGGAGAGCAGGTCCCCGGGTGCCAGTTAAATACCATTGAGAAGATAGAAGTTGCAAAGATGCTTGAATCCCTTGGTGTGGATGTGATCGAGGCCGGATTCCCAATATCAAGTCCGGGAGACTTTAATTCTGTCATTGAAATTTCAAAAGCAGTTACCGAACCGGTGGTATGCGGACTTACACGTGCCATCAAAAAGGACATTGAGGTAGCTGCAGATGCATTGAAACACGCAAAGAGACCCAGGATCCACACGGGTATAGGAACCTCTTACTACCATATTCATCATAAACTGAACAGTACGCCGGAAAAGATCATTGAAAGAGGTATTGAAGCCGTAAAGTATGCAAGGAATTTCGTCGACGATGTGGAATTCTATGCAGAAGATGCGGGACGTACGGATAACAAATTTTTGGCAAAAGTGATCGAGCAAATGATCGCTGCCGGCGCTACGGTGATCAATATACCTGACACAACCGGATACACACTTCCGGAGGAATACGGGAAAAAAATCAAATACCTGGTGGATCATGTGCCCAATATTGACAAGGCGATCCTTTCAACGCACTGTCATAACGACCTCGGGATGGCCACGGCAAATACCATGTCTGGAGTGATCAACGGCGCAAGACAGGTAGAGGTTACCATCAACGGAATTGGTGAAAGAGCAGGGAATACCTCCCTTGAAGAGGTAGTGATGATCATGAAAAGCAGAAAACACCTGAATTTTGAAACCAATATCAATCCAAAGAAGATTTATAACGCCAGCCGCCTTGTGTCCACGTTGATGAGAATGCCTGTACAACCGAACAAGGCCATTGTTGGAAGAAATGCATTTGCACACTCCTCGGGAATCCACCAGGATGGCGTGCTCAAACGCAGGGAGAATTACGAAATCATCAACCCCAAGACAGTGGGGATCAAGGAATCTTCTTTTGTACTCACGGCCAGGAGTGGAAGGGCAGCTTTGAAGCACAGGCTGAAGCAGCTGGGATATTCCTTTGAGAAAGAGACGCTGGATGTGCTGTATGACCAGTTCCTCACAGTGGCAGATGCAAAAAAGGAAGTTGGCGACGACGACCTCAATGCATTGGTGGGAGCAAGTTCAAGGGATATCAAACGAAATCTGCACCTGCACAGACTGCAGGTACTATGTGGGAAAGGATCAGCGCCGGTGGCAACAGTTACCATAGAGTGGGAAGGAAAATGCCATTCGGCTACTGCAGAGGGAAACGGACCCGTGGACGCATCATTCAGTGCAGTGAAACAGATCATCAAGAAAAAAGTCAAACTTGAGGAATTCCTGATCCAGGCCATTCACAGGGGAAGCAATGACCTTGGAAAGGTGCATGTTCAGGTCGAATCCAAAGGCCAGATCTACTATGGATTCTCAGCATCAACAGACATTATCACCGCTTCTGTGGAAGCCTTTATTGATGCATTGAGTCAGGCCATCAGCAATTAGAAATATTTAACACTTCCTATTAAACTTCTTGCCACTTCGGTTGTCTTACAATCGTTGAAAATTTATCTGACAGACAAGAAATACAATGACAATGAAAATATATTGGTTTGCAGCAGTGCTGCTGTTGCTGACCCCTGTGGTGCATGGACAGAGCGGCCCGAATCCGGGTGCTGCTCCTGAGATGAAGGGAACAATCACAGGAATAGTGGTGGATCGGTCTGCCGACATTCCCATGGAATACACAAGTATAGCGGTTTTTCGGATGCAGGATTCTTCACTCGTTACAGGTACCGTCACAAACACGAAAGGGATCTTTGAGCTCACTGATGTGCCATATGGTCGCTATTACATCGAAATCAAATTTGTAGGATATGAAAAAAAGGTATTGAGTCCGGTCATTCTGAACCGCGAATCAAGGAACCTTGAGCTTGGAGAAATCAAGCTTTCACTCGGGTCAGAGAATCTTGAAGAAGTTGAGATCGTTGCAGATCAGCGCCGTGTGGAATATAAACTCGATAAAAAAGTTGTCAATGTAAGCGAAGACCTAAGCGCAGCAGGAGGAACAGCTGTGGATGTGCTCGAAAATACCCCTTCAGTGACGGTTGATATAGAAGGAAATGTATCGCTCCGCGGAAGTGGTAATTTTACAGTCCTGATCAATGGCAAACCAACAGTTCTTGATGCCGCAGACGCCCTCAGGCAGATCCCGGCAAGTACCATTCAGAATATTGAGATTATCACCAACCCATCGGTGAAATATGATCCGGATGGAAACGGAGGAATTATCAATGTTGTTTTAAAAAAGCAGGTGGAAAAAGGGACCACAGGAATTGTGAACGCTTCTGTTGGACGCAACAATAAGTATCGTTTTGATGCCCTCCTGAACAGAAGGTCAGGTAAACTAACCTACTTCATTGGGGGTAATTACAGTGACAACGTGTATGAAGGGAACCTCTACAGGGAACATGTCAGCTTTAATGATGATGGATCTGAAAATCATAACGACGCCAATGGTGATTTTAATTTTCTCAGGGGCGGATACCAGGTGAAAGCCGGGGCAGGTTATGACTTCACACCAAAAAGCAACGTAACCTTTGAAACCAGTGTGGGAAAATACAGCTTCGGGATCGACAGATCCGGGACAAGCCGTGAATATACGGTCCCATCCACAGAGGAGTTCTTTTTTGTGAATACCGACATAATGTCTCGTAACAGCATGTATGTCAGTGCTAATATGAGCTACACACAGACCTTTGATACAGCAGCACATAAACTGGTGGTCATGGCCAATATTTCCAGAAGTAGTCAGGATGGATCTGAGCAGTTGGAATATAATTTCGCCAATGAGAATTATGACATTCTTCCGGAACTATCCCCCGAAAAGAACCGAAACCTTGAAACCGAAGATGAATCGGAATACAGATTCCAGGTGGATTACACCAAACCATTTGAAGACGGAAAATTTGAAGCGGGTTACCAGGCACGCATAGATGATCAGACGGGAGATGTGATTTTCCAGGAATATGATCCGGATACCGACCTATGGAACTCAATTGACAGCAATAGCAGTGAAAGTATATTTTTCCGGAATATCCAGGGAGCATATGCACAATACGCAGGAAAGCTCAATAAGATCCAGTATCAGGTTGGAATCAGGGGTGAATACACCTACCGGCTGATCGAATATGCCAATTTCAACAGCTCCAATACAATTAACCGGATTGATTTTTATCCGTCACTGCATATTGCAAGACAGTTTGAGAATGATCAACAGCTCATGATGAGTTACAGCAAAAGAGTGGACAGACCCAGGAGCTATTTCCTCGATTCGGTGCCAAGTTATGTGGACCGGAATACAGTGCGCATAGGAAACCCAGCCCTTGAGCCCGAATATATCCACTCCTATGAATTGGGGTATCAGAAAGGATGGGGGAAAAATTTCCTGGCATTTGAAGCCTATTACAGGAACACCATCAACAAGATCAGCCGGATCACAGAATTCGACAGCGAGCAGCAATTGTATTACCAGACCTTTACGAACATCAATGAAGATCATGTGATAGGATCAGAACTGATGGCAAACTGGGAGTTTGCAAAGTGGTTCAAACTCAACGCAAGCACCAACGTCTATTATTATGGAATAGAGGGTGAGCTCAACGGGGAGATCATTGATGCCAGCAATGTAAGCTGGAATGCCAATACAAACGCCACCTTCACTGTTACACCAATGACCAGGATTCAATCCATCGTCGGGTATCACGGACCTACAGTAACGGCACAGGGAAGGGCAGAGGGAATGTATTACATGAACCTTGCTGTCCGCCAGGATTTTTTCAAGCGAAAGCTTTCAGCCACGCTCCAGTTGCAAAACGTTCTGGGCAGTATGAAACGAGAGTTCACTGCCTCTGGAAATGACTTTTACCAGTATGTGCTGATGGAGAGAGAACCGAGGATTGTAATGCTCACGCTCAGTTACAGGATCAATAATTACCGTGTAGATCAACGAAGCAATCGCGAGGGCGGAGGAGGAATGGATATGGATTCAGGATTTTAATGTCAGTAGGGAATTAAAATCCTCCTTTTTTTTATTCCGGAGTTGTAGCTATTCGTTAGCTTTGAAAGGGAAAATGAAATTGAAGCTTTTTATCCATATCATCCTGGTTCTAGTCCTTACCGCACCCGTTCTGCATGCACAAAAAAGGATCACTGTCAGCGGTTATGTCAGGGACACCACCTCCGGGGAGGAGCTTATCGGCGCCAATGTGGCCATACGGGAGACCGGTTCGGGAACGATTACCAACCAGTACGGATTCTATTCCATCAGCCTGGAACCGGGGTTTTATACACTGGTATATTCATATGTTGGTTATAATGCCGAGTCCAAACCTGTAAATTTTATCGAGGATATGGAACTGGATGTGGAATTGTCAGAGGCAGCGAATGAAATTGAGGAGGTCACAGTAACCGCTGAAGCAGCCAACTCAAACGTGACGAGCCTTGAAACAGGAGCCACCAAGCTACAGATTAAATCCATCAGGAAAATTCCGGCCTTCATGGGAGAGGTGGACGTGATCAAAGCCATCCAGCTGCTTCCTGGTGTCCAGGTAACCAGTGAAGGCTCCTCCGGTTTCAGCGTAAGGGGAGGGAGTCCCGACCAAAACCTGATCCTCCTGGATGAGGCAACTGTTTACAATGCATCCCATCTCCTGGGATTCTTCTCCATATTCAATAACGATGCAATCAAAGATGTTAAGCTCTATAAGGGGGACATTCCTGCCAGTGCAGGCGGACGGCTTTCATCGTTACTGGATGTGAGGATGAAAGACGGGAACAGCCGTGAATTTGAAGCCACAGGTGGGATCGGGAATATTTCCAGCAGACTCACACTTGAGGGACCCCTGTTCAATAAAAAAGCCTCATATCTGGTTTCTGGACGCCGGACCTATGCCGATGTTTTCCTTCCGCTGGCCCGGGATACAGCAATACATGACAACTCACTCTACTTCTATGACCTCAATGGGAAATTCAATTATACGCTGAACGAAAACAACAGGTTCTACCTGTCAGCATACAATGGCAAAGATGTCTTTGCAAACGACTTTGCCGGCATGACTTTTGGAAACCGGACCATCACTGCCCGATGGAACCACCTGTTTTCAAAGAAGTTGTTCAGTAATTTTACATTCGTGAATTCTAAATACAATTACAGTCTGGGTACCCCGGAGGATGCAATACCCCGTTTTACCTGGCAGTCAGACCTTACAGATTACGGTTTTAAAGGCGATTTTACCTATTATTTGATGCCCGGACATACATTGAAATTTGGAGCATCGGGAATCTATCATATCATCGAGCCTGGACTGATCATCACCCAAACTGGGGGAAATGATAACGATACTGCCACCCTGGCCGCTAATTATGCCCTCGAAACAGGCATCTACCTTTCCGGGGACTCAAAGCTTGGGGACAGACTGTCGGTAAGGTACGGAATCAGGTATTCTCAGTTCGATAACATCGGTGAGGCAACTGTATATAATTACAACGATCACTATATGGTGGTCGACTCAACCGTATACGGCAAAGGTGAGTTTTTCAATACCTACAGGGGATTTGAACCAAGACTGGCCCTCAATTTCCGGATCAATGATGCAAGCTCGGTCAAAATGAGCTATTCCCGTACCATTCAGTATATGCAGCTTGCCTCGAATAGCAGTGCCGGGACACCCCTGGATATATGGTTCCCGGCATCCCCAAACATAATGCCGCAGCTTTCAAACCAGGTAGCAGGAGGATATTTCAGGAATTTTATGAATAACAAGCTGGAGACATCATTTGAGTTGTATTACAAAAAAATGGATCGCTCAATCGATTTCGCCGATCATGCACAGTTGATCCTGAATCCATACCTGGAGGGGGAGATCAGGACCGGGTTCGCAACATCGTATGGTGCCGAGCTGTTCCTCAGGTATACCGACAACCGTTTTTCAGGCTGGCTGAGTTACACCTATTCAAGGACCATACGGACACTGGCGGAGGTGAACAAGGGGGTTCCGTACCCGGCACCCTATGACAAACCACACGACCTGGCCCTCGTGGGCAGTTATGATGTTTCGAAACGTATCTCTGTTTCCGCCAACTGGATCTACTCATCCGGACTTCCTTTCACATTGCCTACCGGAAGATACAAGGTACAGGGCAATATTATTCCTCTTTATACGGGAAGAAACCAGTTCAGGCTGGATGACTACCACCGGCTGGACCTGGCGGTGATCATCAGGGAAAAAGACCGCAGCAACAAACGCTGGAAGGGAGAATGGAATTTTTCTGTTTACAATGCCTATGCCCGGAAAAACACATGGACGTTGAATTTTGAGCAGGACAGCGAAGATCCAAACAGGACCTACGCAGAGAAAACATACCTCTTTTCCATCATTCCTGCGATCACCTATAACTTCAGCTTTTGATGAAAAGGAGTTACAATAAAATATCGGTGCTTATCGTCCTGCTTGTAATCAGCATCTCATGCACTGAGGTTGTTGAGATCGAGCTGGATTCAACTTATGACCGGCTCGTTGTTTTCGGAAAGGTAACTACCGATCATGAAAGACATTATGTGGAGCTGACCACAACTTCAGACTATTTCTACAATGAAGAACCCCCGCCTGTTACAGGAGCAACCGTTCGTATCATGGCCGGAGATTCCCTGATCACCCTGGAGGAGTCGGCGGTGTGGCCGGGAATTTATCAAATGAGTGCACCCTATACCGGGGTGCAGGGAGTCACCTACCAGCTGAAGATCAGCAATGTGGATATAGACAATGACGGGGAATCTGAGGAGTATTCTGCAATTGCAAGAATGCCGTTCATCGAGAAGCCTGATTCAATCTCACTTGAAAGGTTTATTACTCCCTTTTTCAGCGGAACACAGGTAACGCTGTGGTCGCCGGAAGCCATGGGCACCAATTACTATAATTTTCAGCTTACACGAAATGAAGAAATGATCCACAACCGGTTGTCCCAGTACACGGTGCAGCCTGATGATTTCTTTACTGATAATTATATCGCCGGACTCCCTGTTGGTTTCCTGGATGATGACAATGAAGATGAGGTCGTTGTCCCCGGAGATGAAGTCACCCTGGTGATCAGCAGCATCACGGAAGATTATTACAATTTTATCGTGGAGGCCCAGAATGAAATCTTTGGCAATAATCCCCTGTTCAGCGGTCCGCCTGCCAATGTATCCTCCAATATTGAAGGAGATGATGCGGTAGGGGTCTTTGCCGCCTATTCCATTGAACGTAACAGTAAGATCGTGCCGCTCCCGGCAATACCCCAAAAATAAACCGGTCCATCAAATGATGAACCGGTTTACGCTGGTGAACATGTTAGTCGTTAGTATACATCCAGCTGATATTTTTTCTTAACGATCATCTCGGGATTCCCTTCAAAACTGGTGATCAATCCAGTGGCGAATACATGCTGTCCGAGGAAATATCTTTCCGGTCTCCAGCTGTACCTGCGTGCAATGTTTCCTGGAATGATCATCGTAAACTCCTGGTGCGGGTATTGTCCGCCGAAGAAGAGCATGAGGTCGTCAGAATCCCTGTTGTACCAGGTTGCGTAAACTCTTCCGTATACCCTGGATACCTCCCCGATATTAAAACGGGCATCGAAAACCGAGATCGTCCGGATGCTGTAGCCAACGGGGTAGCGCCAGACATACCCGGGGTAAAGGTCTACATAGTGCCTGTGCATTCTGCGCGTCCAGATGATGTCCCTGTGGGCAGGGTAATACATCGCCTTGTAATGATTGTGATGGGTCGCGGAGTGTACATGGACTTTCACACTTGTTTTCGGGTAATGATGCTTGTGAACCGTGCTGCGCCCGGTGTTGCTTCTTACCACGTGTGATTTACCACTGTTGTCGTACTTGGGATCGCGATGCGTTTTACCAACATTGACCGTCCGCTTCGGAGCCCTGTAATCACTTCTCGGATTGTGCCGTGTGGAAACACTGCTTTTCCTGTTGTTCCGGGGTTCAACCCGTGGCCGGGTGGATTGCTGTACTGTTCGCCTGTTATTATTTGCTGAACGATACGTGCTCTCCTTCGCACGTGAATTCCTGGTATTCACCTGCTTCCTGGATTTTCCATTGCCTCTGTAGGCTTCTGACTTCCGTGAATTGGTGCGGGAAGTAACATGTTTTGTTGATCTTGTATTTTGATTCCTCTTCACCGATTCCTGGTGAGACCTGGAAGATACACTCTGCGAGGTTTTCCTTTTCTGTTCATTATGTGGTGTTCCCCGACGTGCTGATTGTGCACTGGCTGCCAGTGTACCGATTGTCATCGCCATCAGCATTATACTTGTTTTCACTGTTGCTTTCATGACTCGAGGTTTTAAGTTTTTATTGTTTGATAGTATAAAATCAAAACCTGTGCCAAAAAACTAGCAAAAATAAAAAAGCCCCGGGAGTGCCGGGGCTTATATTTTGACATACAGTATGTTACTGTGCTTTCAGGTCGCGTGGTTTTTTTCCGTCCCGCCAGTGGGCCTCGATCTCCTCGAGAGAAACATTCTTCGTTTCCGGGATATAGAAATAGCCCCACACCAATCCGATCAAAGCTACAGCTGCGAAAATCCAGAACACACTGCCCACGCAGGTCGGACATTCAGTTGAAAGGTCAGATCCCTCCGGGACAACCACATCCTTCGCATTGCCAATGGCGCTGGCCATCTTGAAGAAGGTCCATACCACGAGTGTATTGAATCCCCAGTTCGACAGCGATCCGATGGATGACCCGAGCCCGCGCACCCTTGTCGGGAAAACCTCGGTAATAATCAACCAACCCAATGGGCCGAGGCTGATGGCGAAAAATGCAATATAAACAAGCATAGAGCCAACCAGGAACCATTTTGAAGCTCCTTCAATCATGAATCCGAGTCCCATTGAAATCAAAGCAACGGCAATCCCTGAGACGCCAATGAAGTAAAGCTTTCTCCTGCCGAGCCGGTCGATGATGAAAAGTGAAACAATAGTGAACAACACGTTTACAACTCCTACGATTACAGAAGCTGCAATGGCTGCTTCATTGCCTACAAATCCTGCTGCAAGGAAGATCTTCGGACTGTAATAGATCACGGTGTTGATCCCTACGAATTGCTGGAAGAACATAATTCCCATTGCGATGATCAGTGCATTTCTCAACCACGGCTTGAAGATCTCTCTCCATCCCGCCTGCATCGCTTCAAGTGCAATCTGTTCCTTCATATCTGAGATCGACTTGTCAATGAATTCCGGGAATTCAATCTTTTTCAGGATCCTTCGGCTCTCATCTTCTTTGCCCTTGCTCATCAGCCAGCGTGGTGTCTCCGGAAGGAAAAACATGCCGACGAAAAGGATCAGGGCCGGGAATACGCCAACCCACAACATAGGCCTCCATGATTCCGGATTGCTGTTGTCTGCAAGAGCGCGGTCACTGAGGTATGCAGCAAGAATTCCCACTGTGATCAGCAACTGGAACATGGAAACCAGGGTACCCCTGATCTTCGTTGGAGATATCTCCGAAATATATAACGGTACTGCAAAGGAGGAGACCCCGATGGCCAGTCCCAGGTAAAACCTTGAGATCATTAACTGGGGAACTGTTGGAGCAAGTCCTGTCCAGACAGCGCCAGTAGCAAATACAAATGCAGATGCCAGGATCACCTTTCTGCGGCCCAGGTAGTCTGTAAGTGTGCCTGTGACCAAAGCACCGACAACTGCTCCGATCAGTCCAAGTGCAGTGATGTTCTCAACCTGGCTGTCCGTTAGTTCAAAATAATCCTGTAAAAACGGAATCGCCCCGGAAATTACCCCGGTGTCAAATCCAAACAGCAATCCTCCTGTTGCTGCTATGGAGGCAATTACAATAACGAGTCCTTTGTTTTGTTTAATTTCCTGCTTCGCCATAATTGGTAGAATTTGAGTTTTGAATCTCCGAATATACCAATAAACTTAAAAGCTGAGATGCAATGTTGATAATTTGATGAGAAAATCTGGAGAAATATATCGCGATAAAAAAATCCTGCCTTACATGTAAGACAGGATTCCCTTATATAAATGGTAGTTTCAGGGTTAGTATGTATCTTTATATAGGATTATTGTCACACTAACAGAAGCAAATATAGCAATTCAAATGAGAAATCAAAGAATCTAAGGTCTGTTTATTTGGATTTTTTTTTCGAATCGGCACTTTTTAATTCCCGGATCTGTTGTTCCAACTCTGCTTTTGACCGCTCAATATCATCTTTAACAGATTCTATATCAATGTCATCCATTGTAACATGAATGCTTGCCATCACTGAATCGATTTCGAATTCATAATCAAAATCAAAGTCAAAGTCAAAGTCCTCCATAGATATTTCAATATCTTCCACCACCTGGTCCAGGTCCATATCTTCAAGTGAACTGAGTGCTTCCTCAAGAGACTCCTTCATCTGCTCATTCTTATAATCGCCCGACTCCAGTTGTTTTTCAAGCTGTTCCCTTTGCATTTCCAGTTTCTCGCGAAGCTCCTCCTTGTCGAAATTCATCCTCACAGAGTCGAGTTGCTGCCTGGCAATCTCAACCTGTTTACGGAACATCTCTTCATCTATCTTCTCCATTTCAATTCTTACACGCTCTTGTTCATCCCTTAAACGCTCCGGTAATTCTGCCATCAGCCTCATGTGCTCCACCTCAATTTCCGCAAGCTTTTCTTCTATGTCTATTGAATTCAACTCCTCGTAAGCCCGTTCCAGGGAGGCAATGAGTTCTTCCCTGTCTTCATCAGAGAGTGAATCGATTCCAGTGGAACTGAAATTCACCTCGATATCCTCTATAACCTTTGCCTTCACAGCATTTTTGCTGGCCGGCACCGTATCGACGGTATGAATTTCATTGTCCAGGTTCAGTTGACCTGATATGGGAGCTGCCTGGTTTTCGTTCTCAAAGCTGAACAGGGAAAGTGTAAATCCTGAAAGCGTAATGACCAGTGCAATGGCCATAGCGGAGAAAATGCTTGTATAGATACGTGATCGTTGATTCGTTTTCATGTTGTTTTGTTTTAAGATTCGTTGAATTCTGTTGAATAAATGCTTTCGCCTGCCTCCTGTTGCCGCCAGGGAGCTGAGCTCCGGTGGATTGTCGAGCAGCGTCAGTTTGTACAGTGCTTTTGCATATGTACGTGCCGATGTGGAACCGGCCACTACCAGGTCGTCACAGGACTCCTCCCGCATCGCCCGGATCTCTTTTGAGATTGCCCATACAAAAGGATTAAAGAAAAATACCACCTCCACCATGTGTTGAATGAGGTTGACCAGGAAATCGTGTCTTTTTAAATGGACGATCTCGTGCATCAGAATGACCTCTGCCTGTTCATAAGAGAGATGTGTGAACATGCCGGCGGGAACGAGGATGACCGGCTTAAGGAAACCAAACAGGGCAGGGGAGGAGAGTCGCTCAGATATATACAGTTGAACATTTTTTGTCACTCCAAGCTGTTTCCTGACCCGTTCCAGCAATTTCAGACCGGCTTCACCAGCAGCTGTTGCACTGTTGATCCTTCTGTGGATGATGATGGTGGAAAGTAGCAATCGTGCGGAAAAGAATACCACCCCACATACATACAGCAGGGTGATCAGTACATGTGGAGGAAGTGAGCCTGACACGGACAGTTGTCCCAAAGGAGCGCCAGGTATATCTGAATAGCCGGTTTGTAAAAAGCTACCGGGACTCAGAGCTTCAGCCGGACGAAAAATTCCTGCAAACATCAGGCCTGTGAATATAAGGAACAGGGCCAATGTAAAAACAGACAGACGGTACCTTGCAGCAGATGCATATACTGCCAGTAGCCTGAGCATGATCTTCAAGAAAAGAAATAATGTTCCTCCAATCCATATTGAATGAAGCAGTGTCGCCAGGAAGGCAGGAAGCAGTTCTGTTTGTGTATGCATCATGTTATTCATTTTCTTCTAGCCTGTCGATCATCTTCCTGATCTCCTCGATCTCGTCTTTTGATGGTTTGTAATTACCGAGTGCATGCATCAGCAAATCAGAAGTACTGCCTTCGAATACAGAATCAACCATTTGTGTGACCATGTCCCTTTTGACACTTTCGGGCTCGATTGCTGAACTGTATACATGACTTCTTGAGGATTCATCGCGAATCAGGAGCCCCTTTTCATGCATGAGCTGCATCATCTTCAGGGTGTTAGTATACCCGACTCTCCGTTGCTTGTTTAATTGATCGTTTACATGCCTGACAGTGGAAGGACCATCTGTCCAGAGGACGGTCAGTATGTTCAGTTCTGATGAAGTTGGTTTCATTATTACGAAATATTTCGTACAAACATATGGCAATTCTTCGGCAATGTCAATATTTTACTACGAAATATTTCGTAAATTAACTATATTTAACAATGATCAGCCGATGATGATGGCCTCATAGACAAACATATCTGATTCTTTCCAGGAGTCGGCATGAAGTCCGAGTTTGTTCTTTGCGCAGCATTCAAGAAATTCAACAGGGGAGAAATTATTGTTAGTGGCCACCTGCGGAAGCAAAGTGGCTCTCCTGATTTCATGTATAAGGTAGATGCCGTGTTTGCCGATCTCAATCTCTTCAGGACTGTAAATTCTACGGCGCTTTGAGAGTACCGAGATTTCTACCTTAAGGTCTTTAAGCTCATCATTGTCAATAGGTTTAAAACGTCTGTCTTCAAATGCAGCCTGGATTGCCATCTCCCTTATATTGTGTGTCAAGGGATCTGTCTCCGCAAACGTGCCGATACATCCTCTTAACTCTTTCCTGATATAGACCGAGACAAAAACCCCGAGCTTTGCCTGCAAAGATGGATCCTCCATGAAAGTTGCAGGCAGTTTTCTTCGCTTCCCGGATTCCATAAAATCCTGGATCGACCACTCTGCCAGATTAAGTATGGTATGTTCCTGTTGTTCTGTAAATGTCATGTAGCTGTGCTGAATAGGATCGAAATATAATCAACCACTTCTGACGAAGGATGTACTTCCCCCGAATGACCACGGGCCAGGATATTGGTCCGGAACTTTTGATCTTCCCTTTTTGCGTATTCCATCAAAGTCATAATGGGACCATATCCACAAACAGAAATATGCTTTTCACGAATCACCTGCTCAATTCCGCTGACATCCCTCTTCCCGATCATGTCAACAACATACTGGTCCTGTTGGTATCCCTGCTCGGGAGACAGAAAGTGGGAAAAGTCACTTGATGCAATGATCTGAATATTCCGTCCGGTTGTCTCTTCCGCAACATGCAGGTCTAAGGCGAGTTTGGATGCTGTTTCATAGGTCTGATCCTTCAAGCAAACTGTCAGGATCTTAAAGGTATACTCCCTGAAGAAATACTGCAGGTAGGGGATGATCACTTCTGCGGAGTGTTCATTTTTCTGGGCGGATGCATCTGCGGGGTAGGGAAGATGAGCGCCAAACTCCATGTCTGTATCGATCATCCCGATGGAATTCCTCCAAACCTCATGTGGATCCAGTGAAACAGCGCTTCCTGCACCCAAATGGTTCGGGTTGATGATCACGAATGTTTCGGGGATCTCTTCTCTTTTCAGCAGGTACCTGAAAAATGGGATGGTCTGCCAGCCGCTGTAAAAATGGCCGGCGTGTGGGAGGACGGCACCGATGGTCCGGCCCCTTTCCTGGTCCGGATCATCGTACCGGTTTTTTCTCTCAATCTCCTCTATCAGCTGGAATACCGCTTTACGGTTCCCGCCATAAAATTTTCCTTCAACTGCTGGTTCTCTGATCATGTTGTTCTGAATTTTCCATGGATGGTCGTATTACATTCGGAGCACCTGTTTCCGTCCATGCCGGCGATCCGTGTATTATAAGCATGCCGCTCTATTAAAAGACTTCCACACTTCGGACAAAATGTGTTCGCATCAGTTCCTGCACCCATGTTTCCCGGGTAGACATAATTCAACTCCTCCTTTGCGATCTCCAGCAACCTGTTGATCGTATCCACCGAAGTAGGAGGGCGGTTCATTTTGTAATGCGGGAAATACCTCGAAAGGTGCAGTACCTGGTCAGCACCTGCCAGGGTTTTCAAATATCGGATCATCTCCCGGAACTCAATTTCATTGTCATTCAGACCCGGGATGACCAGGTAGGTGATCTCAAGATGTCGGCCACTTTCGATAATCGCCTCAATGGTATTCAGGACCGGTTGAAGGGTGGACCGGGTTACCTTCCTGTAAAAATCATCACTGAACCCCTTAAGGTCAATATTGAATGCATCAACAAATGGGAGCAGATCCTGCAATGGTTCCCTTGAGACATATCCGTTCGACACCACGACACGTTCAATCCCATGTTGCTCAAGGTATACAGCTGTGTCATAATAGAACTCGTAATTCACCAATGGTTCATTATAGGTGAATGCCAGCATCTGGTAGCCTCCCTCATTCAACTGATCCTGGATCTCTTCGATGGTGTAGGTCCGCAACCGATCTGCAGTGATGTCCAGGCATTGTGAGATCTCTTCGTTCTGGCAATGCTGGCAACTCATATTGCAACCAATGGATCCGATGGAAAGTATGGGTTCACCGGGAAAGAAATGATAGAGCGGCTTCTTTTCAACGGGATCAGCAGATACTGCACTCAGACGTTGGTAGGTGTCGTTCAAAAGCCTGCCCTGACTTACTTTTCTGATCCTGCAAACCCCTGATTTACCTTCAGAAATGATGCATTCATGCGGACAAAGGTAGCAGCGCACTTTGCCGTTATCCAATTTCTCGTAATAGCTTGCCTCGTGCATCCCATGTAAGTTACGATCTTTTTAAGATAGCGCCAAAACATTCTGTGATTCACGTTGTTTTACATTCAGATGAATTTTAAAGGAGTGAGGAATGTTAAAAAAGGGAATGATACTGGTAGCAGGGCTGGTCATGGGGGGCATGATCATTTTATCCGGAATGAATACTGAGAAATCAATGCATATGACACAGGGAGAATATAAAAAAGCTACATTTGCTGGGGGGTGCTTCTGGTGTACGGAAGCAATTTTTGACCAGGTGAAAGGAGTGAAATCTGTCGTCTCAGGGTACTCGGGCGGCCATGTGAAAAATCCTGCTTACCGGGAGGTAACCTCGGGCCGTACAGGTCATGCAGAAGCGATTCAGATCACCTATGATCCCGACGAGATCAGATTTGTCGAATTGCTTGAGATCTTTTTCAGTACCCATGATCCCACAACACTGAACAGGCAGGGTGCTGATGTCGGAACCCAGTACAGGTCCGCTGTATTTTATCATTCTAAAGCGCAAAGGGAAGCAACTGAAGAGATTATTGCTGAACTTGACAAAGAAAATATCTATCCCAACCCGATCGTGACCGAAGTGACTGAATTCTCAAATTTCTACGAGGCAGAGGAATACCACCAGGAGTATTATGCCAACAATCCTGAACAGGGCTACTGCCGCATCGTTATTCAGCCTAAACTTGAGAAATTTGAAAAGGTATTTAAAGACAAGCTGAAATAGTTCACTGTTCAACCGGGAAGCAAATTGTAAATGTGGAACCTTCACCAGGCTCACTTGTAACACTGATGCTGCCCCCGTTTTTCTCGGTATAGTCCTTTGAGATCAACAGACCAAGACCTGAACCGGTCTCATTTGCTGTACCTTCCCGTGACACATTCGCCCCGGTCATAAACAAATTTTCCAGCTCTTTTTTATTGATGCCGGTACCATGATCAATTACGGCGATGCAAAGTTTGTTTTGGTCCTGAAGGCATCTTATCCTGACAACACTTTCGCGGAAACTGAATTTGATCGCATTGGTGATCAGGTTTCTCAGCACTGCCTTGATCATCACCGTATCGACACAAAGGTAAAAGTCTTCACTGATATCCATTTCAATAGAGATGGATTTTCGTTCTGCTGAGGTGATGATATCATTGATGCTCTCTTTTACCAAGGAACTCACCAGTACATCAGTCTTCTTTACCTTGATAAGGTCCATCTGTGATCTGGCCCAGAGCAGGAGGTTTTCAAGCAAGGTAAGGGACCTTGATGAGCCTGTTGAAATCTGCCTGATGTATTCTTTCCTGGTCTCATCATCCAGCTCATCATAATTATCTGTAAGCAACCCGGTAAATCCTGCCAGGGCCGCGATTGGATTCCGAAGGTCGTGCGCCACAATTGAAAATAATTTGTTCTTCTCCTTGTTCAGTAATCTGAGCTCATCTTCAGATTTTTCAAGCTTCGTGTTGTATTTACTCAGCAGATCATTTTTTTCCTGGAGCTCCCTTCGTTGGGAAACATTGCGCCTGTGTCCGTATATGAGGCCCAATACGACGATCAATGCCATCATGATCAGCAACAGGAAGATGTTGTTGAGTCGTTTTTGCATCTGCTGATCAGCCTTGAGCTGTAAAAGCTCCTTTTCCTTCATGCGTTGCTGATAACTCAACATCAATTCATCAACCCGCTCCTTTGTCTTCTCATCACTGATCAGGCTGTGGACCGAATCCTGGAGAATATGATAATGATAGGCCTCCCTGTAATTACCCCTTTCGGCATACAGCTCAGAATACTCCTCGTAAATTGCCTGTTCATAGATCATCAGTTTGTTCTCTATCGAAAGTTGTAATGCCCTTTCAAAGCAATGGAGGCTTGAGTCGTACTTCTCCTCAAATCTAAGAAAATAGCCCAGGTTGATCAGGCCTGAAATCACTCCATATTTGTCACCTATCCTGGATGAGAGTTGTAAAGCTTTCCTGGAGAACATCATGGCAGAATCCAGCCTTCCCAGGTCCTCATATCCTATGGCAATATTGCCATATACGAGGGCGACCCTCCTTTGATCACCCAACCGTTCAAACCCTTCGTTGGCAATGAACATGTAATCCAGCGCCTTCCGAACTTCACCAAAATCCATGAAGAGTATTGCGAGATTATTATACGCACGGTATTTCTGAACCTCGTTGCCGATATCCTCGAAAATTTCAAGCGAGGACTCGAAATACTCCCTCGCTTTGTCAAGCTGACCTGTCTGGTAACTGATCCTTCCGAGTCCGTTATAGGCTTCTGCAACCCCCCTTTCATGGTCTGCCTCCTCAAAATATGCCAGTCCATCTATGTATTCCTCTGTTGCTGCAGCGAAATCTCCCAGCCGAAAATAGTTCAATGCAAGTTCCATATTGATCCAACCCATTTCCCTGAAATCGCTGATCTCTTTAAATAGTAGCATTGCCTCATTGTTCAGCTCAATGGACCTTTCGGTATCCAGGGCATTGAAGGCAATAAAGGCCCTGAACTTATGGATAAAGGCATCGATCCTTATATTGTAAATCTTCTCCAGGTGCTTTTCAAGCAGTTCGGTATAAAAGAGCAGTGAATCGTTGTTCCTGTTAAGGTGATACCTTGCAATCTCCAGGTCTATTTTAGCAAGTTCTGAACCAGAGGCGTCTAACCGGATGCGAAACAGTGAATCTGTGGAAGTGACGGGATCTCCCTGGCCATGCAAGGGAATGCCGGGAAGAATAAAGAGTAGGGAGATGAAAAGTGTGTAGACGATCTGCTTCATTGTCACCTGACTAATCCGAACCAAGTTACTACTTTTTCATTTAAACGACTTAAAATGGCTGATGAAGATATGAAAATTAATGATAAGGATAGAGGATTGTGACGGCACTTTCAAATTATTCTTTATACATTTATTGATCTAACAAAATACGGCTTATCAATGAAAATTATTTTTTCCCTTATCCTGATTGCAGCAATATTCAACAGCTGTACCACACCTGGTGAACTTGAACTGTATTCACCTGACAAATCGAATATTATCCGGCTTGGTGTGGATGATGAACTGAATTTCGAAGTGGACCGTGGTTCTGACAATATCATCGAGCGCTCGGTGATCGGATTCAGATTTGCAAATTCTCCCTACCTGGGAAAAGACCTGGAAATTCTGGAAATCAGTAAAAGGGAGGTAAATGAAACCTGGCAACCCATTTTAAAGCGATATGCATCCATTAATAATCATTATAATGAGATGGTCGTCAGACTGAAGGAAAAAAGATATCCCGGCAGGGATATTGAAATTCAATTCAGGGCCTATGATGATGGTGTCGCATTCAGAACCCTGTTTCATTTCAATGACAGCGGGTTTACCTACGCGATCATGGATGAAACCGCAGAATTTAATTTCAAGGATGACCATACCTGCTGGGGAGTGGATTATGACGGTTTCGACTCGCACCAGGAAAGTGAATTTAAATTGATGAAGCTTTCAGATATGAACGGTAAAGCTCATACAGGTTTGCCGCTGACCATAAAGTTTGAAAATGATCTGTACGGGGCGATCACAGAGGCCGCCCTGGTGGATTATGCCGGCATGTACCTGGAGCCGGGAACGCACTCAAATTCAGTTGCCGTTCAGCTGGCACCAAGACATGGGCAGGAGCGGGAAGGGGAAAAGGTGCGTTTCAAAGGTACACACCAAACCCCATGGAGAGTGGTGATCCTGGGAAAAACTCCTGGCGACCTGGTAGAATCTGAGATCATCCAGAACCTGAATGAGCCGTGTCAGATCGAAAATACCGACTGGATCCAGCCTGGAATCAGTGCATGGGACCACTGGTGGAGCGGAGAAGTGAAGATGGAACAGGAGGTGGTCCTTGAATATATTGACCTTGCCGCCGATATGGGCTGGCCGTATATGCTGATCGACTGGCAATGGTATGGTCAGTTCGACAGAGCTGAAGCCGATATTACCACGGTAGCTCCGCAACTGAATATGCCGGAAATTCTTCAGTATGCAAAAGAAAAAGGGGTGAGTTGCTGGCTCTGGCTCTACTGGACCGATGTGGACAGGGCCGACTTTGACGCAGCATGTGAGCTGTATCATGAATGGGGGATCGCAGGTGTGAAGATCGATTTCATGGCACGGGATGACCAGGAAATGGTGAACTGGTACCACGATGTTGTGAAGACGGCTGCGAATCATCAGCTGATGGTGGATTTTCATGGCGCATACAAGCCCACCGGCTGGAGAAGGACCTATCCGAACCTGTTGACCAGGGAGGGAGTGCTTGGTAATGAATACCAGAAATGGTCCTACAGGATCACACCGGAACATGATTGCACCCTGCCGTTTACAAGGATGCTGGCAGGCCCCATGGATTATACACCGGGCGGATTCATGAACAGGAACAAGGGTGAATTCAGAACAGGTTCTCCGGCACAGGTGCAGGGAACAAGATGCCATGAACTGGCCAAGTTCGTGATCTTTGACAGTCCGTACCTGGTGGCATGTGACCATCCAGATCACTACAAAGACCAGGTGGGTGCCGACTTTTTAAAAGAGGTGGTCTCAGTCTGGGACGATACGAAAGTGCTGAACGGTGAAATAGGGGAGTACATCACGATGGCACGACGTTCCGGTGACCGTTGGTTCATTGGATCGATGACCAACAGCATGGGGAGAGAATTGGAAATTAAACTGGATTTTCTTGATGCGAACAGTGCTTACCGACTGGAAAGTTACAGCGATACAGAAAAGACCAGTGAAGATGCCACATTTGCCTTGAAATCAGACCAGGAGGTTGGTTTTCAGGATAAATTAACATTGAATATGGCTCCGGGAGGAGGGTATGTGGCCATCCTGGTGCCGGCAAAATAAGAGGCTGTTATTAATTCCTGGGGTCAGGTGCAATTTAATTCTATGCGCTTGTTATTCAAGAATTTGAACAACACCAGTATAGGACGAGTAACCTGCAAAAATACCGAATCCGTTCTCAATGTTGCTGTAGACAAGGACCGGTTCGGAGAATGGATCACCCTTGGCATCCTGGTAGTCTTCGATAGAGCGCCTGTAAAGGAAGCCTGCTTCAGTAAGTGAGATCAACTCAACGTAAAAGGTATCAATAACAGGTTTGTCGTCCCACTCATTGTACCTGATCTTCATTTTGTGCTCCATGCCATCAAAATATTGATCAGTCAACAAAGCGCCTCCTCTCATGGAAGTCACTTCAGTTGTAGCATCTGTAACGGAATAATTCACAGGTTTTCTTCGGTAGTACCAGGAGGTTGAATCCTCCCGGTCCAGCAATCGCCTCTCCAGCATATATACCTGCAGGTTGTAATAATTACTCACTCCAGGAGGATCCGAGATTGTCAGATCAATGAACCCTTCGACATGCCCGGTTTCTACGGGTAGATCGGTATAGTAGTCATTCCAGATATGAAATGATGAATCGATGAGTGTTGATGACAAAGACTTCAATGAAACCCTTTCAGGCAGGTAATCCTGGGCAAATACCTCTTTTTCATATCCAGGTGCTGTCACCTTTACCGAATAGGTTTCTCCTTCAAAGGGTAGCAGCGAATCTGAATGATAAAAACCATCAATGCCGGGGGTGGTCACATGGTCCACCAGCTCCCCGTTCTTATATAGTTCAATCTCTGCATCTTCGATCATTTCCAATGGGGCATTATCGAGTACAGACAGACTATAACTTACCTGGATATTCCATGTGCTGTCGGATGTAAACAAGCAATTCAATACCAGTTGTGAAGGTCGTAGTGGAAAATCGTCGATCTTCTCGGTTGTTTCACATGACCGGCTGAAAATCAATGCAGATGCAATCAGGATAAAAAGCAGGGGATTTCTCATGATACTCCTGGTTTAAAATTTGAAACTGTAGGTTGCTGATGGAATAAATGGGAAAAGGCTAACCCGGCGCAAGGCCTTGTTGCCGCGCGAATCATAGCCGATATAATAATAAAAGGGATTCTTCCTGTTGTATGTGTTGTAAATTCCAAGTGTCCAGGTTGCCTCGCCCCACTTCT
The DNA here is from genome assembly GCA_937129385.1 of uncultured Bacteroidota bacterium. Lineage (GTDB taxonomy): Bacteria > Bacteroidota > Bacteroidia > Bacteroidales > M55B112. The sequence goes on from CAKZNC010000177.1 coordinate 21,244, forward strand.
TGATTTTGGTCTTCTGGAAGCTGACATCCAGCCTGTGGTAGTCGGCTGCCCGGATTGAATTCCTGCTGTCTACATGTTCTATCTCTCCTTCAAACTGACCAGGTTTATTTTCGTTAAAACCATAATTACCAATGTAATAGGGACTGCCAGATGATCTAAAAAAGCCTGAGGTCCAGTTTGATGTTGTCTGACCAAAATATCTTTCAGTCGGAAGGGTATGTGCGGTTCCTGTGCCATAGACCCAGCTCGCTGAGAATTTCCATTTGTCATCCAGCGGAAAGCTGATCACCAATGCAATATCATGTCGCCTGTCGTATTTATAGGGAAACACTTTCCCCCTGTTGATATTTTCAAACTGACGATTGGTCCAGGAGAGGGTATATCCTGCCCAACCGGTGACTTTTCCCAGCTTCTTTTCGAAAAAGAACTCAGCGCCATAGGACCAGCCCCGGCCACTTTCAACCTTGTCTTCCCAACCCGTATTGGATCCCATAAATGATGCGCCGTCCCTGTACTCTATTAGGTTACTCATGGTTTTATAGTAGCCCTCGACCGAGAAATGATACATCTGTGTAATATCCTTGGAGAAACCCAGGGCCCACTGGTGAGATCGCTGGGGACGGATCTGGTCTGTTGCCGGAACCCAGAGATCGGTTGGTAACCCGATGTTGTTGTTGGTCAGCAGATGAATGTACTGCTGCATCATTGCATAGGATGCCTTTACCGCAAATGTATTGGTAAACAGGTACCTGGCAGAAACCCTGGGCTGCAGTGAATGATAGTATTTCCTGTTGACATAAAATCCTGAATAATGCAGACCCAGGTTGGCCTTGACCCTGTCGGACAGCTTGTAGTCGTCTTCAATGTAAAGGGCCATTTCACTTGCATAGATGTAATCTTCGCCCATGGTCGTATCCACGTCGCCCACCTCCTGGTTAGAGATTTTATATACCGAGGCACCCGGTTTGAAAGTATGATAGATGTAATTTGCACCGAACCTGATGTAATGGTCTGCTGAGGGCAGGTAGTCAAAATCGATCTTTCCGGCAATGTCTTCAATTCCGGAAAGAAAATTCAGTGAATTGATCTCTTCTGTTACTTCAGAGGAGGTTTCCTCAATGGAGGAGCTGTAATCACGCACTTCATAATTGTAATTGCTGTAGGTAAGGGTCGTATTGCTGAAAAGTTTACCACTGAACTGGTGGTTCCAGCGAAGCGCTGAGGTAATATTGCCCCAGCCAAGATTGGACCTGGTCTCACTGGTGAAAAGATTCCCTCCATAGAGATATGTGTAGGGTTCTTCATTCCTGTAGAATCTATCCTCCCCGGTATAGGCACTTAAATAGAGATGATCCCTGTCGGACAATTTGTGGTTGATCTTGGCATTGAGATCATAGAAAAAGTATCCCTGTTTGGTAAACTCATCTCCTCCTTCAATTGCACGGATGATCGGTTGGCCAATCAGATCAAGATAGGTCCGCCTGGCTGATAAAATAAAGGAGGTCCGGTTTTTTATGATGGGGCCTTCGAGTGTCAGTTTTGATGAAATCAGTCCGACTGAACCGCTGCCTTTGAACTCCTTTTTATTGCCTTCTTTCAGACTGATGTCCAGCACTGAGGAGGATCTTCCACCGTACCTGGCTGGAAAACCACCTTTTATCAGTGTAACATTGTTGATCGCATCAACATTGAAGACTGAGAAAAATCCAAACAGGTGTGAAGCATTGTAAACGGGGGTGCCATCCAGCAATATCAGGTTTTGATCCGGACCGCCGCCCCGGACATATAACCCGCTGGCACCTTCGGTTCCCGACTGTACCCCGGGAAGCAATTGTATGGCCTTGATCACATCCACTTCACCCAGCAAGGCAGGTACGTTTTTTATATTTTCCACTGAAATGTCAATGGAGCTCATCTGGCTTGATTTAACAGACTGGCTC
>CAKZNC010000178.1 GCA_937129385.1 uncultured Bacteroidota bacterium
TCGCTTCAGCAATCAGCGCAATTCACCATCATCGACGATACCGATGAAGAATCAGCAGAAAGCATTGTAGTAGAGCTGTCGGGTATTGCGAATGCAACTGCAGGTTCCATCACTTCGTATACTTATACGATCCTGGATGATGACGGTCTGGGCTGGACCGGACCCGGTGGAGTTGCCAATCCCACACAGAATAAGGTATGGTTGAATTCAGTTTATACCCCCGGACTTTCGGATGGCGATCCTGTTTCACTTTGGGACGATCTTTCGGGAAATGGAAATGATGGCAAGCAGACAGGTACGGCAAGGCCAATCTACCTTGACAATCCTGCTGATAACTGGAATGAAAAACCGGTGGTAAGGTTTGATTACGGATTTAACCAGTACCTGGGCATTGATAATACTGACGATCTGAATACTGCCGGACCTTACGATAAACGTACGATCATTGTGGCTTTCAGGACGGGTACTGACATCAGCAATCGGCAGGTGCTCTATGAAGAGGGAGGGACTGTCAGGGGGCTGAACATATACCTGGACGGCGGACAACTTTATATATCAGGGTGGAATGAAACCAATGACGATGGGGGTGCCACAACTCCGTGGAACTTTACTGCAGTAACGACACCTGTGGTTCCCAATACTCCCTATTTTGCAACGTTGCAGTTTAATTTTACAGGTACAGCTGGAGATGTAACCGGCTGGATCAACGGAGACAGCATTGCTGTGCTTCCCGGTGCAGGAAGACTTTTCAGTCATGGAGGAGAAATCGGCCTCGGCGGGATGAACAATGGAAGTGTCTACCATGACGGACCTTCAAGTGGGTATAATTACTATTACAATGGCAATATTTCAGAGTTGCTCATCAACAATATCGTTTACAATCAGGCGCAGGTCAATATTGTAAATAATTACCTCGGAACCAAGTTCAATGTACCGATATCAAATGATTATTATGATCATGATACTGAATACAGCTGGGGAGTATTTGGTATAGGCCAGGAGGACCTTGACAATACCCATGCTGTCTCCCAGGGGCCAGGGATGGTAAGGATTGATAATCCCACAAGTCTGGACAATGGAGATTACATGCTTATCGGCCATGACAATGGTGATATCACGTCCTGGGTAAACAGTGAATTACCTGATGATGATCCCAATTTCAGGAGAGTAGGCCGTTCATGGCGCGCAGATGACAGGAACAATGGTATCGGAACTGTCCGAATTGCCGTTGATGCGACGAAATTGCCGGCTCTGCCATTTGGATTCTCAAAATTTGTCTTGCTGGTAGATGATGATGGTGAATTCACTGATGGAGCGGAGGTATATGAGATGTCCTGGAATGCCTCACTTGCAATGTATGCTGCCAATGATATACTGCTTTCCAATGACCGTTATTTCACTATCGGGGTGATCCGTCCGGCGATCAGTTTTGACGAGATTGCATCCAATGGTTTTGAAAGTGTATCTCCGGCCCGTATTGCAGTTTCACTGAATTACATGAATGCTTCGGATGTCCAGGTCGGCTATGATTACCTGGCGGGAACAGCTACCGCTGGCACAGATTTCAGTTCAGCACCCGGTACAATTACAATACCAGCTGGGTTCCAGCGAGACTCCATTGATCTGACCATTATCAATGATACCGAATCTGAGAGCGATGAGACGGTCCGGGTTGTACTCAGGGATCCATCGGTCGACCATGTAATCGGTGAAGACAGTATTCATACTTATACCATTTTTGACGATGACAACCAGCGAAGGATCCAGTTTACCTCGCAATCAGGTTCAGGAAGCGAAGCTACCAGTCCGGTTACAGTTGAAGTACATCTGAATCAGCCTGATCCCGGAAATGATTCGCGGGTAGCATATGAAATTACCGGAGGAACTGCCCAGAACGGGACCGATTACGTGCTTGTTGCTGATACAGTTACCATTACAGCCGGAGACACACTGGCCACCATACCATTTACAATTTCAGACGATTTAATTGACGAGCCGGATGAGACGCTGGTCATCACACTTTCAGGTCCGGAGAATGCAAACCTGGGTGACACGCTGAATTATACCTATACCATTACAGATAATGATGCCGTACCCACACTGCAGTTCCGGAACTCCACATCAGAGGGTGCAGAAAGCTTCTCCCCCGTAAGTCTTCATTTTGAACTATCAGCTGCCAGTGGACAGGACATTACAGTTTATTATTCAGCGTCAGGTGGTTCGGCCACAAATGGAGGGATCGACTATACCATCAATACCCCATCCAGCTATGTGATTCCTGCCGGTATTGTATCAGACAGTTCCTCCTTCTATATATTCAATGACATTATCGAGGAACCCGATGAGACCATACAGATCACCATTGACAGCATCCGCAATGCAAATCCGGGAGGGACGCTGGTGCTTACCCATACAATATTTGATGATGATGGTGTCGGATGGATAGGACCCGGGGGAGTATCCGATGACGGTGGCTATGATATATGGCTGAAATCGGATGTGATCAACGGCTTTTCCGACGGGTCCCTGCTTAGTAACTGGAACGATGTTTCGACACATAATAATGATGCCGTTTCATCGGGTGGAGACCGGCCTGTATATTACGACAATGCAACTGAGAATATCAATGACCGGCCTGTGGTTGATTTTTCCGGCGGAAATCAATACCTGGAAATACCAAACCAGGATGAGTTTAATACAGCCGGACCTTATACCAGGAAGACCATTGTAGCCGCATTCCAGACAGGTAGTGATGTCTCATCACAGCAGGTCATCTTTGAACAGGGAGGAGGTACCCGCGGTTTGAATATCTATATCGATAACGGACTGCTGCGCCTCGGAATCTGGAATCTTGCCAATGATGACGGAGGAGCAACCACGCCATGGGGATATTCAGAGATCACCACTCCTGTGGGTGCAGGTGAGACTCATTATGCAGTGCTTGAGTATAATGCCGACAGCAATTGGGTGAGGGGATATGTAGATGGCGCATTGATTGGTGAATTCACAGGCGCCGGCTACCTGTTCAGTCATAGCGGAAACATCGGACTCGGGGCAATGAACAATGGGTCTTATTATCATGATGGGAGTGCTAGCGGAAATGGCAATTATTTCGATGGTAAAATTACAGAGTTCCTCAGTTTCAACAGGACATTGAACGATGCACAGAAGATTATCATCTCAAACTATTTCAGTGCTAAGTTTGGAATACCTGTTCCCGACGATTATTACGCCTACGAGTCTGGATACAGCTACGAACTATTTGGACTGGGGCGTGAAAGCAGTGGAAATTCACATATTATTTCCCAGGGTCCCGGGATCGTGAGAATTGACAATCCGGGCGATGCCGATAATGGTGATTATGTGTTTGCAGGGCATAATAATGGCGATATTTCTAACTGGAGTGAGGTCGAGATATCACTGGATTCCGTGAAGAGGGTTGGCAGAGAATGGCGCATTGGCGGTAATGGAGATATAGGTACGATCAGGCTAGCAGTCGACACAAGCCGGCTTCCTGTCCCTCCACTCTACTACGATTATTACCTGCTGCTCGTTGACACTGACGGGGATGGTGATTTTACAACCGGCAATCCGGAAATCATTGAAATGGATGGCAGGTTTGGTGAATTCGCGAGAATTTCAACCCTGGATATAGGTGAAGGAGATGTCTTTACATTCGCAGTTGGAAGAAATATATCCGTTCAATCAGGTAACTGGAACGATCCGGCCACCTGGTTACTTGGTGTTCCTGATGAGAATGCCAGCGCGGTAATACTGCCAACCCATGATGTGACACTTACACGGAATGAGAATATCGGAACAATCGCAATTTCTCCTGGTGGTTCACTTCACCTTGGAACCAATACACTTGTTCTGAATGGAGACGGCATTGATAATCAGGGGATATTTGATGCAGGAACAGGTACGGTTGACTTTGCAGCCTCCGGATCGCAATGCGTGGCGCCACTGAACTATTATAACCTGAGAATTTCAGGCACGGGGACGAAGACATTGTGTGGGGATGTCACAATTGACAATGACTTTGAGATGCTGGGATTCCCGGGTTCACTCTTCCTTGATGCAGACGTTACCGGTAACTACAATATCCGTATCTACGGTGACTGGCTTACAAGGGGTACATTTATTCCCAGGGAGGGTACTGTTATATTTAGCGGTACAGGGGTACAGCAAGTATACAGGGATGATGCTTCAATAGAAAATTTCTATGACCTGACCATTGAATCCGGATCCTCACTCAATGTGAACCATCCTGTTGTCGTTGGAGGTATACTGACAATGGAGGGTGGAGACATTACCATGGGAAGCTCAATTTTAACCATTGGGTTAAATGGAACACAATCCGGATCGCTGTCAAGAACTTCAGGTACTGTCATCGGATCAGTTCGCAGGTGGTTCAATTCATCAACCGATAACAACTCTGATATCGAGTTCCCGGTAGGTACCCCGACCTACTACAGGCCTCTCATACTGAATTTCTCAAACCTGACAAACAGTGGAACTATTACTGCCGTTTTCAGAAGCTCAAACCCCGGTAACAGCGGACTTCCATTCGAAGAGGATGGAGTAACAATAAGCCAGGTTTTCACAGATGGATACTGGGCGGCCACCAGGGAGAACGGATTTTCATTTTCAGGTAATTATGATGTTGATCTGATCGCGGAAGGATTCTCTTCCTATTCTCTGGATTCAACAAGCAGGGTAGTGGTCAGGACCGGGACAACAACTGACTGGATGCTCATAGGAGATCATGTCAATGCAGCTGATTCGATCGTCCAGCGGGATAACCTGACTGGTAATATCTACCAGTTTGCAGTCTGTGCGGGAGCAGCATGTGATGTCACTATCGCAGGTTGTCCGTCAGATATTTCAGTGAATAACGATGCAGGACAATGCGATGCTGCAGTCACATGGACAGAACCCACGGTTTCCGGATCCTGCAGCGGTATCACTCTGAACAGCAGTCATAGTCCGGGGGATACGTTCCCGGTTGGTACGACTGTAGTACAATACATCGCATCAGACATCTATACCAATGCAGATACCTGTGAATTTACTGTTACAGTCACCGACAATGAAGCCCCAACGATCACAGCACCGGCTGCAGTATCTGTCAACAATGACCCGGGCTCATGCGATGCAACAGGCGTTACTTTAGGATCCCCAACCACAGCAGACAACTGCGGCGTAGCAACGGTCACCAACGATGCACCTGCCACGTTCCCGCTCGGATCAACGACGGTCACCTGGACGGTAGAGGATAATGCAGGACTGACAGCAACTGCCACTCAAACGGTAACTGTCACCGACAACGAAGCCCCAACGATCACAGCACCGGCTGCAGTATTTGTCAACAATGACCCGGGCTCATGCGATGCAACAGGCGTTACTTTGGGATCCCCA
>CAKZNC010000179.1 GCA_937129385.1 uncultured Bacteroidota bacterium
ATCATTACATTTAAAACAAAGGTGATGAAACCCTCCACCGCGATCTACAAAGTTCCTGATGTTTTTGTTTTCCTTCAGTGGTTCGATTAATTTCACATCTATACTGCCAGGTTTGGCAAGGAATACGACCTTAACCTGCTGCCGACTATTGGTCACTTGCTCTGTGAATTGATGATAGCCAAAGGTAGATCTCCATTCTTCTATTCCCTTTCGGATGTCTTTTACTGCAAAACAAATATGATCGATTATCATTGTTTATTTATACACGTTAGTTTAGATATATTAAAAAGTGCTTAATTTATTGTATTTCAGTTTTTTATAATAATTATAACTATTTGACGATCATCAACTTCTCATAAAGGAGGGCATTTTCATTGTACAATCTAATAATATACTGGCCCGTATTCAAATGGGAATACTCCATCGTCCTGACTTTTGTCTGCTCGACGATCTCCAGCTCTTCCTGGATCACAATTTTACCTCTTCCGTCAATGATCTCCAGAATACAACTTCCAAGTGGTCTTTCAACTTGAATCACGAAAACACCCTGATTGGGATTCGGAGTGAGCACCAGTTTTTGCATATAGAATTCCGGGGCATTTGTAATGCTGATTGTAACCTCATTTGAAGAAGCACTTTCATTGCCCGCGGCATCAACTGCAGATACAGAATAGGTATACACATTTCCCGTCTCAATTGAATCATCGGCAAATGTCGTAGTTCCGACCATCCCCACTTTCGTCCCATTTCTATATATATTGTATCCAACAACCCCGACATTGTCTGCAGAAGCCTCCCACGTTAAGTCTACCCTGTCTCCCGAAGCACTTTCAGCGGCAAGTTTTAAAGGAACAGTGGGTGCAGTAAGATCTACAATACTTACGAAAATGGTAGTTGACAAATTGCTTTCAAATCCTTCAGAGTTTTGTGCTGTTACCCCATATTCATAGGTCTGACTTATAATCACGGTATTGTCCGTAAAATGGAGTTCATCTGTAGACCCGATCCATTCATCATTTCGATAGATCCGGTACTGGGTATCCTCAGCTTGATCTGCAGAGGGACTCCAGGATAACCTAACTAAATCTTCCCCGATAGTATCGGCGTATACAATTGCAGGTGCAGCAGGTGCCAGGTAGGATTCATCGGTATATGTATATACGCTTTCCGCATCATCCAATAACAAATTACTATCTGTATGGTATGGAGCAGGACATATGTTCACATTAAACCCGTTCAAACCCGGTGAATCGGAATTATTTCCTACCTTGTAATCTATCATGATCGTCCCTGAGTAATTGCCTGGTATTTCAGAAACTTGCCTTGCGCTGTATGTTCCATCCATGTATTCCCAGTTAAAATATCCAGCTGCATCTCCACCAATTGCTTCAAGAGGATCTACATTGTCAGGAAGTCCATAAGATAGTGTTATAGTTAATTGAAGGAAATGGTCAGCGTACACTTGTAATGGATCATCCCCTGAATTTCCAACCGTAAAACTCAGAGTCCCTGAACCCTCACCCTGCAAGGGAACCAGTGGAAATGGCGAAATGGATCCATCTGAGATATATGGATTGAAGTCGCCATTAGGATTCTGCCCGAAGAGTCCAACTGGAATACTGAAAACTAATATGATTGCAACTAATTGTCTCATAGCAATTTCATTTGTTTTGGCTACTGTTGAAAATAGTCTATGCTTTCTGCATCGGCATTGTTCCCTGATCTCGTTTCACCGCCACTTCCTGACTGTATCTGGGTAGTAATTGAGTAGACTCCACGCGTGCTGGAAGGGTCAAAGGTTACCCGGCAGCCAAAGGTGATGTACCCTCCGGCAGTTATGACCGATTCAGTTGTAAATATATGATTATCGGTATCTTCTGAATATGACCAGAGATTATTGTTTAAAGCAGTACCTCCCAATGTGGTTAATGACTGGTTAAATCCATCGGTGAGCACCCATCTGACATCTTTAGGTACTAAAACTGTTATCGTAGTACCTGTATTGACCTGGTTTAACTCTGTGACTCTGACAACAAGATTGAAGTCCGTCACCCCATGCATGATATTTGGATTCACAATGACTGTTGGAGTAAGATCCGGCGGACAAACATCAATGGTAACTACCACCTCGGTTGCTGAACTATAGCAACCATCACTACCCTGGTAGTATAGGTAATAGCTGCCCGCACCAGCTGCAGCCGGGTCGCTTACATCGACTCCAAGGGGATCATTTTCTATTTTAAATAATAGCGTCCCACCAGCTGGGGTGCTGCTTGTAACTAATTCAGTCAGATCTACGGAAAGATCCGGACATTGATTGGTGGGTGATGCATCTGAGACCAAAGGAGCATCTGGAGCTAAACCTGGTGATGCAACCCCCTGTGCCTCCGGACTTGTACAACCATTTACGGTTGTAGATACTGTGTAAGTACCTGCATCTGTTACTGTAATTGAAGATGTTGTCTCCCCGGAACTCCATAGCAGACTGCCTGTTGCAGTAGTGGAAAGTATGGAGGTCCCGTCGCAATTATCAGTAATGGTCAGATCAGGTACCGGGGGAATCGGTATTACTGAATTTACTATTACCGGAGTTGTGGCAGAACAACCCTCTGAATTTGTTACTATTACATCAACTTCATCTCCATCGGCCAGGGTACTTGTTGAGTATTCAGAAGAGGATCCGTTCTGCACACTTGTACCGTTTATCCTGAAATCATAGTTTGTACCGCCGGAGGAGGTAAATGTAACCGTAGTTCCTTCGCAAATTGAATTGTCAGCATCAGAACTTACCAGGGTTGGTTCCGGAATCGAAAAAACGGTCACAGCAATCGGATCGGCAATGGCAGAACAACCAATTCCATCTGTAACGATTACTTCAATAACCTGACCATCGGTAAGAGAACTGGTAGCAAAAGTTTCTGATGAACTATTCTGTACACTTGAGCCATCCACCAGGAAATTATAATTGACACCACCACTTGCTGTAAATGTAACATTTGTTCCCTCGCAGAATGAAGAATCGGTCTCAGAAATGGTTAAAGCAGGTTCCGGGGGGGCACAGAGAATGGTCAACTGGTAATCCTCCACCTCACCACCAGTCGTCGTACCAGTTGGTGATGCCAGTACGTCTGCACTGTATCTGAAGCGTGCAAATGTAGGGGCTGAAATAATCGCATCGGAAGGTACCGTGAGAACCAGGTCCTGTGTGCCGCTTAATCTTTGAATATCATCGGCTACCTGCTCACCGGCGTCAAGAAAATCACCATCACCGTTCCAGTCGATCCATGCATTCAGGTACCCAATACCTGTTGTTGTGATTGGGATATTCACCGTCTCCTCTCTGTGTAATTCAGCCGGAAATAATACGCCATCCTCATCATCAATACCATTATTGTCATCCCCGTCTGCATCTGCAGATGCCAGACTGGCATCCTCGCCATCAAGCTCTGACCCCAGATACCTTGTAAAGTCCATAATATGGTCAGCTGAACCATAAAGAGACGGTGCATCCCCATAATCCCGAATCTCCGTATAGGTGTAAGAACTCACAAAATCATCGTCGGTGGTGTTACTGGTGGTTTGGTAGGGTGCCGGTGATATATTTACATTAAAACCATTCAATCCAGGAGATAACGAATTCTGAGTTACAGCATATGCGATATTGATCGTACCGGATGAACTCGCCGGTATCTGACTTGTTTGCGTAGCAGTATAAGTCTGTTCGCTGTAATCCCAATTAAAATAACCTGCAAAACTACCTGAAACAGCAGCAATCGGATCGACATTGTCAGGCACTCCATAGGATAATGTGATGGTAAGTGTAATATATTGGTCTGTGTAAACGTCTAACGGATCACTGCCTGTATTTCCAAGGTTGAAGCTGACCTCACCGGTACCATTAACCTGAACAGGAAGGAGAGGTGACGGAGATATCGTACCCTGATTGACATAAGGATTATAGCTTCCATCAGGATTTTGGGAATACAGAGATAAAAAACTGGTTATCAATACTATAAATGAAATAATGCGGTTCATAACTTTTAGTTTAGTTGATTGTTCACTCCTGAAAATAATCCAATCGTTCAGCATCAACGTTGTTACTGGTTCTTGTTTCTCCTCCAGCAATTGAGGATATGTGTGCCGTAATGGAATATACGCCTCTGCTTACATCGGGGTTGAACATGATGCTGAAACCAAGACTTGAATAGCTTGAAGCCGAAATCGATGAGTCAGAAGTGAATATGTGGTATGAATCATCATAGGAATAGTTCCAGTCTGAATTCATAAGATTTATACCATTCAGTGTCGACAGGTTCTGATCAAAACTACCTGAGAGTTCCCACCTTGAATCTCTGGGGATTCTGACAGTAATTGTTCCAATTGTATTAACTGTATTTAATTCAGTTATTCTTAATACAATATCAAAACTGGTTTCTCCATGACTTATATTTGGAGAAACAAGAAGTGTTGGTGTGATATCCGGAAGACAATTACTTGCCTCAAGAACAATGGATTGAGAACTCTCATTTGCTGAAGCATCGAACGCAGATATAGTGTAATTATATGTCTGACAGGAATTTACCGCATCATCCGTATAGGACAGATCTGAAACTTCTTCTAAAAACAATCCATTTCTATAAACATTGTAACCCTGTACCCCATTATTATCAGTGGAGGCCATCCAGGAAATTGTAATTTGATTTTCTGAAAACGAATCTACCCGGAGACCTTCAGGAACAGTCGGAGGTGTATTGTCACCACCGTCGGGAACTCCATCCCATCCTGCCATACGGGCCAATAACCACCAAAAAGCTTTGCCAATTCTTAATGCTCCCACATCACCAATATGATCTTCTTCTGCATCAGGCTCCGGGGAAATGATATTAAAGGATCCGTCGTAGTCCATTAAATTATCCGGATGGATTTGCTGATGCGGTCTCATATTGCCACCATCATTCCAGTCTTCTGTATGAAGTTCTCCACTATTGTTATGTACCAGTATATCTGCATAATCAAAGAAATAAATTCCCTGTCTGCCACTTACATAATCCCTGATATGTTGATTTTTTAATTCGCGCTGAAACCCATTCTCAGTACCGCCGTTCCCATCCACTGCTCCATTTGTAAAAAGCATTATTGTCGGTATATCGTTTAATTCACAATAAGCAATATATTGCTCCATGGCATCCAGATAGGTATCCATACATACTCTGTTCCCGGTTAAAATACTGTCACCCTGATCCAGTCCCCAGACTTTATTTCCATCCAATCCACCCTCAGAAGATCCAGCCCATCTAACATCATAGACCGGATCAACCAATCCACCTGGTGGATTTTGCCAGGTGGTCTGAAAACTCCATCCAAATGCCTGAACGTCATAAGGATTATCACTCCCACTAAAGGTAATATGTACACTTTTCCAAGCTTCTATTGCTGAAGGTGATTCGTAAAAATTTTCACTGCCAACCATATAAGGCCTGCCTAATCTCAAATATTGATCTGTTGGTCCGGGAATGGGTTCTGATGTAAAAGTAAGTACAGAAAAACTCGGGTCAAACTGTTCCAGCAACTCGACTCCATGGTGATAACCGAGGGCGTGAGACATGCCGGCAATATTCACAAGCATCGTCTTAACTGAATCGATCCAGTTTTGCGGAATATTATCATATTGATCAACAATTCTGTGATCCGCAATAACCTGTCCACGCAATTGAGTCGTCATCAACCCAAGAAGCAATATAAAAATCCTCATTCTTCCCATGAAAATCCGCCTTGATTATATCCTATAAAGATCGTTAAATAAAACTTCCGTACATAAGATAATTATCATTAAATCAATTTTTTAACATTCCTTTAAGACTTCGACGAGTCCTGGAATCCTTTAAAAAATACCGCTGTATTATTTACGCAGTATGCATGAATTAACCAATGTTTGAAATATTAATAGATACTGCCCGTAATAACAATTAACTGCCTCTTCCAAATAGTAGTTGTTATGATTATGTTGATCAATCCAATTAATGTTGATTCAACCTGATGAATGTTGCATGTTGATTAAAATCCGTTCTTAAAGTCAAATGATATTAAATTGTAATCAATCAGTCCATTCTGATTAGTTATTGATCTTTAAAATTTTCTCAACCTGATATACCTGGTCATTTGATAATACAATTAAATAAGCCCCGAGCGGCAGCAGGGATATGTTAAAACTATTTACTGCCTCTTTCAGATTTTCTCTCTTCACTAATTCTCCCAGGACATTGTAGATTTTTATTTCTCCTCTTGAACAATTTTCCATAATAACAATTTCATGATAGTCTGGCTTATACACAAATTTCATGCGGGGACTACTCATTTCATTGGCTACCTGGTCTGTCGCAGCAGTGCCATCCCAACCGGCGATTCTGGCAAGCATCCACCAAAAAGCCTTACCGATTCTTAAAGCTCCTACATCACCGATATGATCCTCATGGATATCCCTTTTAGGTCTGATCTTCTTAAATGAATCATCATAATCCAACAGGTTTTCCGGATGAATTTGTTGATGGGGTCGCAAATCCCCGTCATCGTTCCAGTTTTCTGTGTGAAGTTCGCCCTCGTTACTGTGAACCAAAATATCCGCATAATCAAAAAAATAGATGTAGTCCTTGCCCTGCACATATTCCCGGATGTGTTGATTCTTTAATTCCCGTTGAAACCCAGTCTCAGTTCCCCCATTCCCGTCAACAGCACCACTGCTGAATAACATTACCGTAGGCAGTCCACTTTCGTTGCTGTAATCAATATACTGCTCCATGGCATCCAGGTATGTATCCATACAAACCCTGTTTCCTGTAAGTATACTGTCCTCTCTATCAAGCCCCCAGGGTTTATTGCCATCAAGGCCTCCATTTGACGAACCTGCCCATCTGACACCAAATACGGGATCCTCAAGTCCGCTTGGAGGATTTTCCCAGGTGGTCTGGTAACTCCAACCCAGTGCCTGAACATCATAAGGGTTCATCCTCCCGCCGTAATTAAGGTGTACCTCTTTCCATGTTTCAATCGCAGCTGGAGATTCATAGAAATTCTCTGATCCAGCCATATAAGGCCTGCCCAGCCTGAGGTGTTGATCTGACGGACCGGGAATCGGCTCTGTGGTAAATATTAAGACCTGGAATCTCGGATCCAGTTTCTCCAACAATTCTGCACCGTTATAATAGCCCATTGCATGAGACATTCCTGCAACGTTCACAAGCATTGTCTTGACTGAATCGATCCAGTTTTGCGGAATTTTATCATACTGATCAACTACTTTATGATCAGCAATTACCTGACCTGTCAAATTGATAGTAATTTTAAAAACAAGGAGGATCAGAATGAACTTTTTCATTTCGAATGTATGGTTTATCTATTCAATAAGAAGATATATCAATTCCTTCATTGATATAAAAACAATTTTAGCAGGGAAAAGTTTTGGTCATACAGTGAACATCCTATTTTACATATTGTTTGAATAAAAAAAGTGATATGAAAATAATGGCTATATACACAGTTTTCCTTGCTATGCTCATTCTAATTTTTTCCGGCTGCAAGAAGAACACAAAAGAATCCGGCACTAATATCATATTTCTGCATCATAGTACCGGCGAATATATCTGGCATGGCAAACCTACTCCATTTATCAAAAAAGCAGCTAAGAAGGTGAGTAAAAAGTTTGCAAATAAACTGAATAAAAACAGCTATTTACCGTCATTAATAAAACAATACAATCGCAAGCATGATACAGAGATCACGATAGATGAGATCGAATTTCCGAAAGCATCCCCGTACGGATGGAACAATTATCCTTATGACTATTATAATATTTGGATTAAAAACGCTGGATATGAGCGCTTTAAAGAAGAACCAACTCTCGAGATTCTAACGCAAGACTATGATGTAATTATCTTTAAACATTGCTACCCGGTTAGCAATATATTACCTGATGAAGAGGTGAATGATATTGATTCATACGTGCATACCATAGGAAACTACAAATTGCAATACGAAGCAATTAAGGAGAAGCTTCATTCATTTCCTGATACAAAATTTATTCTGTTTACTGGTGCTGTACAGGTGAAAAATAACTTGCCTGAAGAATATGCAAAAAGAACCAAAGAGTTTTTCGAATGGGTGAAAAACAGCTGGGATGAAGACAATGACAATATTTATATCTGGGATTTGTATAGCCTGCAAACAGACGGTGGATTGTATTTTAAAGATGAGTATGCAGAAGCACCTGATGATTCCCACCCGAACAAAGAATTTGCGCGGCGGGCCACTGATTTATTATTTTCCAGAATAGTCGATGTCGTATCAAAGGACGGGGAACAAACTACCTTGACTGGCAGGAAACTATCAGCAAAACAGGACTAATTCTCCTTACTGCCTATTGAGCCTTCAGAAAAAAATAGTTCAATCATTTCTGCTGTAAATTTCTCCGCACCATATTTATTAAAATGGGACATGCCAGACCAGTCTTTTACGGGATCAATGAAATCGCAAAACTCATTTGAGTTCAAATTATAGAACTCTGCAGTATCAGAATTATTATAAACCAAATCATACGGGCCAATTTCTGACCTGTTTTGAGATTCTGTAACAGCAGGAAGATCTATAACATAGAATTCAATGCCCTGGTCATTACAGATACCTGCGATTTTCCCAATATATTTTGCGTTTTCATATTCCGGTAAATTCATTTCGGCATTTCCCAGTTCGGACCTGTCTGGTTCTATCCGAATACTCTTCTTATGTCCATAGGACACATAGGTCTGCCTGTATTCTTTGCGAAATGCCTTCTTTATCAGTTCCATCCCAGCCCAGTTAAACTTTGTCATTGGAACATCTTTGAGCGTATACTTATGTCCTTCCATCGTAAACTCAACAACAGGCTGGATTCCTTCCTGGTCAAACCTCTCGAGATAGGAATTAATCGCAAGGATTACATATTTAGGCTTATTTTCATAATTGTGCAGATACTCCCTTAATTGAACGTAATTTGTTTTCACAGAACTTCCGACAAGCGCAAGATTGTAGGAGTGAATTCCCGCCTCAGTTAAAAGCTCAGAATCTATAGCATACTCGGCCAGGCTGCTTCCCAATACCAGTAACTCATAATCAGGATTCTGGAAATTCAGTGATTCACGTCGCTTTATAAAATCCCAATCTGAATTGAAAATAATCACTAAAAATATGCCATTTATTATAATACTAAAGGCTAAAAAGAATAGAGTAAAAAAACCTAACTTCCGAATAAATGCTTTCATAGTTAAAAATTTGCGTACACAAACTGTTCAGATTTCAATCCTGAAATAAATATGATTGTGATAAGTAATGAATAGAAACTCCAGCGCAGGATTCTGTATTTCAATGATTCTGAATACCACGCATCACTTATTTTCTTATATAGACTATCGTAATCATTTTCAATAAGTTCAACCAGTAAAAACAAAGGCACATAAATAAATAGCATAAATGGCTTTGTGCTCAAATCGTCGATCACCAGCGTATTAAAGTCACCAAATAGACCCGAAATAAATATAATGGCCGATTGCAGGTCCTCAGAGAAAAAGAAAACAAGGGAAATACAGTAAAACAGATAGGTAATGACACGTCCAATCCATTTATCAATGGGTGTGGGTATTTTCGCAAAAACATTTCTCCTGAATCTTCTTGTGAAGAATTCATAATTGATTGCAAGGGCCTGCAATAATCCCAGTACCATAAAATGCCATCCTCCACCGTGCCAAATTCCGAATAAAATCCATGTCAGGAAAACAGCATACACTGAAGCATAAACACCCCATCGCCTTCTTTTCAATACAGTTTGCCTGAATACATAATCATTGAACCAGGATGCCAGAGATATATGGAATTTCCGCCAGAAATTTGACACGTTTTCTGCAAAAAATGGTCTGTTGAAATTTGGTAACAGCTCAATGCCAAATAAACGGCCTGTTCCAATTGCAATATCTGTATATCCCGAGAAATCAAAATACAAGTATATGGGCAGGAGGATCAGAATGATCCATAGGTTCTGACTCTCCATAGCTTGCACGTTTGAAAAGGCATCGAAAACATAGGGAGCCAATTGATTGGCAATTGCAACTTTTTTAAAGAACCCGATAAGAACTGTACGTAATCCATTGGTCAGCGACTCTTTGTCTGGATTACCCGAGGCTTCTAACTGAGGTAAAAAATGGTTGGAACGCTCGATTGGACCGGAAATGAATTTGGGAAAGAAGGTAATATAAACAAAAAAGGATTCAAATCTTTCCACTGGTTTCTCCCATCCCATTTTTATGTTGATAAGGTACCCTATAGCCTGTAAGGTATAGTAGGAAATACCAAGCGGAATAATGATTTCTGAAATTGAAGATACCCTTACCGGACTATGTAAGAATTCAAATACCGGATCAATTGAGAAGGAAGCGTACCTTAATAAAACCAATTGTGCAAGATTGACAATAATGCCTATTCGATAATAGAATACTTTCCTGCTGGTTGCTGATATCTTATTACCTATATAATAATTAAAGATGGTATATGCTGCAACATATGCGATGAGGATCAAATCCAGGCTGATAATAAAAGCAGCACTCAATGCGGCAAGAAAAAGCACCCGGTATTTTCCCTTCAGGAAATGAAATACAACTGCTGCAGCCAGTGCTGCAAAAATGAACTGGAAAGATATTATATCCATAATATAAAACAATACGTTTTAATGGATGCCAAATTATAAAAACCGTTCAATATACGATGCTTTAAAACAATCGCTTTGATTTATGAAACAACCCGCATTAGTAAAAGTGATTATATCTATATGAATGCTTTTAACTTTATTTTAACGCAGATATCGTCTGAAATTTAAAGTTCATCAATTATTTTTGTATCTTCATCCAAATAATTGCAATGATATGAAAAGGTATTTATTTATACCGCTTTTTTTCTTATCAGTTAATTTGAGTTCACAGGATTTTGGCGGTGACTATTTTGTAGCGACTGATGGGAATGATAATGGACCCGGGACTATAGATCAACCCTGGGCGACCTGGCAAAAGGCATTTAATGAGGCCAGACCCGGTGATACAGTTTATTTCAGGGGTGGTGTTTATTATTCCACAGGTCGAAAAGAGATTAATCCGGAAAAGCATGGTGGACCAGTGGGAGCAAGCGGTACCCGAGAGAATCCAATTAGTTATATGGGTTATCCGCCTGATGTTATGAATGGCAATATGCCCATACTTGACTGTTCAAATCATTGTGGCAATGCAGAGCCTGGTTTTTATAATCAGGCCATACAGATTCAGTATGCTGAGCATTTGGTATTTAAGGACCTGGAAATTAAAAACGTCTTTCAGTGTGAAAGCGTTCTTAGCGGTGCAATTACTGCTACTTATTCGAGAAACCTGACTTTCGAACATATCGTGATGCATCAGATCGGACAAAGAGGATTCTATATGGAAGGTGGCGCCTGGATCACCCATTATGAAGATGGCGATACTGATGTGATGCCTTACTGGCCGGACCAGTACGATACAACCAGGTTTATTAATTGTGACGTTTACAACTTATGTGATTCGATAACAAATGCCGGAGGGTTTGATCCAGGAAATGGTGCTGATGGCTTTAAGACAATTCACTACAGGGGAAATCATGTGGAATGGATTGGTTGCAGGATATGGAACTATACAGACGATGGTATAGATCCATCACTAATAAATGGTGGGACAATATTAATTGATAACTGCTGGCTGATGGGCGGTGGTGAATATGCAGTTTTTGACCATGATGGATTTACCAGGGCGAATGAACAGAATGGATGTAAGCTGAATGGTCGCCCCATAGCAGGTGTTGCCAGTAGCACGGATGGTGGAATTGTTGCAAATTCACTTGCCATGTTTTGCAGGGGAAGTGGTTTTGGCGTGATGAATCAGGAAGATGAAAGAGGAGGACATAAATATTATAACAATACCTCATACAAGAACGGGTATTGCTTTTCTTCTGATAATGAATCAACTGTTGATTATCCTTCACCCTATGTGTATCGAAATAACATAGCATATAGCGCCTTGAATACAACAGCAGGAGGACAGAATTATATTGTTGCATTGCGTGGAGAAGCCGGGGCTGAAATTACTGAAAGTAATAACACCTGGGATTTCGATCATGGATATCCTGGTTTTGTAGTTACAGATACAGTTACTGTAAACGACGCCGACTTTGAAACAGTTGACTCCCTTGAACTTATTTCTTTATTCACAGCTCCACGAAATAGTGATGGCTCACTTCCCAAATTTCCATTGAGTCTCGTAAGAGGTTCTGATCTGATCGATGCAGGGACAGATGTTGGATTCCCATATAAGGGATCTGCTCCTGATATTGGTGCGTTTGAATTAGGCTCAATCACGGTTGAGCTTGTTGCCCCGGAGGACAACCAGGAATACACTGAAGGTGATGTTGTTGAAATAAGTGCGCTGGCAGTAGAGTCTGAGGACGTGGTCACCAATGTGGCTTTCTATTTAAACAACAAAGAGAAGATGATTGGTAACGGTACATCTGTAGGTCAGAATGTCTGGGAATTCAGCTGGAACAGCGATACGATTGGTGTTCAACGGATCACTGCCGTTGCGACAAATTCACTCGGCGATTTTGCAACATCGACCGAAAAAAAAATCACCATTTTTCCGGAGGATGTTCCTTCTGAGGAGTCTAATTGTGAAATCAGGTATCATCCTGAAATGAATCTTTACAGACTTGCGCTGAATGAACCCCAGACTGAAACAACCGGTTTTCAGATCATTAATGTGAACGGAAAGATAGAATCCATTGAAACCATAGAAAAGGACTTGTTTTACAAGGACTATGAATTCTCGGATCTTCAGTCGGGAATGTACATTATTCAATTCATTGTTGAATCGGATCAAACTGTCTGCACTGAACCCATCCGGTTCATCAAATACTAATTCAGGAAAAAATATCTACCAAAATATTTTCCAGATTTTTTATTATTCTATCCAAATCCTGTTCTGTCAACTGAGAACCAGAGGGCAGACAGAGACCTTGATTGAACAGCGATTCCGATACTCCATTACTGATAGAATAATATCGTGAAAAAACGGGTTGTAGATGCATTGGTTTCCATAAAGGCCTGGTTTCAATCTGCACTTTATCCATTTCCTTCTGGATTTTTATTGATGATAATGCATCCTTATTTCCCGGGTTGATAACAATTGTTGTAAGCCAGTGGTTGGAGTAATAGGATTCATCTGGTTCTTCTAAGAATTCAATTTGCTCATTACCGCTAAGTGCATCCTTGTAGTAGAAAAAATTATTCCTGCGGCTTT
>CAKZNC010000180.1 GCA_937129385.1 uncultured Bacteroidota bacterium
GGCTTCTTTCCAGCCCTGGAAACAGGTGCGGGATCGCCTGTGCATAATTCCAGACATGCGTACAGGTTCCGGCACAGCATCCCCCGAGATCATGACACCCCTCCCATGCCCACAGCGTCCCGTTCTTTTGTCGGAGCACGGTAGGTGATTTCAATATCGTAAGATTGGCCGCAACTGCCTCCAGCACCTCCGGAGGAAGATCCGAACCGTAAAAGGTCTCCGAGAAAAGCGCCGACTCAGCCTTCAATGCCTCGTATTTCTCCTTCCAGTAGTCGGCCACCTCCACCACATTGTGAAACTGGCTCGCATAAAAAGGCTCATAAAAGGGCGAATTCTCGTCCGGACAGCACAATGCGCCATCTGCACACCCCTCCTCACGGAAGGTCGCCACTGCTTTCCGCTCCTCATCGCTGTTCTTCCAACCATACCGCAGGTCAGAAACCGGGACATGCCAGGAGAGATAGACCTTTACCGTATAGCTTTCGCCGGGTTCTATGCTGAATGGTACGTATAGAGAGGCTCCGGACGCACCTTGTGTCACAGGATTCGCTGCAGGCTCCAGCTCTTCCATATGTTTCCACAGCACCGTCTTCGCATCGAACCATCCCCCACGGAACCAGCTATGGTCGACAACAACACCGGGATCATCGGAGAATACAGCGAATTCACCTTTGTACTCCGGGTGGTCATCATGACACAACTGGTCGAGCACAAAACCATTTTCCATGGACCGAATGGAATCCTTGCCAACGGTTCTCCCGCCCCACTCGGAGGGCAGCTCCACGCGCATCAGGTTTTCCGAATTGAAGGAGAACAATGCCTCCTGCACCTCTTCCGAAGTGTTGGTAAAAGTGTATTCGAGTCCGCCCACCGGCAGACTCGAGTGGTCCTCGTCTGTAGGGATGAACGGACTCCAGGCCTGGAGGCGCACATCGACAGGCATCTGATCGTCTGTTAACCTGACATCGCAGAACGGGAAACGGGCGACAAATTCAGCATGCGCAAACTTGGGCACCCCGAACAGCCTGGAGCCGTTGCCGGTAAAGGGACTCCCAAATACTTTCCAGTCCTGGACCGGTCCCTCGATCACTTTCGCTCCATTTTCAACGCCTTTTACCGAAACCGCCGCAAACATAAAGGGGGTGTTGAAGATGTCGGGCTTGTGCCTTAGTGAGAGGTGCGAGAAGGAACCATTCCCCTCCACGCAGATCATGCCTGCACCAATCCCGCCAATGGGGAACGCGGTGCGGTTCAGGTATTCGCCTGTATAGGGACCATTGAAAAGGTGGGATGATGTAACACCCGGGCTGGTGCTTCTCTCAGTACAACCGGCAAGCAGGAGGAGCACTGCAAAAAACAGTAAGCATTGTTTTGGTTTCATGTGAAAATTGGTTGGTGGCACATAATGAACAGGGGCCGATGGGGCAGCAACTGCTGCAGTTAAGGATTTTATTAAATTTTTCAGCCATCAAATTACATAATCTCCGGGAATGAAACAATTTTACTACATTCTGATCTTGATAAGAATCCAGGCTGACAGGACTCCTCGAACATCCTGCCATTTATTGTGTTTCTCAATTTAATAAAATGGATTGAGAACTTGCTACCGGATCATCAAATGTCAAACCTGAAAGAAATTTGAGATTTTATAACGGGAATCGTTTGATATGTAAAAATCGAATCAGTATTTAATTTAAAACAAATGAATAAAAGACGAATCGCACTCCTCTCAGGATGGTCATTAATTTTAATGGCAGTCTTCGCCGCGTTTTCAGTTGGCTATGCCTTTTCAGAATTCAATCAACCCGACCAGGCAGCCTCGCTGAAAGATAAACTACTCTCAAACCAGGGACTTTACAGGATGATGCTGATTGGAATAACTCTCATACTGGGTTTGGATCTGTTGTTGTCTTATACACTTTACAGGTACTTTAAAGACGACCACCGGAAAATTTCAATGACCTCGGGAGTGCTGAGACTGATCTATACATTGATTTTCGCAACAGCAACGCTATACCTGGCCAAAAACTTAAATGTACATGAGGTTACCAGTCAAATGATGGATAAGAATATCCAATCATTTCAAACCATCTGGAGTGTTGGACTTGTGATTTTCGGAGATCATCTGATTTTAATCGGCATCTTAATGAAACTGCATCAAAGGATCCCAAGAATTCTATGGTCCCTTGCATTGATCGCAGGTATCTCATATATTATCGTTCATCTGCTTAAAATCGTGAGCCCGGATTCTGAATTTGTCAGCACGCTGGAAATGATTTTGGCATTGCCCATGGCGATTGGAGAGCTCGGACTTGCAATCTGGTTAATAATCAAGGGTGGAAAAACAAAAGATTGATTAGTTTTACCTTGCGTAACTTTAATCAATACGAACAGTCTAAAACCATTCAGACATGAAATTTCCGTACACACCCTTCCTGGTGATCCTTTTTACTGCATTCTCCGTTCTGCCTGCTGTCGCCCAGGAGGATTATGAATATGAAACCTTTACCTATTACGAAAATGATTCCGTTTCAGTGGAGCTGGATTTTTTCAAGCCCGACAGTTGTTCTGCCGATGCACCGTTGGTGATCTTTGTGCATGGAGGCGGATTCTCCGGCGGGAATCGTACACATGGTCGTCCCTTTTGCCAGTTCCTGGCCGACAGTGGGATCAATGCGGCGACGATCACATATACGTTACTTATGAAGGGTAAGAGTTTCAGTTGTGACGGCATCCTCTCTGAAAAGGTCCGGGCCATCCAGCTTGCCGCCTACCAGGCAAGGTGTGCCACCCAGTGGTTCATCGACCATTCCGCCTCCCTTGGGATCGATACGACGAAAATCTTCCTGGGGGGAAGCAGTGCCGGTGCTGAAGCGGTATTGCAGGCTGCCTACTGGGACACAACGAATGTAAATTTCTTCCCGGACACCCTCTCGTCCACATTCAAATATGCCGGTGTGGTCTCCGGTGCCGGGGCACTGCTGGACATCAACATGATCAATGACGACACGAAGATCCCTACGATCTGCTTCCATGGAACCTGCGATCCGCTGGTGCCCTATCATATCGCTCCCCACCATTACTGCAGTCAGATCGCAACGGGGTACATGATGATGTTTGGCGGACTGGCCATACACGAGCGTCTGGCAGAACTGAATGAAACGAGTCAGCTCATGACCTTCTGCGGAGACGGACACAAGCATGCAGGATCACCGTTCAATGATGTCGGGAAATACACGACCCTGGATTTCATCCGGAGGACGCTGCAGGGCGAAAAATTCAGCATACATCGTGTATTCAGGAATAGTGAGCCCTGTGACATGGGGCTGGATTTTGTGCACTGTTTTTAGAGTTAAGAGTTAAGTGTTAAGAGTTAAGTGTTAAGAGTTAAGTGTTAAGAGTTAAGAGTTAAGAGTAGGGATCAGGCGTCTTTGGGCTCCGAAGCTATAGCGAGGGAGGGCAGTGGGCAGTCGGCAGTGGGCAGTCGGCAGTCGGCAGTCGGCAGTGGGCAGTCGGCGGTTGGCAGTCGGGGCAACAGGCAAGGCACAAACAGGTGAAAATCAGGATAAAGAATCTGTCTGTGCGGGCTATTTAAGCACCAGTCCTGAGATGTCCCTGAACTTTCTTCCGGTTCTCCTGTTCTTTTTTCACAACACATAGCGTAACTAACCTGCAAATGACTACTTTTGCACGCTTTAAAATCAACGGGAACACAAATGGAAATCAGAAATATAGCGATCATCGCCCACGTCGACCACGGAAAAACCACCATGGTGGACCGTATCCTTCATCAATCCAACCTCTTCAGGGACAACCAGGAGATGGGCGAACTGATCCTCGACTCCAATGACCTGGAGCGGGAAAAGGGAATTACCATCCTTTCGAAGAACGTATCTGTAAGCTTCAAGGATACCAAGATCAACATCATCGACACCCCGGGCCACTCCGATTTCGGGGGTGAGGTGGAGCGCGTACTCAATATGGCCGATGGGGTCCTCCTGCTGGTGGATGCCTTTGAAGGCCCCATGCCGCAGACCAGGTTTGTTTTACAGAAAGCACTGGAACTCGGTCTGAAAGTCATCGTGGTGATCAACAAGGTCGACAAACCCAATTGTAATCCGGAAGATACAAATGAAAAGGTTTTTGAGCTGATGTTCTCCCTGGACGCTTCAGAGGAACAGCTCGACTACCCGGTTGTTTACGGATCCTCCAAGAATGGCTGGATGGGCGAAGACTGGAACACCCCGACGACCGATGTCACCTACCTGCTGGAGACCATCATCGAGCATATCGAACCGGCCACGGAAAACCCGGGCACACTGCAGCTCAGGATCACATCGCTGGACTATTCATCCTACACAGGTAGAATTGCAGTCGGACGTGTACATCGTGGAAGCATCCAGATGGGCGACAAGGTGGCCATTGTGCAACGCAATGGCGAGATCCACCAGTCAGCCGTCAAGGAACTATACCTCTTCGAAGGACTGGGGAAAATGAAAACAAAAGACCGCATCACTGCCGGTGAGATCGTGGCCATTGTCGGTCTCGAGAATTTTGATATCGGGGATACGGTTACTGATCCTGTTGAGCCGGAAGCCCTGACCACCATTGCCGTGGATGAACCCACCATGAGCATGTTGTTCACGATCAACAACTCCCCTTTCTTCGGGAAGGACGGCAAGTTTGTCACCTCCAACCACCTCAGGGAACGCCTCTACAAGGAGACTGAGAAAAACCTCGCCCTGAAGGTGGAGGATACAGCATCGGCCGATAGTTTCCTGGTATACGGACGCGGGATACTACATCTCTCGATCCTCGTGGAGACCATGCGCCGGGAGGGTTACGAACTCCAGCTGGGTCAGCCCCGGGTGGTGACCAAAGAGATCGACGGATTCAAACACGAGCCGGTGGAGCTGCTCTTCATCAATGTTTCCGATGAATTTTCCGGCAAGGTGATCGAGATCGTGACCCGCCGGAAGGGCGACATCCTCAACATCGAGAAAAAGGACGACCGCGTCAACCTGGAATTCAAGATCTCAGCTCGCGGACTCATTGGTCTGTCCAACCCTATTCTCACTGCCACAGAGGGTGAAGCCGTAATCTCCCACCGCTTCAAGGACTACGAACCATGGAAAGGTGACATTACAGAGAAACGCAACGGGGCCCTGATCGCCATGGAGACAGGCACCGCGATCACCTATTCCATCGATAAACTTCAGGACAGGGGCAAATTCTTCGTGAATCCCAATGAGGAAATATATGAAGGACAGGTGATCGGTGAGAACAACCGCCAGGACGATATCGTAGTCAACATCATCAAGACCAAGAAGCTGACCAATATGCGCGCTTCGGGATCGGATGACAAGACAGCCATCGCCCCGGCGATCAAGTTTTCACTCGAGGAGGCCATGGAGTATATCGGGGAGGATGAATACGTGGAGGTTACGCCGAAACACATCAGGCTCAGGAAGATCCTGCTGAAGGAGCACGAGCGGAAACGGCAGAACAAAGCCTGAGTCTGAATCGAGATCAGGCTGACGCGGCTGCGGGTTTGCTAAGAGTTTGATTAGGAATTAATGCTGGTCTGAATCAAGCCTGAATAAAGTTCAGACAGATACTGCTTCAGGGTCTAAAAAGGCTTCAGTTTGGGTCTTATTCAGATCCTCTATGAACAATTTCACTTTTCATTCCTTTTATTCATAGAAAATCAAATCATTAAACGAACCATGAAAAAGAATGTGATCAGCAGAATTTCAGTCCTGATGCTACTCTCAATACTGGCATTTACCGGCTGTAATAAAGATGAGGTCCCAGGCGATTATGAAACCCTCTCTTTCGACAAACAGGAGATCCTGGATAAAATTCCTGCCGCGATGAAGAACTCGGATGACACATATGCACAGCAGGCTGTGAATGGAATCGAGTCCGCTATTGATATGTCATCATTTATCGATGACATGGAACCCCCGGAGGATGCTATCCCCTCATCTAAGAAGGCTTCAGGTGACACATGGATGTGGACAGTGTCCGACGGACAGATGAGTTATACCTTTTACTGGACCTATGAAGAGGATGACCTGAAGAAATACTGGTACATGGACATCCAGTTCAATGACGGAGACCGTTATGAATACATCTATGCATGGGAATCCAAGGATGGTAAAGAGGGTGTGATCATGTACAACTTCAACTGGGCACAGGCCTATTATGGCCAAAACCAAGGGTATGAAGACCTCTATTACAAGTACAACTGGTCTGTGGATGACTCCGGCAACTATTCCTTCGGCTGGAATTATGAATCAGGAGATGAGCAGGTTGACTATTTCCTGCAATACGCCATCGAGGTCAATGACGACGGATCCGGATCAATCAAGTACTACTCCATGGATGAATTGTTCTACGAGATGGAGTGGGATGCTGCGGGTAATGGAAGCTGGGCCTATTACTCGGGAGGCAGTGAGAGTATGTCAGGTAGCTGGACGGTCTGAGTCTTGGTCTGAATCTGGTTCAGACTGAAGCTGCTTCGATCATGCCAATTGCTTTAATCAGGGGCCAAAGTGGGTCTGAATTTAGTTCAGTCTAGCGCTACTTCGGGCTGTTGTACCTGAAAAATCTGTGGAGCAGCCCGATCGTCCCTGTCACTGAGAAAAATAATCATATTCCCCCTGGGACAAAGTGTCTTTGGGGGAATTTGCATTTGCATACCATATCATACGTCCACGTATACCGGGTATTAATATGATCCTTACCTTTGTATCATAAACTACACTTTCCTGAAAATCCTATAACCATCAAAGTAATATGAACAGGTATCTCATCATATCGATCCTCATCTCACTCCTGCTCAGCACAAATGTCAACGCCGAATCGGGTTATGACCTCTGGCTCAGGTACACAAACATCCAGGAAAAGTCATACCACAAATTTGCTAGCCGGATCTTTGCAGAGGTATGTATCGACGACACCTCCGCAACCGCCGGGGTGATCAGTAAGGAGATTGCAATGGGCGCAAAAGGTATGGCCGGAATTGATCCCGTTTTCAGCTCAGCACCTGGCAGAAAAGTCAGTCTGCTCATTACAACAAACCCTGAAAGCCTGGACATGGGCCATGACTTTACTACTGAGGACATCGGAGAATTGGGTCCGGAAGGGTTTGAGATCATGTTTGATGACAACAAGCCCGAAAAGACATTGATCGTGGCTGCAAATACACCGGCAGGAGCCCTGTACGGGACTTTCACGCTTCTGAGAAAGATCCAGACCCGGACGAAAGAGATGCGGATACCCGAAAGTTCAGTCCCCTCAATATCCAGGAGAATCCTGAACCACTGGGACAACCTGGACCGAACCGTGGAGAGGGGCTATGCCGGGTTCTCCATCTGGGACTGGCACCGTCTGCCCGGGTATATCGATCAGCGCTACATCGATTATGCGCGGGCCAATGCCTCCATCGGCATCAACGGGACAGTGCTTACCAATGTCAATGCCAATGCACTTGTTCTTACTGCCCCGTATATCGAAAAGGTCAAAGCTCTTGCGGATGTGTTCCGCCCCTATGGAATCAGGGTGTACCTCACCGCCAGGTTCAGTGCGCCTATGGAGATAGGCGGAATGGAGACCGCCGATCCGCTGAACCCTGAGGTGCAGCAATGGTGGGACAAAAAGGCCCGGGAGATCTACCAGGTCATCCCCGATTTTGGTGGCCTCCTGGTGAAGGCCAACTCCGAGGGACAACCGGGTCCGCATAACTACGGACGCAGTCATGCCGAAGGTGCCAACATGCTCGCCGATGCTGTGGCCCCCCATGGAGGAATTGTCATGTGGCGCGCCTTTGTCTACAGTCATGAATCACCTGAAGACAGGGCAAAGCAGGCCAACCTGGAGTTTGAACCGCTGGATGGAGAGTTTCGTGACAACGTGGTGATCCAGGTGAAGAACGGACCCATCGATTTTCAGCCCAGGGAGCCGTTCCATCCCCTGTTCGGCGCCATGCCGGAGACCCCGCTGGCACTGGAATTGCAGATCACCCAGGAGTACCTGGGACAGGGCACCAGCCTGGCCTACCTGGGTCCGCTTTTCCAGGAAACACTGAGGTCCTATACCTACCGTCCGGAAACTCACACTACCGTGGCTGAAATCATTGACGGTACTGCTTATAACCACGATCTATCGGTCATCGCCGGAGTATCCAACATCGGGAACGATATGAACTGGACCGGGCATATATTCGGACAGGCCAACTGGTATGCATTCGGTCGGTTTGCCTGGCATCACAGGCTCATGCAGGAGAAGGTGGCTGAAGAGTGGACCAGGATGACGTTCGGATCACCAGACGAGATCCTGGAGCCGGTCATGTACACGCTGCTGGATTCAAGGGAGGCTGTTGTCAATTACATGACCCCGCTGGGACTTCACCACATCATGGGCAGGGGGCACCATTACGGTCCGGGTCCCTGGGTGACCGGTGGGCGGGCCGACTGGACCTCGGTGTATTACCACCGGGCCGACAGCAGTGGGATCGGGTTTGACCGGACATCCTCGGGCAGCAATGCACTGGCACAATACGCTCCTGAGATCGGGGAGAAATGGGGAAACCCGGAAACCTGTCCGGATAAATACCTCCTCTGGTTTCATCACCTGCCGTGGGATTACGAGATGGATTCGGGGAACACCCTCTGGGAAGAGCTTTGTTACCATTATGACAAGGGGGTTGGCCAGGTGAAGGAGATGATTGCGACATGGGAACAACTGGAGGGAGATATCGACCGCCAGCGCTACCACCACGTGGAGCAACTCCTGGCGGTCCAGCTGCAGGAGGCCCGCTGGTGGAAGAATTCGTGCCTGCTCTATTTTCAACAGTTCTCAGGCATGCCCTTCCCAGCTGACATAGAACCGGTGGAGGGCGACCTGGAGGAGTACAGGGAGATGAAGTTTCCATATGCTCCGGGGATAAGGCCGAGCTGGTAGGTCAGTCGAGAGTCGAGGGTCGAGAGTCGAGAGAGGGCGGGCAGTCACCGGTCGCCGGTCGCCAGTTCAGTTGCCGCTAGGGACGTTTGGAGCTGGTCCCGATAAGTGACGGCAGGAATCGTATCGGGATCGAGAGTTGAGAGTCGAGAGAAGGGGGCAAGGTGCAGTGGGCTGTGAGACGATGCCTGAAAAAGTTTGAATGATTGTATTGTGCATGTCCGGGATATGGAAAATAGTTGATTTCCGGAATGGGAACTGAATTCAGAATATTTTTAAATCACTTACAATTTGGAATGTCAGAATGCCGATGAGGATAGCAAAGGTGAAGCTAAGAAATGTCCCGATCAGTATATACTCTGTCTTTTTTCGCTCGCCAGCCCTGTTCAGATCCCCAAATCTGAACACTGACTTTCCAGCCAGCAGGAATCCGATTGGCATCCATTGTCCGATCAGAATAAATGTTAATATCAATACACGTTCAATGATGCCAATCCATTTTCCCGCATTGCTTAATCCATCATCACTTTTGTCTGACAATTCTCCCTGCCAGTTTGTGGTCAATTGACCTATTAAAACGCTTGTCGGAACAGAAATCAGCAGGTATGCCACCATGATCACCAGGAAATCTGAACTAAATTCCACCCTTCCTGCATACTCCCAAATACTTTTAAAAGATTGATTTGTAATCAGCATCCATACGAAAACGATACTCAGCAGGTGCAATGCCTGATCGGTCAGATATCCAACTGCATGATGCATTTTGGCTTTGATTTTCATCAGGTCAATCGCGCCATGTATGATCATGATCAATACAGGGGCCCACCAATTATGCCATTGCGCCAGTAATAAGTAAGTTAATAAGCCGATGGTCAAAATATGGAAATAGAAATACTTTGAGGCTAACCCATCTTTTTTCCTTCGAACAATTCTGTCAGATTGAAAAATAAAATCTCCCAAAAGATGAGCGATAATCAATCTGAGTAATACGTCTATTTGAAATATTTCCATTGGATCAAATTACTGAATCGGTCCAGATACTTTTTCATTTTATCGAAATTGCTTGATTCCAGTCGCTTTCCGGAGGCCCTTTGACTTATGCCTAAACGGCTGCCAATTTCTTCTTGAGTGATACCTTCAAGTAGCTGCAGGTATACCGCTTCAGCCTGCGATGTGGTCCACCGACCTATAATTGCATTCAGAAGAGGACAAACAGCTGAAAATTCATTGTCCAGACTTTGATCACCCGTATGAATTGTTAATTGTAATTCTTCCGTTTTCATGTAATCAAGAGCCCTGCCGGATCTTGTGAATGCCTCTCCAACAGCTGAACCAAGCTTCATTTCACTGATTTTACCATTATTTTTAATATTTCCAATTCCAATTGATATCCTTGCGTCCCAAATGCTGTCTACTGATTTTCCAACCGCATTTCTTCTCAGTCCGGCTCTGAAGAGTGTAGTAATCTTTAATGCATTGGCTGGCTGAACAATTAATCCCTGGAAGCTGTCTCCCCGGAAAATATCAAATAAAAAACCATCATCGACGTGATTTTTTATATCCTCAGCGAGATTTTCAAGGACCTCTGTATAACCTTCACTGATGATCGTTGAATCAACAAGATCTCCTGTAATAACAGCATAAACCTCTTCTTTCATACCTTCAAATATAGAACTTTTAGAGGTTCTAAACAAATTTTAGAACCCCTAAAGGTACTATTAAATAATGTTTTATCACTACTAGCAACGCTATATATTCAGAACCCCTGGATGGTCTAATCCATCTTTAGAACGTCCGACGCACCCCTGTATCTTATTCTTCCATAACTTTTCCCCTTCTGAACATCAGCCATGATCATTTGTTCTAATACCTGTAAACAACCTTTGATTGCGCGAAACTCCGCCAGTCGTATATTTGCACAACCAACCCTCAACGACAAAACATATGAACACAAGCAGATTTGACCTTACAGATAAAATTGCAGTTGTCACCGGAGGTTCCGGTGTTCTCGGAAGCGCCATGGCACGCGGACTGCTTCAGCACGGTGCCACCGTGGCCATCATCGGCCGCACGCAGGAAAAGATCGACCAGACCATCCACGACCTGGGCAATATGGATGCCACCATTAAAGGATACCAGGCAGATGTACTCAATAAGGATTCACTGGTGAAGGTAAGGGATGAAGTCGTGGAAAAGTTCGGCAGGATCGATATCCTCATCAATGCAGCCGGGGGAAATGTACCTTCGGCCGTGCAAAAAGAGGGACAGTCGATCTTTGACATGGATA
>CAKZNC010000181.1 GCA_937129385.1 uncultured Bacteroidota bacterium
TACAGGGACACGGGGTACATCGGACTGGAGAATGGGCTGTTCACCCTTTTTGATCCCGATCCCACATCCACCATCCGGAACGACAGTTTCAACATTCCCCTGATCCATGATCAACATTATTTATATGAAAAGGAGGATGCGATCCAACATGGCGGCAACCTCGTCACAGAGGCGTCCCCGGCGATGATCGGAAGGATGATCTATGTTGCCTCGGGATCGGGGCATGTTTGGGGATATGACATGGACCGGAACGAGCTGACCTGGGATTTTTTTATCGGTTCCGACATGGACGGTTCGCCTGTGGTGACAGCCGACAGTTGTCTGCTGATCGCTGTAGAAAAGCAATACATCGAGGGCAGGGGAGGACTGCTGAAACTGGATCCGTCAAAATCTCCCGAAGAGGCGGTGGAATGGTTCTTTCCTGTAAAAGATACTGCCTATGTCTCCTGGGAGGGTGGGATCATTGGTTCGGCCGGGGTGTCGGACAGTTACAATGATCAAAGGCTGGCGGCATGTATCGCCATCGACGGCAACATGTACGTGGTGAGGCACGACAGTATCACCAAAGAGATGGTGACCGGGTTTGACGGGAAGACCATGTACCCGACGCCGGAACTTGTCTTTACCTATAAGACAGGGCCGTCCATCTCCACACCAATCTTTACAGACAACCGGATCGTGGCATGTGGATATGGAGGGATCCATCTTTTTGCGTATGACGGGGAAAAACGGTTCAGTCTGCTTGACAAACTGCCCTTCATGGTGGAATCCACTCCATTTGTCTACAAGGAACGAATCTATATTGCTTCGCGGAACGGATTTCTCTATTGTTTGGGAAATAATCGTTGATTTGAAGCACTATTTTTCCTAATTTGTGTTGAATTTGAATTTTACCGATCATGCCTTACAAGGAAAAGAAAGTTGAAAAGCTCTATTACACCATCGGTGAGGTGGCGGCCATGTTTGAAGTGAATACTTCCCTGATTCGCTACTGGGAAAAGGAGTTCGACATCATCAAGCCGAAAAAGAACAAAAAGGGAAATCGTCTGTTCACACAGAAAGACATTGACAATTTTCACATCATCTACCACCTGGTGAAGGAGCGGGGCATGACACTCAAGGGGGCCAGCAAGAAGATGAAAGAGAACAAGGACGGGGAGGAGCACAATTTCGAAATCATCAAATCGCTGGAAGAGATCAAGGAGATGCTGCTGGAGGTGAAAGAGGTGATTTGACAGATCATTAAATCATTGAACTTATGAGGTTGAAGGAAATAACAGCTTTTATTGAGAAGCTGGCGCCATTGATGTACCAGGAATCGTACGACAATTCCGGGCTCCAGGTGGGAGATTACAATGCTGAGATTACAGGTGCACTGGTCACCCTGGATATCACCCCGGAGGTGATGGATGAGGCAATTGAGAAGGGGCTGAACCTGGTGATCGGTCATCACCCCCTGATTTTCGGAGGGATCAAAAGCATCACCGGGAAGAACATGACCGAACGGGTGATCGTTAAAGCTATTCAGCATAACATCGCCATCTATGCTGCGCATACCAACATGGATGTGATCCTGGAAGGTGTGAACGGCATGATATGTAAACGGATCGGTCTGCAAAAATGCCGGATCCTTGACCCGGTCCGGGGTCGGCTTAAAAAACTGGTTGTCTTTGTCCCCAAAGATCACGCGGAAAAGGTGCGTGAGGCCTTGTTTGACGGTGGTGCCGGGGTGATTGGCGGATACGACAGCTGCAGTTACAACCTCGACGGGAAGGGGACGTTCCGGGGAGGTGAAGATACCAATCCTTTTGTGGGAGAAAAGGGATTACTGCATTTCGAAGAGGAGGTGAGGATCGAGACGATCTTTCCTGAACATGAGAAAGGGAGGGTGATCACCGCCATGCTGAATGCACATCCTTACGAGGAGGTGGCCTATGACATATACCCCCTTGATAACCGCTACGACCAGGTGGGCATGGGCATGATCGGGGAACTGGATACCCCGGTGGGTGAACAGGAATTCCTGAAATGGCTCAAGGAGACCTTCAATGCCGGAGTTGTCAGGCACACCCGTCTTACAGGAAAAAAGGTGAAGAGGGTGGCTGTTTGCGGGGGCGCAGGAAGTTCATTGTTGCGAAAAGCGATTGCTGAAAAAGCGGATGTCTTTGTAAGCGGAGATTTCAAATACCACCAGTTTTTTGAGGCGGAGGACCGGATCGTGATCGCTGATATCGGACATTTTGAGAGTGAACAATATACAAGGAATGTATTTTATGATTTACTTATTAAAAATTTCCCTAAATTTGCAGTCCAATTATCGGAAGTAAATACAAATCCAATAAAATACCTATAGTTAATGGCGAACAAGAAATCAGATGCCGGAACAAAGGAAATGACAGTCGCAGAAAAGCTGCATGCCCTTTACGAATTGCAGCAGGTGGCAACTTCCATCGATAAGATCAGGATCCTGCGCGGGGAATTGCCGCTCGAGGTGCAGGATCTTGAAGACGAGATCGAAGGTTTGCAGACGCGGGTTTCCAAGTACAAGGAAGATATTGCAACACTGGAGAAATCGATCAGTGGCAAGAAGCAGGAGATCGAGAATGCCCAGGGCCTGATCAAAAAATACGAGGAGCAGCAGAACAATGTACGGAACAACCGTGAGTATGATTCACTCTCCAAGGAGATCGAGTTCCAGACCCTGGAGATCGAACTCTGCGAGAAGCGGATCAATGAGTTCGATGCGCAGATCAAGGAGAAGACAGAAGTAATCGAGGAATCCACAACTTTGCTGAATGAGCGTACAGGTGACCTGGACACCAAGAAGAAGGAGCTGGACGATATTGTTTCAGAGACAAAGAAGGAGGAGGACCAGCTCGAAGCGAAATCAGATAACATTAAATCGATGCTTGATGAGCGGTTGCAGGCTGCCTACAACAGGATCAGGAGCAATGCCCGTAACGGTCTGGCGGTTGTGCCGGTAGAGCGTGACGCATGTGGTGGTTGTTACAATAAGATCCCGCCGCAGCGCCAATTGGACATCGCCTCAAGGAAAAAGATCATTGTCTGCGAATACTGCGGAAGGATTCTTGTGGATGACCAGATCATGGAAGTGGAAGGTGAGAAGGAGAAGCCAAAGGCAAAGCCAGCGGAAAAGGCAAAGGCAACAGAAAAGCCAAAAGCAAAACCAAAGCCAAAAGCAAAAGCAAAAGCAAAAAAATAACTTTATCAGCTCGATAGAGGTTCCCCCGGGACCTTTTAACCTGCTAATACTGAATGGGTCCGCCCGGAATCGAACTGGTTCCGGGCGGATTTTTTATTGCAGTTGGTCACCCTGCATCGGAGAGGGTGGCGGTGCAACGTTCTCGATGGGGCTGGGTGAATTTTCCTTTGATGCCAGGGATTGGGTTCAGAGCCGGACGATCATTTTCCGATCTTTCGTTCAGGTACGCCGGTCAGGTTATTCCGGGTATCTTCCAGGAAAAGTTTCATCTTCTTTGCATCACCCGGGGTGATGCCCATACTTTCATAATGTATACTGTCGGTTGCCGCGGGCACGAGGCTGAACGCGGTTCCGCGCGGTGTTGCCGCCTTGTGGACCCAGACAGGCAGGTATCCATAATCCACCAGTCGGGTTGAATCGCTCTTCTCCAGGGTCATTTCCACGAGGATCCCGCCATCGGTATATCGTTTACGCTGGTTGCTGATCATGTTGCCCATGGAGTATGCCACCAGTCGGTTTCCTTCCATCATCCTGATGGGTTGTACCACGTGGGGATGTGAGCCGATGATGGCATCGGTACCGTTATCGAAGAGGAATTCTGCGAGTTCCTGCTGCGCACTGTTCTCGGTCCGCTGATATTCCAGTCCCCAGTGCATCAGTGCGATGATGAAGTCAGGCTCCGCTGTGGCCGCTTTCTGCAGGTCTTTGCGTACCTGGAGGGTATCGATGTAATTGACGATATTGGGAGGGGTCACGCGGATCCCGTTTGTTCCATAGGTATAATTGAGCAGCGCCAGCCGGATGCCATTCTTTTCCACGATCAACGGGTACCTCCGTGCACGGTCGGCCGGATCCCTGAATACACCCGATTGCACCAGTCCGAGGGTATCGAGCACATCCAGTGTCCGCTCGAGTCCGCTTTTGCGCCGGTCGATGGCATGGTTGTTGGCGTTGACCAGGATATCGAAGCCGGAGTGCCGGAGCTGTTGTGCCAGTTGATCAGGACTGGAGAATGCGGGGTATCCTTTGTAGGGCGGACCAGCAAGGGTAACCTCCAGGTTGCCTATGGCGATGTCGGCGTTTTTAATATAGGGTTCGATATGCATGAAGCAGGAGTGGTAATCATAGGTGGTGGAATTGCCCATCTGCAGTGCAGAGGCGATCTGGGAATCGTGTCCCATGATATCACCGGCAAACACAAGTTTCAGTCGGGCAGGATCCTGGCCGGAAACATTCAGCATACACCATAAAAGTACAATTGCGGGAAAGGCCTGGCGGATTGGTTTTGGGATACGCATATCTGGAAGCTTGTTTTTCCTTTAAACGAAGTTCTAAGGTAATTGTTTTATCGGGAATGCCCTTCGACAGGCTCAGGGCACCACCGGCCTAAGACTGCCGACTGCCGACTGCCAACTGCGAACTGCCGACTGCCGACTTCCGACT
This sequence comes from uncultured Bacteroidota bacterium, assembly GCA_937129385.1. Classification (GTDB taxonomy): domain Bacteria; phylum Bacteroidota; class Bacteroidia; order Bacteroidales; genus M55B112. The sequence goes on from CAKZNC010000181.1 coordinate 4,667, forward strand.
GCCGACTGCCGACTGCGAACTGCCGACTG
>CAKZNC010000182.1 GCA_937129385.1 uncultured Bacteroidota bacterium
GGGAAACCACGCGGTGCGTGAAGCGATCCACTCTGTTTTCCTGTACCATGCGATACGTGCGGGTCTGGACATGGGTATTGTGAATCCCGCGATGCTGCAAGTGTATGATGATATTCCAAAGGAGCTGCTGGAACGGGTGGAGGACCTGGTGCTCAACCGAAGGAGTGATGCCACTGAACGGCTGCTGGAATTTGCAGATACCGTGAAGCAAAAGGAGGAGACCGGCCGGACCGGTGATGAATGGAGGTCCGGAACGGTAGAGGAGCGACTGAAGCATGCGCTGATTAAGGGCATCACGGAACACATCGAGCAGGACACACTGGAAGCACATCAAAAGATCGGTGCCGGTCTGAAGGTAATTGAAGGCCCGCTGATGGATGGCATGAATGTGGTCGGTGACCTGTTCGGGTCGGGGAAGATGTTCCTTCCACAAGTGGTGAAAAGTGCCAGGGTGATGAAGAAATCGGTGGCCATCCTGTTGCCTTTCATCGAGCAAGAGAAACTGGAAGGCGGCGATACCAGCACCGCTGGCAAAGTCCTGCTTGCGACCGTCAAAGGAGACGTACATGATATCGGGAAAAATATTGTCGGCGTAGTATTGGGGTGTAACAACTACGAAATCATTGACCTGGGCGTGATGGTCCCAACAGAGAAGATCCTGGATACCGCAGCAGCTGAGAAAGCAGATATCATTGGTCTATCGGGTCTGATCACACCCTCACTCGAGGAGATGGTGAACGTGGCGAAAGAGATGGAGCTGAGAAAAATGAAACAACCCCTGCTGATTGGTGGCGCCACCACCTCGAAGGTGCATACTGCTGTGAAGATCGAGCCCGGTTACTCAAATAGCGTGATCCATGTAAAGGATGCTTCGAGAAGTGTGCCTGTCGTGGCCGAGCTGCTTTCTCAGGAGAGGGGCGTCCCCTTCCGCGCAGCGATGAAAAAGGAGTACGAGGAATTGAGGACCCAGTTCTCGGGTGCTGAACGAAACGTTGAATACCGTACGCTGATGGAGGCAAGAAATAACGGGCTAAACATCGACTGGGAAGCGGAACCTCCAGTGGTGCCTGCGCAGACCGGGACCTTTGAGCTGACCGATTTTCCCATTGAGGAGATCATCCCGTATATTAACTGGATGTTCTTTTTTGTAACCTGGGAACTGCGGGGGAAATTTCCCGATATCCTGGAAGATCCGCGGGTGGGTGAAGAGGCGACAAAGCTCTTCGATGATGCGAAGGAGATGCTTCAGAGGATCGTGGATGAGGGTTGGCTGACTGCCAATGCAACCTACGGGATCTACCCGGCAAACAGCCAGGGGGATGACATCATTGTCTATGAAGATGAAAACAGGAATAGTGAGCTGACCCGGTTCATCAATCTCCGAAACCAGACCAGGAAGGAGAAAAATGTTCCCAACCTTTGCCTGGCTGATTTTGTCGCACCGGCAGGTTTGGGGCACAATGACTATATTGGCGCATTCGCGGTGACCGCCGGGATCGGGGTGGAACAGAAGGTGAAAGAGTTCGAGGCCGACCATGATGATTATTCCTCCATTATGATCAAAGCACTGGCCGACAGGCTTTCCGAGGCATTTACCGAGCTACTGCATGAGAAGATCAGGAGGGAGACCTGGGGATATGCCAGGGATGAGAAGCTGACCATGGAGGAGTTGTTCCGTGAAAAATACAGCGGGATCAGGCCGGCACACGGTTATCCTGCATGTCCGGAGCATAGCGAGAAAGAGACCTTGTTCAATCTGCTCCAGTGTGAAAAATACGGGATCAGACTGACAGAGAATTACTCCATGATGCCTGCTGCGTCGGTAAGCGGACTGGTGTTTGCGCATCCTGCATCGTCTTACTTTTTTGTGGGAAAAATTGGCAGGGACCAGGTGGAAGACTATGCAAAACGCAAGGGGATGACCACCGCAAATGTACAGCGACTCCTGGCATCTAATCTCAACTTTGATGGATAATCACTGATTTTTTGGACTCCCCGGAATCAATTCACCTGTTGTTTATTATTTTCGCATCTGAATGCAGCATGACAACCCTATGAAAGTGATCGATAAACTGAAAAGTACAGACAAGACCCTTTTCTCATTTGAACTGCTTCCCCCACGAAAAGGGAGGACACTGGATACGATCTACAATGCCATTGATCCGTTGATCGAATTCAGTCCGCTCAACATCAATATTACCTATCACCAGCAGGAGTCGGTCTACAAAAAGCAGGCCGATGGCTCTATGGTACGCAAGATCATCAGTAAGCGTCCGGGTACAGTCGCGATCGCTGCAGCGATCATGAACAAGTACAGTCAGACCGTCGTTCCCCACGTCATCTGCGGAGGTTTTACGAAAGAAGAGACGGAGGACCTGTTGATCGACCTCCATTTTCTCGGATTACACAACCTCCTGGTGCTCAGAGGCGATCCTCCTGCCGGCATTCGTGATTTCATACCTGTGGAGGGTGGGCATGCACATACCAGTGAGCTGGTTGAGCAGGTCATGGACCTCAACAAAGGGGTATACCTCGACAGTGACCTGAAGGATCCGAAACCCACCTCATTTTCGGTGGGTGTGGCGGGTTATCCCGAAAAACATTTTGAATCTCCCAACCAGGATGAGGACCTCTATTGGCTGAAGAAAAAGATCGATGCAGGGGCAGAATATATCGTCACCCAGATGTTTTTCAATAACCGGAAATTCTTCGAATTTACAGAGCGCTGCAGGAAGGCTGGGATCAACGTTCCCATCGTACCCGGCATCAAGCCGATCAATACAATGAAAGACCTGGAGCTGCTGCCACGGGTTTTTCATATTGACATTCCCCAGGAACTCTATGCGGAAGCAAGAAAGTGTAAAAACAACGCAGAAGCCAAGGCCCTTGGAGTGGAATGGACCATTCAGCAATCAAAGGAATTGAAAGAGCAAGGTGTACCTGCGATCCACTATTACACCATCGGTGTGTCGGACAATATTCAAAAAATTGCCAAGGCGGTTTTCTGATCTGAATTTCATTTGCTATTATTGCAGCTGCTGACTAACCAGAATAATCGTATGAAAAAGACATTGATTTTCCTGGCAGGGATTTTGTTCCTGCTGACCTCCTGCAACCAGAAATTCCCGGAACCAGTTAACCCTGACACCTCGCCTGAGGCAAGAGATCTCCTGGAGATGTTTTATGAAACCCAGGGAACACGGACCCTCTCGGGACAACATAACTACGCCAGGCGTCAAAGCCTGCACCGCTCAACGGATACTGTGATTGCCCGGACCGGCGAAACGCCTGTCATCTGGGGCTCCGATTTCGGGATCCCGCAGATGCGCAACAGGATGCTGGAGGCCGCCGAAAAGGAATACAGGAAAGGACATATCATCACGCTGATGTGGCATGCCCCCTGCCCCATCGACACAATCCCTGAGAAGGTGAACCCGGTGAGGTACATGCCCAACGAAGAGGAATGGAAGGACATTGTCACCCAGGGCACTAAATTCAACGATGCACTTATCGCTGATATTGATGGAGTGGCTGAAGGACTAAAGTCTCTCCGCGACAAACAGATACCTGTGATCTGGCGACCTTACCATGAGATGAACGGGATCTGGTTCTGGTGGGGCAACCAGCCTGGTGAAGAGGGATTTATCAAACTGTGGAAGATCATGTATGACCGGTTCACTGAACACCACGGTCTGAACAATCTTATCTGGACCTGGAATGCGAATGCACCGCGTGACTGGGAAAATGACCAGGCGTATGCATATGAACTCTTCTACCCGGGGGCAGACTATGTGGATGTGCTTGCGGCAGATGTATACAAACGTGATTTCAAGCAATCGCACCATGACGACCTGCTTGCACTTGCAGGTGGCAAGCTGATCGCACTGGGGGAAATTGGGTTGCCCCCGACACCAGAGGAACTGGACGAACAGCCCATGTGGTCATGGTTCATGATGTGGGCCAACTGGCCGATCAAATATGTGGAGCCTGAAGATCTGAATGCATTGTACCACCACGACAGAGTAGTGAATTTTGAAGCGTTTAAAGCAAATCGTTAAGACTGGCTGTCTTCGAGGATGCTGGCAACTGAGTATTGCTCACGACAGTAGATCCTGGTCTTCTTCACAGGGTAGTTGAGCACAACCATCTTCCCCAGGAACTGGTTATTACATGGAGCGGGGATATCTCCCACTTCGATGGCATCGTTTCCCTTCGTTTCCAGGATTACGTTGCGGCAATCGTAATGAAGCTTGAGCTTGTAACGCCCCGGCTGCAGTTTGAGGACAAGCTTATTCCTGACCTCAAATTCGTCACCCTCTTTGCCTAAATTGCATTTGACACAGTGCACCTTCAATCGGAACCGGGACCTGTTGAGAATGGTTACTTTGATCTTTTTAATCGGGGCCATATTGCGTTTGAATTCCGCGATAAAGCTAACAAGGAATCAGTAATCAGGCCGTCGGGCACTTACTTATTGTATGAAACAGTGCTCTTACTGCATGAACAGGGTGTATTGAACAATGAAGCAATCAATTACATATCCATCGGATCCTGTGCAGCTTTGTGCTTTTCCTCATTGTAATAGATCAGCTTTTCGGAAAGTTGCGCTGCAGTCTTGTACCCTGGCTCCACACTGATGTGTCTCAATTCCTCATCAAGGTATACGATCGTTGGGTATGACAATCGCCCTTTTGTAAGGATCGCTGCGACTTCGTGGTATCCCCTTCTCCCGTTATCAATAAAATGATACGTCCGCCCGCCAAGTTCGATCGAATCCTTCATCTCGGCATCGAATTTCACAGGGTAAAAATGTTCATTGATATAGCTGGCGATCTCAGGATTAGAAAAGGTCGTGGCATCCATTCGCTTGCACCACCCGCACCAGTCGGTATACACATCCACGATGAATTTTCGAGGCTCCTTCCGGTTTTGCTCAATGGCCTCATCAAGCGTCAGCCAGTTGATACTCTCCTGTGCGTTCATATTCAGTCCGATCAATAGCGCAGCAATAATAACAACAATTTTTTTCATATCAGTCCCCTTTCTTATCATGATAGACTCCCGACAAGGGATTTCCTTACGGTCAGACAAAAATAGTCAATATAATGTTGCGTCAAAATTCGTACCAGCCGACATATGTTTCATAATAGAGGGGCAAGAAACACATTTTTCTTACATTTGAGTTTTAATTTTCGAAAACCGTAAATCTTTAATAGAATGAATGCAGTAAAGAAAACATTGAGGGATTCGGCACCCATGAGATGGCTGATGCTTGTTCTGATCAGCATGCTGATGCTCTCCACCTATTGGTTCCAGGATTTTTTCGGCGGACTGAAGGGGTTGATGGAGAGTGAAATGGGATTCACCAGTGAAGAGTTTGGCCGGTTGATCGGTCTGACCACCATCGCGAATATTTTCGGGATGATCATTGTTGGAGGCATAGTGCTTGATAAATGGGGCGTCAGAAGGGCCGGTTTGATCTTTGGTTCCCTTGCCGCGGTGGGTGCAGCGATCTCTGCGATGGCCGCCTACGGAATCTTCGGAACAGATCACACCATCCAGTTGCGGATGATGATCGTGGGAAGGATCCTCTTCGGTTCGGGACTTGAGGTCGTCTGCGTGGTGTCCACCCGAACCGTGGTGAAATGGTTCAAAGGCTATGAACTCGCGCTGGCGATGGCCATCAACATGGGATTTGGACGATTGGGTTCAGCCATGGGACTGGCGCTCTCGATCGATATCGGGGGAGGAAGTGTACCTCCGGCGGTGGCATTTGCAGCCACGCTGATCGGTATCTCTCTGATCGTCTTCCTGGTATATACTGTATTCGACTACTCACTTGACAAGCAGGACAAGCAGGCACGGCTCGACAGCGGGACAGAGGAGGTGGAGGAGGATTTCAAGTTCTCCGACCTTGTGGCGCTGATCAAAAACCGGTCGTTCCTTTACATTGCCCTTTTATGTGTCTCTTTTTATGCGGCTGTGTTCCCGTTCATCCAATACGCGCCCGACCTTCTTGTGAATAAATTCGGATTTTCATATGACCTGCCGGCAAGTGACGATTACTTCAGCCTCTTCGGCAACCAGTCGATCGGGACAGCTGCCATCTATTTAGGCCTGTTTTTATTTGGATTGGCATTTTCGATGATCCCCTCAAGGATAAAGAATATAGGCGGGAAGTTAGCCTCCCTTGCCATCATCGGCATATTGTTCGGTTTGTTTATTAACGTACTCTGGGGCACGCTCTCGGTTTGGTTGCAGAACGGTCCGAAAACGGCCAGCCTGATCCCGATGGGAACGATCCTGTTCACACCGATCTTCGGAAATTACGTGGACAAAAAAGGTAAAGCGGCCTCGCTGATGATCATGGGTGCCCTGCTCCTGATCTTCGCCCACGTGGCACTGTCGATCTTCAACAGCGAGGTGCTTGGATACATCGGGCTCCTCTGCCTGGGTATTGCATTCTCCCTTGTTCCGGCGGCGATGTGGCCTTCTGTTGCCAAGATCGTGGCTGAGAACAGGCTGGGTACTGCCTACGCATCCATGTTTACGATCCAGAACTGGGGGCTTCTTGCATTCTTCTGGGGCATTGGCAAATTCCTGGATGTGGTAAATCCCGCAGTGGTACAGCAGGTACAGGACGTTCGTGTAAACCTCGAAAACCAGGGCCTCTCCTCCGAGGAGATCTCCGAACAGATTACGGCACTCCGGATGACAGGCGAAATACCCCCTTACAACTATACCTGGCCGATCTTCATGCTGGTGATCCTTGGAGTGATCTCGATCTTCCTGGCCTTCCAGCTGAAAAAGGCAGATGCAAAACAGAGGTTCGGACTGGAGCTACCCTCCGGCCAGACACCGGACGATGAATAAAACAAAGGAAAATGCCTGGTGTCCCTCAAAGGATCCCGGGCATTTCCTTCTTATACCAATCAAAAAATGACGGGCAATTCACATTCATACCTGATGTCGATACGGCCCTGTTCGTATAAACAACCAAAAAAGAAACATATGAGCGATATGAAAGAGCTGAAACCAGTTGAGATATGGAAAAACTTCCATGCACTCACACAGATCCCACGACCATCCAAAAAAGAGGCCGAAATTATCGAATTCATGAAGAAATTCGGCGAGGATCTCGGACTTGACACGATCGTTGACGAAGTTGGAAACGTGATTATCAAGAAACCCGCCACCCCGGGGATGGAAGACCGGAAAACAGTTGTTCTCCAGGGCCACCTCGATATGGTGCCACAGAAGAATTCCGATAAGGATTTTGATTTTGAAAAGGATCCGATCGAAACAGTTATTGACGGTGAATGGGTAACAGCCAACGGAACAACCCTTGGATCAGACAATGGCATCGGCGTGGCGGCAGCCATGGCAGTGCTGGAATCAAAGGAGCTCAAACATGGACCCGTGGAAGCTCTGTTCACTATTGATGAAGAGACAGGAATGACCGGCGCATTCGGACTCAAACCGGGGTTGCTGAATGGCGACATCCTGATCAACATGGACTCTGAAGACGAAGGGGAAATGTACGTTGGATGCGCGGGTGGTATCGACATCAATGCCGAGAAGGATTATGCTGAACAGGACGTCCCATCCGGCTTCGCTGCCTACAGGATCGATCTGAAAGGTCTGAAAGGGGGGCATTCAGGAATGGACATCCCACTCGGGCGCGCCAATGCCAACAAATTGCTTTTCAGGTTCCTGATGCAGGCTGAATCTGATTTTGGAATCCGTCTTTCGTCAGCAACGGGTGGTGATCTGCGAAATGCAATCCCCAGGGAATCACATGCAGTACTGGTTGTGCCGACAGATAAAACCGCTGAATTCCAAAAGTTTGTCAGCAATTACAATACCATTTACAGGAATGAATTCTCAGAAACGGAGCCTGACCTGTCATTCACTGCATCGGAAACCGACATGCCCGGCAGGGTGGCTTCTGAAGCTGACCAAGGCAAAATGATACGGGCGGTATTTGCCACCCCGCATGGCGTTGAGCGGATGAGCAGGTCCATGGAAGGACTCGTGGAGACCTCCAACAATGTTGCAGTTGTAGAGTTGAAAGACGGGAAATTCGCAGTTCGATGCCTGACACGCAGCTCCGTTGATTCGGCCAAAGAGGCAACCGCATGGAAGATCGCAGGGATCTACCACCTGATCGACGCCGAGGTATCGCTGGAAGGCGCCTACCCGGGATGGAAACCAAACATGGAAAGCCCGATCCTGAAAACCTCCCTGGATGTATACAACAAGGAATTTGGCAAAGTGCCGGAGATCAAGGCGATCCATGCCGGACTGGAATGCGGACTGCTTGGGGGCGTATATCCCCAACTGGACATGATCTCTTTCGGTCCGACCATCCGCTTTCCACATTCACCTGATGAAAAGGTGAATATCGAAACAGTAGGCAAGTTTTGGAAATTCCTCGTAGCACTGTTGGAAGCGATTCCTGCAAAATAGGCTTACCAGCACAGAAAAATCATAAGGCTGTCTCATTTTTTTGAGACAGCCTTTTATATGTCACCTAATTGCATTGGTCTGCACAAATAGTAAATTGGCCATTTTTATGCAACATGACCGATAAACTTACGGAGGACAGGTAGGTGCCCAGGGGGAAATTTGAGAAAAATAATGCAACCAAATGACCAAATCGTTTGTTCTAACTAACAGACAGGGGATTAATATCAGCCTGGAATCATGCCAGGCACTTCTGGATCCACTTTTGTCAAACGTTTTAAATAAATATTGACGAATCTGCTACAGACTGTTGATTTTGATGATGTTTTTTATCAAATTTGAAGAAATACTGCAATTATGAAAAGAGTTTTACCTGTTATCATCGGCGCATTTATGGTTTTCCAGACCGGCATTTCCCAGGAAGTACAACTCACACCGACCGTGATTTCCTCTGCCGGTAATTTTCATAAAACAGAAAGCATGAGTCTGTCATGGACACTCGGTGAAGTTGCTGTGACAACACTTTCAGGTGACAACCTGGTGCTTACCCAGGGGTTTCAGCAACCATTCGGAGGTACCGTTGGGATCGAGCCGGATCCGATCAAATGGCAGATATCTGCCTATCCGAACCCGGTAAGGAATGAATTGCGCCTCCAATTCGATCTTCCGGAAGTGACCGACTTTTCCCTGGAGGTGCAGGATGTGAGCGGCAGGGTGTTGTTCCAGCAGGAGGATGATGAGGTCTATCCCGGAGATATCCTCCCTGTTGAAATGTCGGACTACAAGGTGGGCCTATATTTCTTCCGCATTGCCACCATGGACCGTAAGCAGGTACGTGTGATCAGCATCAGGAAAGAGTAACCGCTTTTCGAAATTTACATTACTCCTTTTCAATTCTTTCATTCACAAGCGCACCGGATTGGTATATACTCACGTGAAGTGCGGCAAGCTTCATTCCGTCATGATATAGCTGCACATCACACAACTCCGGTATCCTGTAATACAGACGATTGTAAACTTCCTGCTCAGGTTCCTGGGGCAGCAGGTTACGCAGACTCCTTGCATTTGTACCGGGCGTAATGACCAGTTCAACGGGATCTCCCTCTTCAGCACCGATTCCGCCAGTGGCGGAAAATCTTTCCAGTGCATAGATCTCCGGATCAACGCTACCATCCGGTCTAATATAATATTCCCTGGAGGTTTTTTCCGAGAATGATTTCCCGATGAACAGTGACAGGTACTCCTCTTCAAGCTTATCCAACTCATTCAGGGCAGTCGCCAGGTCAAAATCAGCCGGAAGGGGATCTACAATTCCGGCTGACAAAAAGTACCTGTCGGACCGTATCTCCAGGATCAGTTTTGCCGCTTCTGCTGCCTTCTTTTCGAGGGTCTTCCGTTCCATTTGCTGACTGGTCACGGGAACTTTTACAAAGGAGGTGTCGGTGATCACAGTTTTATAGATCGTCTGTTCCTTCATCTCCACATTGGATTCCATGGTGACATCCTCGAAGAGGAAATCCTCCACACCCCTGGATGTCAGCGCCGCACCAAACTGAAGCTGCCGGGTATAATCCCCCCGGATCACCAGTCCTTTTTCTTCGGCCCAATCCAACCGGTCGGTCTTCATCTCTCCTTCGAGCAAATTAAGCGTGTAAAAATGGCTCCCATCGGTCTCTGTATAACTTGCAAGAGAAGCATTTACAATACTATAAGATTCTGAACGACTCTTTTTCACACCTTCAATTCCCAGGAGTCGCTGTGCATAATCGGCATAAGGTCCGGGTATAAATATCTGTTTTTCATATTCGACTGTGGCTTTCAAACCAGTCTCCGGCAAGGCATAGATGACATTTGCAGTGGCTTCCACCGGCTCATAGCCCAGGCTTGTTACAATGAACCTGTCGGTTGTGGCACAGGAAGAAATAAACAGGCTGATCATGCTGATCAGAACGATCTTTAAGGCCTTTCTTGCCATTGCGGCCATTGGAGTCTTCTCGTTTTGTCGAATCTTCAAAGTTCTATTCATATGTTTCTTGTTCATTCTGATACTGTTATTCTTTAAATAATCTATCTACTGGAATATCCCGGAGGATCTCCCTTCATGCAAATATATCTCTGCCTGTACCTTCTTAAACGCAGCACCGAGCTGTTTTATGATGTCACCAGCAATGAGTGACTCCTCCCCGGCCTTTTCTGCCGCAATATCTCCGGCTGAACCGTGCAGGTAGACTGCAGCAAATGCCGCATCAACAGGTTTGACTCCCTGTGCAAGAAAGGAGAGGATCATCCCAGTAAGCACGTCGCCACTTCCCCCTGTAGCCATCCCCGGGTTACCGGTCATATTCAGGTAGTATTCACCTCCGGGCAGGGAAATCCCTGTGTAGGCTCCCTTGAGCACAACGATCACCCCGTATTTTTCTGCAAAAGCCTTTTGCTTTAGATGGCGTTCCCACCCATTGCCCGATGTGCCTGCAATCCTGTCGAACTCAAGCGGATGGGGTGTCAGGATGGTTCCTGGCGGGATCAGATCAACCAATTCCGGCATCTCACCGATAATGTTCAGCGCATCGGCATCCAGGACCAGTGGAACCTTTGCTTTTTCAAGTAGATTTTTCAATGCTTTCCTGGTGAGGGATCCGGTCCCGAGACCGGGTCCGGCTGCGATCGCATCATATTTCTCAAGGTCAGGAGGTGCGCTGAATACGCGCTCATGTGGATCCAGGCTGACAATTGCTTCCGGGAATGCCGTTTGTATAATTTCGTACCCTGCTGCAGGAATATGGATCGAAACCAGTCCGGCTCCTGTCCGCAATGCGGCTTCACCTGACAGCAGTGCGGCCCCCATCATTCCATAGGATCCGGCCACGACAAGTCCATGTCCGTAAGAGCCTTTGTGCGAAAACTTTGTTCGATCAGGGATCACCCCAGCAGTGAAATCTTTGCTGATCACCTTGTAAGGTGTTTCCTTCCTTTCGATGATCTCTTCGTGCAGACCGATATAGATCACATGCCAGCGCCCCGTGAAAGGTTCGTTCTCTGCAAAGAAAAAGGAGAGGAACGGAAACTGGAAGGTCAGCGTATGTGCTGCCCTGACGATTGCATCCGGATCATTTTCGGTGTTGTCCTCCCCGAACAGGCCACTGGGAATATCGATCGAAATGACCTCGGCACCTGAATTGTTGATCATGTCGATCACATTCCTGTACACACCTTCCACCACACGTGAAAGTCCGGAACCAAATATCCCGTCGATCACCAGTTCATCTCCGTTCAGACCGGGAATATCATTCGCTGAGCTGATCCTTTGCACCTTGTCCCCTTTCACCTCCCCGAGCCTGTCGAGGTTCACCTGGCAGTCTTCCGATAATTTTCCTGAAGAGGAGACAAAGTAACAGGAGACGCGGTAATTCCGGTTCATCAGCATCCGTGCAGCAGCCAGCGCATCCCCGCCATTGTTGCCAGGTCCGGCAATGACCACAACCTTCCTGTGGGGCCTGTAGTTGCGGACAAACCAGTCCACAAGCCGTGAAGCAGCCCGCTCCATCAGGTCGATGGAGGCGATCGGCTCATTTTCGATGGTGTATTTATCGATCTCCTGAACGGTCTCTGCCGGAAAAATTTTCACAAATATATATTTTGGTTATAACTTTAACTTACAGCCTGTTACAAACTTCTTTTTAGCCAAGGTGACCAGTTGCCTCGCAAAACAGTAATAATTAATAGGTGCTCGGCGAACCCTCATCAGGATGCGATATGCTTTGTTCCATATATTGGCTTCGCTGAGCTCATCGCCAGGGCAATTCCGGTTCATCTCCTTAATTCATTGCACCATATAAATACCTATCCCCAATGATGAGGGTTTCATAAAAAAAAGCTTTATCCAAAGGTAGCGAAAGGGAGGGAAAGGAGCAAGGGGCAGTCGGCAGTCGGCAGTCGGCAGTTGGCAGTCAGCCGGCAGTCGTCAGCCGTCAGTCGTCAGCCGTCAGTCGTCAGCCGTCAGCCGTCAGTTGGCGTTTGGCGACCGCATTGCGACCATAGCCCGATGTATTGGACTGCAGACTGGAAACTGGCGACCGGCGACTGATTTACATGCTAAAAAACCTGCTTTAGACGTGGAAAAGATTTCTATATTTGTTGCCATCACAATCTACGAATTCTAACTAAAAATCGATTTTATGTTTAAAGATCATCCCAAGGGTCTGTTCGTTGCCTTTTTTGCTAATATGGGTGAACGTTTCGGATTCTACACAATGATGGCAATCCTGGTGCTGTTCCTCCAGGCACGATACGGACTTACAGAAGACAAGGCAGGAGGCATTTACAGCTGGTTTTACTTTGCAATCTATGCGCTGGCACTGGTTGGCGGTATACTGGCCGACGCAACGCAGAAATATAAACTGGTGATCCTCCTGGGCCAGGTGGTCATGTTCGCCGGATATGTCATCATGGCTGTTCCGGGCCTTGACCTGACGATCACGGTCGTCGGGTTGTTCACAATCGCATTTGGAAACGGTTTATTCAAAGGGAATCTCCAGGCCGTGGTCGGTCAGATGTATGACAATCCAAAGTATGACAAGGTAAGGGACAACGCCTTCCTGATCTTCTACATGGGGATCAATGTGGGTGCCTTTTTTGCTCCTTTTGCGGCAACAGGTGTCCGCAACTGGTGGTTGAAAACAAATGGTTTCCTCCATGATGCCAGTCTGCCAGCCCTCTGTCACCAGTTCCAGGATGGCTCCCTGGAAGATGTCGGGGCACTACAGCAGCTTGCCAACCAGGTCACCATCAACGGCACAGTCTCTGACCTCTCGCAGTTTGCAACCAACTACCTGGAGACTTTTTCGAAAGGATACAACTACGCATTCGGCATTGCAGCAATCGCCATGGTGATCTCGCTGCTGGCATACCTGATCTTCAACAAGCATCTTCCGAAACGGGAGAGACAGCAAGGTGATGCAACCATATCGATCAAAGAAACGCCCATTGCGATCCCGGTAGCCATTGGAGCTGGTGGCGTAACCGCTTTCCTGGTCAGCCTTGTAAAAGACTTCCCTACAGGAATGGCCATTGGTCTGTTCATCGGATTCGTAACCTGGATCTTCATGATCGCCAAGAAAGAGGAGCGGCAGCGCGTAGTCTCCCTCCTGCTCGTTTTCTTTGTTGTGATATTCTTCTGGATGTCCTTCCACCAGAATGGACTTACACTCACCTTTTTTGCCAGGGATTACACGGTGAAGACGGTGGATGCGTTCACCTACATGTTCTTTACCCTTGAGAACATCCTCGCCGTCATCGCCTTCATCGCGGGTCTCGTGGTCCTGCTGGGTAAAAAGCGTACCCTGAATGCAAGGATGATCGGTGCGCTGGTTACCATTGTAGGGGGCGGACTTGCATACTGGTTCTATTCAAGGGCCGAAATCGAGAACCCAATTGCGCCGGAAATCTTCCAGTCATTCAACCCCCTCTTTATCGTCTCTCTCACCTTCCTGGTGATGGGTGTTTTTGCATGGCTGAGGGAACGCGACATGGAACCCTCCACACCCCGGAAGATCGGGATCGGGATGATCATTGCCGCTGCCGGATTTGTATTGATGGTAATCGGTTCACTCGACCTTGTTTCACCACATGACCTTCAGGTGTATGACGAGACAGGCAAACTGGTCAGGGCCAACCCGGTACCTGACACATCCCGTATCA
>CAKZNC010000183.1 GCA_937129385.1 uncultured Bacteroidota bacterium
ACCTCACCTATACTCGAGGCAATGGTGATCATAGATGGATTGACTCCCGAGACGACTTACAGCGTTACTGTTGAAGCTATTGATGCGGGAGGAAATGTGTCGGCACAAAGTGCACCTTTCCTGTTAACCACTGCGGCATTCGATCCGCTGGGAAACAACCTGGGTGTAAAATCAGGACGTTTTTCGTTTGATACGGAGCAAAAGACATACTCCCATGGCGTCGGGGTCAATCCAAATTACAAGAATGGTGCGGTTTTCAATGCAGCCCATGATGACATGTTCACGGAGCTAAGGCCAGGCAGCATCCGATGGGGGGCACTTACTGCAAACCCACTGAGTTTCAGTTCATATGTCGGTACCGGGAAGAGCGTTACCATTGGCCGGTTCATGGAGCTGTGTAACAGTTATGATGCAGTCACTGTATTTTGTTGCGGAGTAAACAGCAATACAGACTGGATGCAGAATGAGCAGACCTTCGCCAATTTCATGGAATACATCGCCGGTCCTGCAGGATCCACATACGGCGATATGCGTATTGCAGAAGGGTATGCCGGCTCCCTGCTGGAAAACAGTCCGGGTCTGATCTTTGAATTTGGTAATGAGGTATGGGGTGGCGAGAGTCATAACGCCCCAATAGGCGAAGATTATTTTGCTTACGCGGAATGGTGCCGCGAGATGGCACGTGTGATCAAATCATCTCCGTATTATGACCCAGATAAAGTTATGCTTGCCTACTCCGGTCGTTATCCGAGTCCGCAAAACAGTTACGGGCTAAACGAGAAGCTGTATTCAGGTGATACGGGTGTTGTGGATCTTATCGCTTTTTCAGGCTACCTGGGGGGAAACCTGGATTATGACCCGGCGATCCCGCAGGGAGAATCGGAGTTGGATTACTATAAGAATGCCATGAAACTGGTTGCTCAGAATATTGCAGGCATGGATTTCTATGCGAAGGAGACGTTGCTGTCAAGTGATGAGGTGAAATCGGCTTATCTCTATGAATCCAATATGACTACGCCTGCTTACAATGCAAGACACGGACAGGCGATTGTCAGCACTGACTATTATCTTACTGCGATCGAGCATGGTGCCGTCGTACCCACGATCTTCCATCTCACCGGCGGGGAATGGAGGATCACAGATCCGACCGATGGCTATAAGCGTCTGCCGTTGTTTAAAACAGCAAAACTTGTGAACCGTTTTTGCAAGGGATATGCCCTTGGAGGAGAGTACCAGACCACCAACCAGCTTTTTACAGGCGATGGAACAATCATCGATTATCCCGCCGTTGGATGTCATGCATATCATACCGGGGGATCATATGCGCTTGTCTTTTTGAGTCGTGATTTTGAATCTGACCACACCGTGCAGGTGGACATCCCGGATGGGCTGACCTTCGATCCTGCCGCAAAGATGTATATGGTATCCAGTAATGGATACAGCAGCAGGGATGCAGCTGTCGACAGCATGGATATTGATGTTTCCGACGGAATGTTTGTGACTGTGCCTAAATACGGGATGGTCGTGATCACCTTTTCGGGGGAAGATATCTCACAGGAGCCACTACCAGAACTGGGTGCCTATCCCTATGTTAAACAGCAATCGATCACCATAACAGGAGAGACATACGCTATCACAAAAGACCGGGGAAGGGCTGAATTTTTAGCGGAGATCACACCAGCGGATGCTTTCATGGACAGGATCAGGTGGGAGATGATTGACAATGACATCGGGGCCGAGATCATCGCATACAAAAAGAGCTGCAAGATCAAGGCATCAGGCGATTGTGACGGCAATGGCACCATGAAATTACGTGCTGTTGCCCCGGGGAGTCCGCAGGTCTATGATGAAGTGGAGATCGTGATCTCCGGACAGACCGGCCTGGAGTGCCTGGATGTGGAGCAGGCGGAGGCAGACTTGGTCTCGCTCTACCCGGTTCCGGCGACACAGTTTGTACATGTTGAAATAGCGGACCCGGTGAGTTTTGCGGTTGAAATATATAGTGCTGCCGGAAGGAAGGTCTATGAAAGGTCTGGTTTTTACGAGTCCACAGAGATCGATGTTTCAGATTTTGAAAAAGGCGTTTATCTTATAAAGATTGAAGTCGCCGGTAAAAGCATGAACAGAATGCTCGTTGTGGCAAATTGACTGCAACAAATGACAGCGAGGAGTTATCAAATATTGCTTGCAGCCTGGATCGTCTTCGGACTGGTCATTTTTATCATTCTGCTTTTCGTCTCAGCCCCTTACGGAAGACACACCCGCAAAGGATGGGGACCGAAGATCCCGAACCGACTTGGGTGGATATTCATGGAACTGCCTTCCCTGCTGGTTTTTACATGGTTTTTCCTTTCAGCAAGGGGAAAACCTGAGCCGGTCTCCTGGATATTCTTCATCTTGTGGGTGGCACACTATACGCACCGCAGCCTGTTGTTTCCGTTCATGACAAAAACCAGGGGAAAGAAGATGCCCCTTCTGATCGTTCTGTTTGCGGTCTTTTTTAACATGGTCAATGGCTATTTCAATGGCAGCTATTTCTCTGTTTTCGGTCCGCATTACACTACAGAATGGCTGACCGCACCGCGGTTCATATCGGGAACCATCATTTTTATTGCAGGGGCATGGATCAATATCTCCTCCGATCAGAAATTGCTGAGGCTGCGCAGGATTAGCGATGGCGAGTACAGGATTCCTGGGGGCGGATTATTCAAATATGTTTCCTGTCCCAATTTCTTTGGTGAGATCGTTCAATGGACAGGTTTTGCTGTCCTGACCTGGAGTCCGGCAGCACTTGCCTTTGCATTGTGGACATTTTTCAACCTGGTGCCGCGTGCACTGGATCACCACAGGTGGTACAGGAAGAAATTTACGGATTATCCCGAGGAGAGGAAGGCGGTGATCCCGGGGGTATTATAGTCGACAGTCGGCAGTTGGCAGGTGTGGTTATTCGAGCTTTCCGTAATCCCAGCCCATTACCGATGCGATCACCGGGGCCACGTGTTGCGCCATCTTGATATGTCCGGGGTAATTCGGATGCATCCCGGCGCCAAGGTCTTCCTCTTCAATCATCAGGTAGGTAGGGATCCCGACGAAATAGACACGTTCATCGCCCAGGAAATTGCGGTTTGCCTCCACCATTTTCTTCACATAAGAATAGCAAGGCTCGTTGGTCATTGGACCCACCACGCAAAACACAGGAACAGAGTCATATATTTCCCTTACGGTCTTGATCAGGTTCATGTATCCTTTATTGAAAACAGTTTCCCCGGGATGCGGATGCGTGGAAAAATCATTTGTCCCCAGGTTGATCACCACGAGATCGGGTTGCCATTTACTGAAATCCCAGAGTGGCTCCTTTTGCATGTCAAAAACCTGCATATACCGGTCGGGCATTACATATGGCGATACCGGTTTTTCATACCCGTAGTTTCTCACCACACCCTGGCCGGAATGGGCCACAATATGGGTTTCGGCACCAAACGCCCGGGCCATAATCGATGCATAACTATGGTAATTGTTTTCTGTTTCGGGCTTGAAATCTTCGAACCTGTCATAGCTGTCGGCCCCGTATCCACAGGTGATGGAATTTCCGATAAACTCGATTTTTTTTGCTGAATGTGACGCCGGGTGAGGCAGGATGCTGCCTTCTGAATCGATAAGCAATCCTTTAAATGTAGCTTTCCCCTGGAATCCCTCGGTTCGTTTTGTGATGGTCAGACTGTGTTCCTGGTCCTCGAGGTTTTCAGCGATGATCATGGTAGTGTCGGAATAGACCTCGATAACTCTGACTGGCTGATCATCCAGGAATACGTTGTACCAGTTATGGCCGGTATCATCCATTTTCATCGCGCAGGCTGTACCGGTGAAGTTCGCAGTGATCGTTATGCCGGGCCAGTCAAATTCAACATCTCCGTCCTGGCTGACCATTGTCCGGCCCATGATCCGGATGCCCGGACTGGCCGGTTCATATTCAGTATACACCACCTGGCTATTGCAGGCGGTTGTCGTCATAAGCAGGGCAAAACAGCTGATTGTCAGTCGGGAAATGATCTTTCTCATCAATGATTGGGTTTAGAGGATAATAATAACGAAAAAACGAGGACAATCTGTTCCAGATGAAAAAAAACGTGAAGTATGTTGCTGCGATCCTTCAAATCAGGCAATGACAGTACTTGCGCGTATGTCCCTGGAAATGGCCGCCAGGAAGGCAAGGTTCAGACAAAGCAGGGAGCTGAGGTGGAGGGAAATGATGGTGGCATAGATGGTTTGGTCGCTGGCTCCACGGATGCCGAACATCGTGATCTCCAATGCTGCAATGAACAGAACGGAGGTCAGGGTGAGCATTGGTATCCAGGAGGCTGAAAGTGCACTTACCGTGAATCCCGACGGAGGTCTGCCTCTCCAGGAGAGTTTTCGCCTGATGCGCATGCTGTAGAGCCATACCAGCATAAAAAAAAGGAGATGAACGATCCCTCCTCCCGTGAGGGTGAGAAATATGTAAAGCAGAAGAAAAATGGTTGGGCCAAAGGAGGTGTGGAGAAAGCGTAGCGACCAGACGATGATAAAAACACTGGTAATTACGGAGATGATGCCGGTGATAAGATAATTTGGGATCAGGGTGAATACCTCCTCGCCGTTGGACCAGTTCCTGTGATCGGGTCCGATAGATTGAATGATGTTGTATTCACTTGAGGTGTTGCCCTGCAAAATCTCAAAATAGCCATGGTGCATCCCGGAGATGGCGATCACTGCCCCCAGCACTGCTGCGGTGACCAGCGTTGCCCGGTTGATCTTGGGTTTTGAGGCTTGCATTGTCAGGTGGATTTTCGTAAGGTTTTTCTTTTGGTTCCGCTGTTTTTTTGTTTGTATTTAAGACCTGTTCCTGATCCAGTTCGTTGCATTTACAAAGGCTACCACCCAGGGAGTCACCTGGTCGTTTTTCCGGTCTTCCGGGTAATACCCGCACTGCCACGGGAAGAATGCGCGCTCAAGGTGTGGCATCATTGCCAGGTGTCGGCCATCTTCCGAGCATACTGCCGCGACATCGTTTTCCGACCCGTTGGGGTTGGCGGGATACGAAGTATGGCTGTATTTTCCTACGATCCGGAATCCCTC
>CAKZNC010000184.1 GCA_937129385.1 uncultured Bacteroidota bacterium
GGCAATGGCAAGTACTGTCTGAATTCCCCCCGGGTCGTCCAATTCAGGAAACAACCGCCACTCAAAGGAGATCTTCCCATCTTCACCATCGATATCGAACTCTACTGTATTTTTTTCTCCTGTTGAAAAAACCCTGTCGATCGTTTTCTCCCAGAAAGTCACCATATCTTGCGGGAAGGTTCCCATCTCATCGTGTGACTTATTGATGAATTGGTCAATAGGTATCCCAATCAGCGTTTCCACTGTCTTATTTACATAGAGATGACGGTGATGACGGTCGAAGCGCATGATCACGTCGGGCGAGTTATCGGCCAGGTTACGAAAGTGTTCCCGTGATTTCTGGAGGGATTCTTCCATGCTCTTCTGCTCCTGGATATCCCTGATCACCAATACATACTGCAATCCTTCACCGATAAGGAACTGTGAAAGCGTATTCTCCGACCAGAACCCGTCCCCTTTGTTCATCGTGTTATGGCAAAGGAAGCTGACAGAGTCGGACATCTCCAGCCTTTTTGCCATTTCCCTCAGCTCCCGGTGACAATATCCTTCATTTTCATTGGTGAGCTGACCGATCACATCGCTTTTTTCCATCTCATCCGGAAATCCGAATAGTTCGTAGATGCTATTATTGATGTCCAGGATACCAAAAGACTCCGGATCGATCAACATCATGCCATCCTTTACAGTGTTAAAGATGGAACGGTACTTGGATTCCGTCTCTTCCAGGTCGGTCTGCACCTTCCTGCTGTGCCTGAGTACTTTCCCGTATTTCTGCGAGGAATAGACTGTTGGTACCAGCTTGACCAGGTGACTCTTCAGCAGGTAATCCCATACCCCGAGCTTCAGCGTTTCCGCGGCCTTGCTTTCGTTCATTTCGCCAACAACGTAAATCAGCGGAATATGGAATGCTATCCTGCTGTGGAGACTTTCCACTGAATTGCGCAGGGCCTCGGGCAGATCAAAATCCGCGATGATCAGGTCAAGATCATCATCCTTCAACATCCTCTCAAGATGCCTGTACTCCAGACACTTAATAATGTCCGGATCATAGTTGCCTTCTTCAAGAAGTTCAATGATCTCTTCAATGAGTGTATCATCGAGGTACCAGAAACAAATATTGATCTTCAGACCCGCCATGAAAGAGAAGAGTTAATTCCGTTCGAAAAATAACACTTTCTCCCGATATAAATGTCTCCTTCAATCAGAAAATCAAAACTTCATACCCAAGGAAAACATGATATGACGACCGGCCTGGGGGTAATATCCATCCATGTACGTTTCTGTACCTCCTTCAACATAACGGTACAACCAGGCATTTGTCTCATATTTCTCATCCAGTATATTGGCAACCAGCAGACTGAAAATGAACTCACTGCCGGCACTCGTCGCCAGGGTCCATGAGGCCCGGAGGTCGTTGACGAAATACGGATCAATGGAGTATTGCATCGTACCGGTATTGTCGATGAACTGTCTGCCGACATACTTGGACAGCCATTCGAAATATACGTTTTCCAGTACATTATATTGAATACGTGCAGCGGTCACTACCGACGGAGAATATGCAAGGGTCGAGTTCCCGATCTCCATTCCGTACTGGTAGGGTTCATTACCGGGGTCAGACCAGTAGTCCCAGTTGTCTATATAATTGACAAAATCATTGATCCTGTTCCGGCTCAATGCGAGGTTTCCTCCCAGCAGCACTTTGTCGGAAATATTCAGACTGGCTTCAATTTCAACGCCCGCCCTGTAGCTCTCTTCCACGTTGGTCATCACGGGGTATCCCACTTCGTTAATCTGACCGGTAAGCACCAGCTGGTCGGTGTAGTCCATGAAATAGATGGTCACCCCTGTGTGCAGATTGGGCCTGTCAAAGCTGTATCCTGCCTCATAATCGTTCAATGTCTCTGCCGTCGGTGTCTGTCCGGGTGGTGCATCCGTGTAATTGTTCCTGTTGGGTTCACGGTTGGCCCTGGCATAAGACACAAAAGCCCTGTGTCCGGGAGCCGGCGTATAGTTCAGTCCCGCCTTCGGATTGAAGAACAGGTAGGCATGTTGCTGGGTCACATCCCTGTTGTTGGCGTCTGTGCCGCTAATGTCATGACTGACACCCCGCACCTGCATATCTGCAAAGATGGTCAGCTGATCGTTCAGTCCATAATAGGATTTTCCATAAATGTTCCAGTCGGTCTTCACGCCTGTTCCTTCGTACCATTGGTGACCATAATCGTTCTCACCAAGGTACCGGGCCCAGATCACCCTTCCAAAATGCAGTCCGTCGTACCTGTTCACTCCTCCCCCGGAGATCAGGGTGAGGTCATCATTCCCCCAGGTAAGTGATGCGATCGCGCCGTAGAAATCATTGTCGAGCCACTTCCTTCTCACCAGGTCGGTGGCGGTGGCGGTATCGTTTCCGATCACAACGGGTACCATTCCGTAGTATGCGTAATCCTGACCGGTTTCATATTGTTCGTAATAACCTTTGCCCCAGGTGTAGTGCAACGCTGCATTCAGGTGAAGGCGGGAGGTAAGCTCCCTGAAATAGTGCAACTGGTAATGCACCTGGTCGTAATGGTCGACCTGGTTTTCATAATAACTTGTCTGTCCCGTAGAATCCGTATAGGCGCCCATCTCATTGTAGGTACGGTTCGTTTCCAGGATTGAAGACGGGATTCCGCCCCATGCCTGGTAGACCTCCTCGAAACCACCGAAGGTGATAAACTTCAGGCTGGACTTTTCTCCATACATTCCGGCGGAAAGATAATAGGATTGCAGATCGGTGTATGCCCGGTCAATAAAACCGTCGGATGTAACATCTGACAGGCGGAGGTCAACTGCGTATTTCCCGTTGAGGAGTCCGGTCCCGGCAGCAATGGTGTTTTTGAAAGTATTGAAAGAACCCACTGTACCGTCATATCGCGCATAGGGCTGTTTATTCAGCTCTTCAGTCAGCAGGTTTATTGTCGCTCCGAAAGCCCCTGCCCCGTTGGTCGAGGTGCCGACCCCACGCTGGACCTGTATCTGTTCCGTGGAAGATGCCAGGTCGGGAAGATCCACCCAGAATACGCCTTGTGATTCAGCATCATTGAGTGGGATACCGTTGACGGTCACGTTGATCCTGTTTGCATCCGATCCACGGATCCGCATGGAAGTATAGCCAATCCCGTTCCCTGCATCTGATGAGGTGATCAGGGAGGGGGTCATTTTTAAAAGGTAGGGTATGTCCTTCCCGTAATTCTGTGCTTCGATTTCCTCCCTGTCGATATTCACAAAGGCCATGGGTGTCTTTTCGCCGGCCCGAAGTGCAGTGACCGTAACCTCTTCGCCGAGGAAGGATTTTTCGTTGATGGTCACGACCCCGATATCTCTGTTTCTCTCCACCGTGATTGTTTTGCTGACGGACTCGTAACCAACGAAAGATATCGTTATTTCGTAGGTTCCTTTTGGAACATCAACAAACCTGAACATTCCTGTTTCCCCTGTAACGGTTCCCTTGTTCTCCGCGGGGAAAATTACATTTGCTCCTGCCACCGGTTCATTTGCACTGTCAACAATCTTTCCGGAAAGCACAAATTGGGCACTTGCCTGGACTGACATAGCCAAACACAAAAGCCCGGTTAATACCTGCTTTTTCATAAGTAGATTTTTTTTGATAATTCACATTAAATGCAATTCCCTTCGCCGGCACTACCCGGATCAGGTGCTAAGGGTATGATCTCAGCCTGGAATTTAAGGCACCCCCCTTAGTGATATTACAGTGCAAAGATAGGGAAAATAGTTTAGAGAGGAGAGTTAAGAGTTAAGAGTTAAGAGTTAAGAGT
>CAKZNC010000185.1 GCA_937129385.1 uncultured Bacteroidota bacterium
TCGGGTTTGTTCGCCACCGATGCAATGAAGTTCAATGTCAACCTGGACATGATCGGCCGCACGACAAAAGAAAACAATGAAACAGGCAGTCATTACGTGGTTGCCAGTGAAAAGTACATGCCTGCGGTACGTCCATTTGTGGATGAGATCAATGACCGCGGGCCTGCCATTTCACTGCTGTATGAATCAAGACATTCCGGGTCGAGCGACCATGCCAGCTTCAATGCGGCAGGCATCCCTGCGTTTTTCTTTTTCTCAGGCAGACACGAGGACCTGCACCTGCCGACCGATGATGCCGAAAAGATCGAATACGACAAAGCGGTGAAAATCTCGAAGCTCGCATATGAAATCACCCTGGAGCTGGCCAACATGGACGAGGTCCCGGATTATATATCGGAAGCAGGGGAGTAGAGATTGGCACACCAGCGATCAGCCTGTTGAGCAATGCATCGTTCTTGCCGTCCATCAGCTGATGGATGCAGTAAAGACTACATGCATCCATCATTATTGCCTGATATCTGCACCAGTTCTGTAGCCTGATTGGGCTTGTTAAGAAATGCAGTGATCCCGCCGAATACTTTCACCAGGCACATGCCCTTGATGAGCGGTTTTTGGGGTTACAGTTGTGCAGACAAATGTCTTCAGGTTTTTGTAATAATGCTATTCCGTCGCCTCATTGGCGTGCAAACTTATAGGTTTGGTCCACTACCTGGTCTCATCCTGCATGTTTGAGCGATGGGCTTTGGCAATTGAACTTTATTTGCAGTAAACATATAACTAATAGAATTAACAAGTGATTCAATCATTATGAAATATATTGAAAAATATGCGCTCCCGGTGATCATGCTTGTTCTTGCCATTCAATTGAATGGACAAACAACGTATACCGTGAGTGGAATTGTAACAGATGAACAAAGCGGTGAAGTGCTTATCGGGGCGACAATATCTATCCCCGGAGAAAGCACTGGAACGATATCAAACAGTTATGGGTTTTATTCATTAACCATTCCTGGAAACATTAAAAGCCTTAGCTGCAGTTATGTGGGCTATGAATCCAAAAATTTACCCCTGGATATTACAGAAGACACGGCCATGAATATTCGTTTGCGTGCGCAGTCAACGAAACTTGAAGAAGTGGTGGTCAGGGCTGAAAAATCTGATCAGAATCTCCGGTCCACAAATATTGGTGTGGAGAAACTGGATGTTGCTGTGCTCACAAAGGTTCCTGTGCTTCTCGGGGAAAAAGATGTGCTCAAAACGCTGCAACTCATGCCGGGTATAAGTACAATCTCCGAAGGAAGCACCGGGTTCAGCGTGCGTGGTGGATCGGTGGATCAAAACCTGATCATACTTGACGAAGCCCCTGTCTATAGCGCTTCACACCTGATGGGCTTCTTTTCTGTTTTTAATGCAGATGTAATCAAGGATGTGACTGTGTATAAAGGTGGAATTCCGGCCAATTTCGGAGGTCGTGCTTCTTCGGTGGTCGACATCCAGATGAAAGATGGAAATAACCGGCAGTTTTCAGCAAACGGCGGGATTGGACTGATTTCTTCACGACTTTCAGTTGAAGGGCCCATCGTGAAAGACAGGGCTTCTTTTATCGTCTCTGGTCGTCGCAGTTATGCCGACCTCCTTGCAGCAGGCTCAGGCCTGCTCGAAGCGGGTACTTCACTCTATTTTTATGACCTGAACGCAAAAATCAACTACAGGATCAATGAAAAGAACAGGATCTACCTTTCAGCATATACAGGAAAGGATGATTTTGGTTTTGACGCATTCGGAACCGACTGGGGAAATATAACAGGGACGCTTAGATGGAATCATCTGTATGGAAACAGACTTTTTTCAAATACGACACTGATTTACAGTAATTACAACTACGGCTTTAATATTGGCGAGGCCCATCACATGAGTTCAGGGATAGAAGATTTCGGATTGAAGGAAGACTTTACATTGTTTCTGAATCCGAAAAATACCCTGAAGTTCGGCCTTAGTAGCACCTATCATACGTTTAACCCGGGTAAATTGACTGTTTCAGGAGAAGAGGGCAATTTCGAAACCGTTTTAGAAGAAAAAAACGCCCTGGAGTCAGGTATCTATTTTTCAAACCTGGGTAAATTCAGTGATCGCTTCTCAGCGGAATACGGAATGCGTCTCTCCATGTTCAACCAAATTGGCGAAGGGACGGCATATACGTATGATGAATTTAATAAACGCATCGATTCATCCTACTACGCTTCGGGGGAGATCATGCAGACCTATGTTTCTTTGGAGCCAAGAATATCAATGAATTACAGGTTGAGTGAACAGACTTCACTGAAAGTGTCCTATAACAGGATTACCCAGTACCTGCATTTGCTTTCAAACAGCACTTCTGGTCAGCCCACGGATACCTGGGTACCCAGTACAAAAAACATTTTACCTGCCACCGTGAATCAATTCTCTGCAGGCTATTTCAGGAATTTCCTCGATAACAAAATGGAATTTTCAGCTGAAAGCTATTACAAAGACATGAGCAATGTAACTGATTATGAGCGAGGAGCGAATTTGCTGCTGAATGATGATGTTGAAGCCAGCATTGCAACAGGAAAAGGCAGAAGCTATGGAATGGAATTGTCGCTGAAGAAAAAACAAGGAAAGATCAACGGCTGGGTATCCTATACCCTTGCACGAACAGAAAATCTAATTGAAGAAATTAGTCCGGAATGGTATCCAACGACCTACGACAAAACGCATGACCTCTCCATCGTAGCCAATTACGAGCTGACAAAAAGAATTTCACTTTCAGCAGCATGGATATTCTATACCGGAAATGCGGTTACTTTCCCCAGTGGAAAATTCGGGTATGATGGCCATTATTTAGCATATTATACCGGGCGAAATGAATACAGGATGCCAGACTACCATCGCCTGGATATCAATATTCATATACTGGGCAAGGAAAGAAAAAGGTGGGAAAGCAGCTGGGATATATCAGCATATAACGTCTATAACAGGTACAATGCTTATAGTATTTATTTTGAAGAGAGTTCAGCCAATCCCGGGACGACAGAGGCAGTAAAATTAAGTCTCTTCGGAATTATCCCGTCAGTAACATGGAATTTCAAATTTTAAAAAAAGCGCAATGAAAAATAGTGTTTACAAGTCAATAAGCATCATAAGTCTTTTCTCTTTCTTCTTGTATTCATGTACCGAAGTGATTGATATTGACCTCAATTCAACAAATCCGGTAGTCGTAGCAGAAGGATATATGGAGCCTGGTTCCCCGGCATCGCTCAGATTGACATACAGCACAGATTATTTCAATATGGAAGAAGCCAGGTTGATCGAAAATGCCCGGGTAATACTCTCTGATCAGCGTGGGAAATCAGAAAGCATGATGTACCAGGGTGACGGACTGTATACCAGTGAGCAGCTGAGAGGTAAAGTTCATAACGATTATACGCTCTCAATTGAAGTAGATGGAAAAGCCTATTCCGGATTTTCAAGCCTGTTACCGCAAGCAGAAATCATTTCAATCTCATATTCAAAATTGCTTTTAGGAGATTCTGAAGCGAGTCAGCTACTCGGCTACGCACTGAATGTTGCTTTCCAGGAGCACCCTGAAATGGATGTTTATTATGCCCTCAAAATCAAGAAGAACGGGTTGTATGCAGCGAACACCTATGGCCTGGCCTCAACCAGGGCAAACGATGAGGGGAATCTTATGTATGAATCGAAATCCTTTTTTGTATCACCGGGCGACACACTTGAAATAGCTGTGTATTCAATAGATTTTGAGGCATATGCCTATTATTCAGAACTCAATGAAGGACTTAGCGGGAACATGATCATGTCACCTGCCCCTTTCAATGCAAGATCCAACCTGGGAGAGGATATCATGGGCTATTTCATGGCCAGGTCGAGGATGGATACCATTGTTGTTGTACCTACCCTGGGTACAGAGTAATCTTCATGTTCATATAATTCCTTAAATTACATTTTAGAAAGTGAGCATTTATAAAAAAACAGGCAAGAGAATTAAAGGTGATAATATCAATACGAAAAACAATGCTTTCAGAAATCGGACTTCTTAATTATGTGAAATTCTAACATATATGAAAAAAATACTAGACATAGAAAAATGGGAGAGAAAAGACCACTTTAACTTTTTTAAAAAATTTGAAGAACCGTTTTGGGGAGTATGCGTTGATATTGATTGTACCATTGCATATGACTACTGCAAAAAGAATAAGCTGTCATTTTTCCTCTGGTATTTGCATAAATCGCTTGTCGCTGCAAATCTTATTGAACCATTTCGTTACCGCATTTCAGGCGAGCATGTCTTTATACATGACACTGTAAATGCTTCTCCAACAATAAACAGAGATAACGGGACTTTTGGTTTTGCATACATGGATTATAAAAACGATTTCTACGAGTTTAATGAAATAGCAAAAAAGGAAATAGGGCGAATCAGAGATACTTCGGGATTGGTGCCCGCAGTTTCAGGAGAAAATGTTATTCACTATTCGTCCCTTCCGTGGCTAAATTTTAGTTCAATATCCCATGCAAGGAGTTTTTCATTCCAAGATAGTTGTCCAAAAATTACATTTGGTAAAATGACGATGATTGGAGACAAAAACCTCATGCCCCTATCTGTTCATGTACATCATGCCCTGATGGATGGATTTCATGTAGGACAGTTTATAGAAGAATTCCAGAGATTACTGGATGAAAAAGTCAGTCACTAAATATTATCTTTAGGTGAGGATATATCGATAACCAGTTATGCAGATCTCAGTAGAGGCATATCAGAAAGAACGCATCAAGGGGGCGAGGATCATGGTTGTTTTCAGGTGGATGCTTATCATTCTTATGGGAACGCTTGTCTTGATTCAGCATAGGTCAGGGTATGAAACAGAATCAATTCATGCCCTGCGCCTGTTAGGTATTTACATGACAGTTAATATACTTCTTACTATTGCTGTTTTACGCAGCTATGATCCGCCATGGCTGGGATACGCAAGTGCGGTGGTTGATATGGCAATCATTCTCTTTCACCTTCATAACCAAAGTATATATTTTGACCCCATCGCCATATCCGCAGCTTCAACCCTTTTCCTTGTCCCATTTCTTTTCCTGCTTTATACCCTTCGGCTCGACCGTAGATTGCTGATTTTTGTTATCATTATTGGTATTGCCGGACTGGGAGGTATCTATGCATATCACTATTATGAGGATCCTGATCCATTCTCTGCCAGTTTATCTCTTTCTCCAGTTGCTCAGGGTTTTAAAATGGCATATATTCTGTTTCTTGGGATCATCTGTGTCTACTACCAATACTCAATCTTTAGATTTATTAAAAAACAGCTTGAGGGACTGAAATATCAGTCTGATCTTAACATGCAGATTACCCTTGAAAAACAAAAAAGCGCTCATGCAAAGGAACTGGAAAGAATAAATGAAAACCTCGAGCAGGCTGTACAGGAACGTACACGAAAACTTACCGAAGTAGAGACCAAGATGGTGCGCATGGAAAAGGAAAACCTCCAGTCGCAATTTGAGGTGCTCAAACAACAAGTGAATCCTCACTTTTTATTTAACAGTTTGAATACACTTACATCATTAATTAGAATCGATCCTCCGCTGGCTGTTAAGTTTACTGCTCAGCTTTCAAGACTCTACCGTTATGCATTGGAAAACAGGGGAAAGGACCTGATTTCTTTGGAGCAGGAACTTGAATTTCTTGAGGCATATATTTTCCTGCTGGATATACGTTTTAAAGATAAAGTGATTATTCACAACCATCTGTCTAAACAGAAATCCGATGGAATGCTTCCCCCGCAAGCCATGCAGCTGCTCCTGGAGAATGCCGTAAAACACAATACTTTTTCGAAGAAGAGACCGCTTACGATCGATATTGCAGTTGATCCCGATGGGTGGTTGGTTATAACAAATAACCTGCAGCAGCGCGAGAGGCGAACAGAGTCCACAGGAATAGGACTGGCCAATATACATAGGCGATATGCCCTTTTTTCGGTTGAAGAGCCTGTTTTTGAGGAAAGAGGCGATGAATTCGTTGCGATGATTCCGCTGATTAATAATACTGAAAATGAAAATAAGAACGTTTAAATGAGCCTGCAATGAATGTGGTAATAATTGAAGATGAGGCCTTGGCTTCTGATCAACTAGGGGATATGATCCTGGAATTCGATTCTGGCAGCCGGATCCTCACTATACTCGAATCTGTGGAGGAATCCGTGGAGTGGTTCCGGACAAACAAGCATCCTGATCTCATATTTTTGGATATACAGCTAGAGGACGATTTGAGTTTTGCCATTTTTGATCAAGTAGAGATCAATTGTCCTGTAATTTTTACTACCGCATTTGATGAGTATGCCATCCGTGCTTTCAAGCTTAAAAGCATCGATTACCTGCTCAAACCCATTGTTCAGGATGACCTTGAAAACGCAATGAAAAAATACAAGGAGATGACTCCCTCGCTTTCAGGACAGCCAGATATCCGTGAAGTTATTCAGCAAATACGCGTAATGCAAAGAACCTTCAGAGAACGTTTCGCTGTGAAAGTCGGACAGAAGATCAGGACCTTTAACACAGACGAGGTGGCATGGTTTCTCAGCTATGACGGGGTAACCACTGCGCAGCTAAAGGATGGGAAAAGTTACGTAGTGGATTTAAGCCTTGGCAGACTCCAGGAGGAGTTAGATCCAACGAAATTTTTCCGCATCAATCGTAAAATGCTGATCTCACTGGAGTCGATTAGTGAGGTCCATATTTTCTCCGGTAGCCGGCTTAAACTGGAACTGCTACCCAACCCGGAAATGGAGGTGCTGGTGAGTATTGACCGGGTGACAGGATTTAAAAACTGGCTCGACGACAGCCGGGATTAACCACATCTAATCTATTCAAAAACTTCATACGGTTCATTCTGTTATTTCAGCCATTCAACTGACAAGATCCGGCATTCACCTTTTCTCTTTTGCAAATGAGGTGCACTGTATCCTATTTTCGATTCAAAACTCAGTTATTAATATTTGGTGCGATTATGGATACTTATTAAAATTAAATGGACTATGAAAGCAATTAACAGAACAACACTATTTCTGACACTCATTTTTGTGATTAGCTTCTCCCTGGCAGGTATTTATAAATTAGCCGGTGGTGATATTTCTAACAAAATAAGCTATGCAATTCTTGGTGCCGCTTATATGTTTATCCCTATGATCTCAGCGATCATTGTTCATCGATTTGTACATCAAGAAAAGGTCAGCGATCTACTGATTAACTTTAAAATTAACAAATGGTTTTTCATAGCGTGGGGAATCATGCCCATTATAGCTTTTTCCACATTTGGAGTAAGTCTTCTGTTTCCGGATATAACATATGCACCTGAAATGTCGGGGATGTTTGAAAGATTTGAAGGCATGATGACACCTGAGCAAGTTGAGGAAATGAATCAATCTATAGAGACATTGCCTTTTGATCCAATTTGGATTTCATTGCTGCAGGGACTGTTTGCCGGAATAACCATCAACGCTGTTTTTGCATTTGGTGAAGAACTGGGCTGGAGAGGATTTTTACTTAAAGAATTTAAAGAAATGAGCTTTTTGAAAGC
>CAKZNC010000186.1 GCA_937129385.1 uncultured Bacteroidota bacterium
CCTCCCAATCTCAAAGATTATCCCTAACTTGTAGCCACAAACCAATCATAAAGCGCAAGACCCTGGAAGTCACCTGGAACAAATATCAAGGATCATCAGATGATGAATTGATCGTGCAGTACAGGGAATCGGGTGACCTGGAGGTCCTGGGAGCGCTCTACGAAAGGTACATGCACCTTGTATATGGTGTATGCCTGAAATACCTGGAAGATCGTGACGCTGCGCGGGACACGGTATCGGCGATCTTTGAGAAGCTGATCACGAACCTGCCGAAACACGAAGTGGAAAATTTTAAGAGCTGGTTGTATGTGCTGACGAAGAATTTCTGCCTGATGAAGATCCGTGCCGACAAGAGCTTGCAGCAAAAACAGGATGCATGGCAAAAGGAACAGGAAACTTTTGTGGAATCCGATGTCGAGTTGCATCCTATTGACGAGGAGAACAGTTCTCTGAACAAGATCCTGATGGAATGCATTGAAAAACTGAAAGATGAACAGCAACGGTGCATTCGCCGTTTCTACCTTGAGGACCGGTCATACAGGGAGATCGCAGCAGAATTGAATCTCGAAGAGAAAAAAGTGAAGAGTTACATACAAAACGGGAAACGAAACCTGAAGATCTGTATAGAATCCAGACATGGAAAAAGCGCGTAAACATACCAGGCCTGATCTGTCCGACTTCTTCGATTATAGCGAAGGAAAAATGTCGGAAAAGGAACGGAATGCCTTTGAGCGCAAGCTGCAGAAAGATCCTTTCGAAGAAGATGCCGCTGAAGGATTGTCCGGCGTTTCCCGGGAGGAGGCGATGCATGACCTGGGAAATATTACTTCCCGCATCAGGAGAAGAATACAGAAGCGCAGGCGGATCACCTGGTACTCTGCAGCAGCTGCCGTTGCGGCAATGGCCATCGTGGCAACAATTTTCTTCAACACCGATCAGACCGGGAACAAGGAATTCAGTAAGTCATCGGAACTAAGAGAATCCCCTGCCCAAAAGGCCCCAGCTGAGGCAAAAAAAGAAACTGAATCTACCAGTTCTGAAATGGAAGAAGCGGAGTCACCCGGAATAGTCGATCCTGAGAAAGCCGCAGAAGACATGTTTGCTGAGCAGGAAGCTGATGTAGCCCTGCAAGAAACCAGGGTCGCATCTGAAACAGCATCCCCTGGTGAGACAGGACAGGGAGCGGCGCCCGGAGGTGAACTGACAAAAGACCGGCGGCAGGATGCAATCCCGGAAATCAGCGAGGTTATACCAATTGAGGACATTGAACCCGAAATAGAGGAAGTTGAAATTGCCAGTGAAGCGGATGATGAGGTCCTCGGATTTGATATGGTATTAACGGAAGAGGATGAAATCACAGATCCAAATCAGCCACTTCTACAGGAACAAAAAAGCGAAATCAACCTGACCGAAAGCCGTATGGAACCCACCGAAACAGCCTATAAAAGGAGCCGCCTGCCCGAGCCTTCCGCGGGGAACATGACATCGGGCGAGGCTGCAGGCGTGGCAATTCCGGAAACCGGTGGTCCGATCCTCAGTGGCATCATCAGGTCAGCCGAAGATCTGCAACCCCTGCCCGGTGTGTCTGTATTCCTGAAAGGAACCGACGAAGGCACCGTAACAGATGTTGCAGGATACTTCAGTCTGCCCGCATCGAAGGATTACGGCACCACTGTAATTGCCAGTTATGTGGGGATGGAAACAGAGGAATTCAGTCTGGATACATCACAAAACTTTGAGATCGCAATGCTGCCCAGCAACATGAGTCTCGATGAAGTCGTTGTCATCAATTCTGATGAAGACACATTGCGGGATCAATACGGGATCGAGTTAAAAGATATCACTCCCGGTGAACTTTCAATACCGATATACCAATCAGCATCACCAGTGGGCGGTATCACAGCATATAAAGATTATATCGACAGTGCACTTGTCTATCCCCATGCTGACCTTCCTGATGGGAAGGAGGTCGTGGTGCTTAAGTTTTACATCGGTCGTTATGGCAGACCACACACCTTCAGCATCATCCGCTCTCCCTCTGAGGCCTACAGCGAAGAGGCCACCAGGGTGATCCAGGAGGGCCCTGACTGGGAACCCGCATCCCGTGACGGGGAATATGTCGAGGATCCGGTCAGACTACGTGTTGTTTTCCGGCCGGAATAGCACCCCCACCTGGAAATACTGGTGCAAACCAAACGATATTTAAAATCTCAAAAGGCACCCACATAAATCTGGGGATATAAATAAAGTTGTATTCCGGTAACCGGATACAATTCTTTGTTTTCATCATGTATTATTTTCAACTTTTTTCACTGTTTTAACAACAATCAAACTGTTTTTTACGTTATTCTACTGTATTTATAGTTGTTTAACGTAAAAAATAGTTAAGTTTGTAGTGGAGAGTTAAGAGTTAAGAGTTGAGAGTTAAGAGTTAAGAGTTGAGAGTTGAGAGTTAAAAACGATAATAACATACTAAATTTCAACAATGACAAAACTTACCAAAGCAGAAGAGGAGGTGATGCTGATCCTCTGGGACCTCCGGGAAGCAACCGTCAGGGATGTAATTGACAAGCTCGAGGAGCCAGACACACCCTACACCACTGTATCAACTGTGATCAGGGTCCTGGAGAAAAAGGGATTCGTCAGTCATCGTGCCATCGGCAACACCTATCTCTATGCACCTGCGGTTGACAAGGACGACTATGTCAGGAACTCCCTGAGCGGTATGCTCAACAAGTACTTCGAAGGCTCATTCACCAACCTGGCCTCCTTCTTCGCCACCGAGAATGACATCTCCATGCGTGATCTGCGGCAGATGATGGACGAGGTGAAGGATGATCTGAAAGAGGACCGCAAACAGGAGCGCCAGGAGCGAAGAGAAGAACGAAAAGAAAACGATTAAACCAACGAAACCATGAATGAATTCCTGATCTATATACTGAAAGTTTCAGCGGCCACAGCGCTGCTGACGCTCCCCTACTACCTGGTCCTGAGGAACGACGCCAACCTGGTCATCAAGCGACTCTACCTCGCCGGTTCGATCCTGCTGTCATGGATCTTCCCCCTCCTCACCATCCAGAAGCCCGGTCTTGTCACTTCGGCAAATCCGGTATTCCTCATCGACCCGGCAACCGCTGCCACGTCCACCGAAGTCAGCCTCCCACTCCAACAGTCGGCCGGCATCTCACTCATTTCACTCATTGGCTACCTCTACCTTGCAGGTATCGCAGTCTTTCTTATGCTGAATGTTTACGCCCTGTACAGGCTCCGTAAACAGACCACCGGTTCGTCGGACCGGCGTCATGTTCAGCATACAAAAAATGAAAAAGTATTTACCGTATTCAGAAACATCTACCTGCCGGAAAAATATGCCGGTACGGCAGATACTGATTCCATCATGATCCATGAACGCGCGCACATCAGGCAACTGCATGCGGCCGACCTGCTGATCTCTGAGATCAACCTGGCGCTGACGTGGTTCAACCCTTTCTCCTGGCTTATTTCGAGGATGATTAAAGAGAACCATGAGCATCTTGCCGACCGCGAGGTACTGGCAAGAGGGGTCAACCCGGCTCATTACAAGGCCCTGCTGCTGAACCATGCCATGGGTGGCGAGGTGTTCAGACTGGGCCACCAGTTTAATCATTCACTCACTAAAAAACGTTTTAACATGATGAAAAAAATGAAAGCCCCAAAGAGAGGGATCCTGAAGTACATGCTATTTGTGCCGGTGATCCTCGCATTTACCCTGGTGGCGACGGCATCCGGACTCAAGGAACGTACCATTACAGGAAAAGTATACCTTGAAACCAGCGACGTACCTGCCACAGGTGCAGCAGTGCTTGTTGCCGGAACCCCTACCGGAACCGTTGTCGACCGCAAGGGAGAGTTCAGCCTGGAAGTGTCCGGGAACCCCCAGCTTGTCATCTCTTTTGTCGGATATGAAACCCTTTGGGTGAAAGCCAGCGAGGCCGAACGCAAAGCTTTGATCCTGGTCCCTACTGCCTACGAGATCCCGTTGGATGCGCCACCGAAAAAGATGAAAGAGGAGCACAACGTTGAAGTCAGGGTAAAAAAGGATGGCGAAAAACAGGAATTCATCATCAAATCTGATGGGGACAAGATGAATATGAACGATGACGACGGCGTTGTGTATGTGATCGATGGCGAAGAAAGCGAGTCCATTGAACACCTTGACGCAGATGATATCCTGCGGGTTGAAGTATACAAGGGGGCTGACAATGAGATGGTGAAGAAGTATTATGCAGAATCGGGCGTGATCCTCATCACTACGAAGGAGCATGCAGGGAACGATGACGATGAACAGGAGGTGATCAAGATCGTCGAGACAGATACAGGTGCCAAAGCGGAAAAAGAGGAGAAGGAGATCAGGATAGTGAAAAAGAAGTCGGAACAAGAAGATGTCATCATCGAAGAGGATGAAGATGTAACTGTTACCGGTGATGAAGAGACCTTTTATATAGTGGAAGAGGTACCCTCTTTCCCTGGCGGACTTGAGGCCCTGGGCAACTATATCAATGAAAACCTCGAATACCCGGCTTCAGCCAGTCGTAAGAAGATCGCCGGGAAGGTGATGGTGGAGATGACTGTGAAAACAGACGGATCGCTGTCGGATATCCGCGTGAGCCAGTCATCCAACGACATTTTCAACGAAGCAGCCATGGCTGTGTTTGCAGATATGCCAGACTGGAAACCCGGGTCGCAGCGTGGCAAGCCGGTCAAATGCAAAATCATTGTTCCTGTCAGGTTCAATCCTGCACAGGAATAAATCCTGGAAATAAGCCACCAGTGAAGCCCGGTGAAAGCCGGGCTTTTTTTTTGCGAGGGAAATAGCATGGATAAGATACCTGCCTGTGAACACTTCCATCAGTATGTGAAGCAATCGAATCGTCACGTTGAAATCACTATCTTTAACGCCCGAACCAACAAGACCATCAACCATGAAAATGTGGAAAGTCATTTTGCCCCTTGTGGCGGTGATGATACTCGCCTCCTGCAAACAGGAGGAACCGGTGATTGCCGACTGGGATGCTTACCTCGCCGACTACGAAGAATGGCAGGAGAACCGGATCGAACGGCTGAAATCTGAGCGTGGATGGCTGAACCTGGCCGGACTACTATGGCTCGAAGAGGGAGAAAACACTTTCGGATCGGATTCCTCCAATACCACCAAGTTCCCGGCTCCATTCCCGACATTCGGGGGAACGATGGCTTTAACAGATTCTGTTGCGACGCTCAGTGTGCATCCGGATGTTGAGATCCTTGCGGACGGAAAACCGGTGTCGGAGATGACGCTGAGAAATGACGCCCAGGACAGTACCACCATCATGGAGCTGGACAGGTTCAAGTGGTACATCATCAAACGCGGTGACCGATATGGGATCCGGCTCCGGGACCTGGAACATCCGAGGATCGCGCAGCTTGATCATATTCCCTCCTATCCATTCAGCAAGGATTGGGTGGTGAAGGCGGAGTTG
>CAKZNC010000187.1 GCA_937129385.1 uncultured Bacteroidota bacterium
CCCGAACAGGCATTGGAATCAAAGTAGAATGCAGGTCTTTTCATCTCAAACCTTATAAAGTTCAACTTCTGCCATGATGGTGTGCTGGGCATTCCCGAATGCGAGTGGGGTCCACTTCTCGGAAGTCAGCGTATTCACAGATCCACCTTCATCATATCCCTTTTCATTTGGTTTCCACCACGCTCCCTGCGGGATCGCGACCACACCAGGCAGAATCCGGGGGGTGATCCGGCAGGGCAGGATCACTGTTCCTCTTTCGTTGTAGATCTTTGCTTTCTGCCCATTCTTTAATTTCCGCTCCGCTGCATCTACCGGGTTGATGAAAAGCCTCTGGGGAAAAGCCTCACTTAACCAGTCCACGTTATCGTGTGTTGAGTGCACGCGGGGCATGTAATGCGGACCAATGACCTGCAGGGGAAATTTTTGTGCCTCCTTGCCGAAGGGACTTTCCCACTCTGTGATATACTTAGGGACCGCCGGGATCTCTTCAGGGTTTTTCATGTCGAAGAGCCGCTTTGAAAATATCTCGATCTTTCCGGATGGGGTAGGCAAAGGGTGCCTGGCTGGATCCTTCCGGAATTCTTCAAATGCAATTTCCGGTTTAGTAACAGGTACAGCGTATACACCCTGGTTGGATTTTTCAAATGTATCAAGATCGGGAATATGCGGGAAGCGCGCCTCCCTGAACGTCTCAATAAACTTTGCCACCCACTCCCTTTCGCTGTTACCTTCAGTGTATGCTTCCCCGACCCCCAGCTTTTCAGCGATATCTGCACTTATCCGGTAATCGCTTTTTGTCTCCCAGGGCGGATCGGCGATCTTTGGCTGCAGGATCACCTCTTCACCATATTTCCAGCCGTCTTCCACGCCCCAGGTTTCAAATTGTGTGCAGACAGGCAGCAGGAGATCGGCAAACATGGCTGTGGGGGTGAGGAAATTGTCCTGGACTGCAAAGAATTCCACAAGAGATTCATCTTTCATGATCTCTGCCGTCCGGTTGGTATTCCCATGCTGATTGATGATTGCATTTGAAGCAACAGCCCAGATCAGCTTAATATTATGATTGAGTCTTTCGGCACCCAACAGTCCTTCACTTTCGCGCAGTTCTGTTCCCCTGAGAACTGCCTCGGTCCAGAGAAAACTCGGGATCCTGGCCTTTACAGGATTGGGAAGTGTCGGGAAAACAGACCACAGCGGTCCGCCATCTTTCGCCTGCAGTGCGAGTCCGCTTGCCCAGCCACCTGAAACACCTACATTGCCTGTGATTGCAGCAAGCACGCACCCCCCACGCACAGGTTGCTCGCCATATGCCCTGCGCTGCATCCCATATCCCTGGTATAGGACACCGGGTTTCATGGTGGCATATTCCCTGGCGATCCGGATGATGGTTTCGCCTGGTACCGTTGTAATTGCTTCCGCCCACTCAGGGGTTTTTGGCTGTCCGTCGTGGTTACCCAGGATATAGTCCTTGTAGCTTTCTTCATTCTGAAGACCTTCAGGCATCTGTGATGCATCAAATCCTATGCAGCATTTTTTCACAAAGTCAGCATCGTAGAGATTTTCCGTGATCATCACATGGGCCATGGCGCTCATAAGTGCCACATCTGTTCCGGGCCGGATGGCTACCCACTCATCGGCAAGGGCCACGGCACTCAGGGTCATGCGCGGGTCGATACAGACAATTTTTGCTCCCCGCTCTTTTGCTTTCTTGATAAAGTATTCACTATTGGTACCATCCCTCATTTCGGAAGGGTTCCAGCCCCACATCAATATGTATTTAGCATTCACCCAGTCCTGGCGCTGATTTCCCGTGACACTGGTCCCGTAGACATAGGGTGTTGCCTTGCTGATGCATGCCCAGCTGTAGGAGTTATAGTAACCGAGAGAGCCCCCCACCAGGTTCATCAGGCGATTGGCGGTGGATTTTCCGTTGATCTGGTTATAGCTACCGGTCCCGTAAGGAATATAAATTGACTCATTGCCATATTTTTCTTTTACCCGGAAAATCTGTTCGGCCATCAGGTCTGTGGCCTCATCCCAGGAGATGCGCTTGAATTTCCCTTCACCGCGTTTCCCAACCCTGACCTGGGGATATTTGAGCCTGTCGGAATGGTATTGCCTGTGCCTGTATGCACGTCCGCGCAGACAAGCTCTCAGTTGCGGATCTTCGATGGAATCATTCGGCCGGTCATCGGTTTCGATCTTCACTATGATTCCTTCCTTTACGAATACTTTTAGCAGGCATCGACCCCCACAGTTGTGCGCCGGGCAACCCACCCTGATCATTTTTTCAGAGGAGGAGAGCGTTTGCGCCGCTGCCTGCACCTTTTCGTCGGCCATCAATTCCGACAGGAAAGTGCCACCCACCAGGGTGCCGCCGGAGATCAAGGCATTGCGTTTCAGGAAGTCGCGTCGTTTCATCAGTTATCAGCCAATAAGATCAGCAAATTGAGATAAAAGTATAAAAAAGAGGAGGGAATAGGAACACCCTGAATACTTTAGAATCTGTTTGAATTATAACCGGGTTGTTTTTTGGTTCTCAATGATTCAATGATTTGGTTAAAAGTTCATTGAATCATACTAAACTTGAATTGCTTTTCTGAGAAACGGCCACTATGAAACATCAGGCATTGGTCAATGATGTTTTTAAGTATGCTCAATAAACTTCAATTTTCCCCATTACAACACCAGTAACAGTTGATACTTTAATAAAATAGAGTCCACTGTTTTGGGCACTCAGGTCAATTTCGGTTTTATCACCATTTATTTCAACTTTCATTAAGGATTGACCTTTGATATTCATCAATTCAATCTTCTGAATATCTTCCCCTTCGATGGTGAATAAACCATTTGTTGGATTGGGATAAATAGCAATGTCATTTGATGGATGATCCTGTATTCCTATTCCTATGATTGAATAGCATATTGATGTGTCAATACAAGTACCATCATTGATAATTACTGCATAGTCTCCGTCTGTTGTTGGAGTAAATTGTTGATTTGTTGCTTCTGAAACAGGCGTATTATTCTTGCTACATTCTATCCATTGATAAGACACTGCTGTACTGTTGCCCGTAGTAAGGGTCAAATCATTTGCTGTTACTGAATTGTCAACATGATGTATATTTAGCATGGTCTCGATGATTGAATCACAACCTGAGACAGACGTTAGATGACTGGTATAAATGACCTGTGATGTAATATTTGTTTGCGTGGTATTGTCAGGAAAGGTGTAATCAGTACCCGAACAGATAAGTTTACTTTCAGTAATGGAATATGCAGGAAGAATGCTTACTTCTGTACCGTCTGATATATCTATTCCACATTCACTGGCAACTTTACAGCTATAGGTTCCTGAATTCCCGGGGCTGGCTGAGATGTTAAGTGTTGAATTGGTTGCTCCGGAAATATCTTCACCTTCAAAGTTCCACTGGTAGGTGATATTTCCGGTTCCGGTCGCCTCAACACTGAGTTGAATATCTGTATCACCTTCACAGGCCTCTGTGTTTGCCGGTGGTTGAGAGGTCAGGGTGGTCGCCGCTTGAATGAGAACTTCTGCATCGTTTGTTACAACACTTCCGCATTCACCTGTAGCCGTACAGCTATAGGTTCCAGAGTTTTCCGGTTGGGCAGGAATATGAAGTATTGAATTTGTTTCTCCGGGCATTTCTGTCCCCTCATCATACCATTGGTATGTAATTGTTCCGGTTCCACTGGCCTCAACAGTGAGTTGGATTTCTGTTTCGCCTTCACAGGCTATTGTGTTTGCCGCCGGTTGAGTGGTCACTGTGGTGGCTGATTGAATGAGAACTTCTGCATTATTGGACTGGACATTGCCACACTGAATCATACAATAATAATTTCCTGAATTGACCGGATCAGCGGTTATGCTTAAGGTTGAGCTGTTTGCGCCTGGTATTTCATCTCCTTCAAAATACCATTGATAAGCGGTGGCACCTGTAGCTAATATTTCCAACGTAATATCAGGCTCGCCCTGGCATGCTGTTGTACTTGCAGCAGGATGGGATGTAATTTCGGCTGTACTGTTTATGGTTAGGGTTGCTGATTCAGAAACGGACTCGCCCTCCTGGTTTGTAACGATGCATCGGTATGAGTTTCCGGACATATCAGTTATTGCTCCTGAGATAAGCAGATCATTTGTATGAACACCTTCGTAGAATGTATTCTCGCTCAGGTTTGTGAATCCACTGCCTTCATCTACCTGCCATTGATAGCTTTCTGCGAAATTGGCAGAGAGTTGAATATGGATATCCGAATTCACACAACCAGCTAAGGAGACTGGTTCTTTTGTAATTTCCGGAGGAGGTGAATTTTCGTACCAGGCAATTTTGTGATCTCCCTGTGAAGCTGACAGCACATCCATATCTCCATCTCCATCCAGATCACTGGCATAAACAGAATTGGCACTGACAGCAGAAGTTGAAAGTATTTGTTGTGTCCCGAAATTACCATTCCCGTTGTTTTCATACCAGGCGATTTTATTATCATGGTATGAGGCAGAGATTACATCAAAATCCAGGTCTCCATCAAGATCACAGGCGAATACATCTTCTGAACCGGCAGCTTCAGAAGAAATGACCTGTTTCGTGCTGAAATTATCATTATCAAAATTTTCATACCAGGATATTTCGTCCCAACTAAAATCTGCAGTAAGAATATCATTGTCACCGTCACCATCTATATCACATGCATAGACTGACCGAACATCGTTTACCCCGATGTCTGGTCCAGCGGAGAAATATCCAAGGCCATCGTTTACAAATATGCCGATTTTGTGATCCCCGTTGGAAGCTGACAGCACATCTAAATCGGCATCCTGATCAATATCAAACGGGAAGACAGAATATGCCTTTTCTGAAGAATCTGTAAGCGTGATCTGTACATCAAAAACTTCAGAACCATTGTTTTTATATAATATGATCTTATTGTCGGTTGCTGAAGCTGAGAGTACATCAATATCGCTGTCACCATCCATATCACAGGCATAGACAGCCCGAGCTCCCAAGGCGGAATCTGAAATTATCTGTTGTGCTCCAAAATTGCCATTCCCGTCGTTTTCATACCAGGCAATTTTGCTGTCTCCAGACGAGGCTGAAAACACATCCATATCAAGGTCTCCGTCCATATCGCATGCGAAGACATCTACGGCAGTGCGGGCTGAAGTTGTAATTATTTGCTGTGATCCAAAGCTGCCTGTTCCATCATTTTCATACCAGACAATTTTATTTTCAACAGCAGCGGCAGCAAGTACATCCATATCATTATCTCCATCAATATCACATGCAAAGACAGAAGATGCCGAACCACAGACATTTGAAATGATGCGTTCTGAACCAAAATTAATCTGACCAATGGTCAGGCTGCTTGATACAAGAATCAATAGTGCGAGCGTAAAAGCCCTTTTTGCTGGGGTGTTCATTGTTGGGGCGTTTAGTTAACAGATAAGTTAAAGATATATAAAATACTGAAAGGCAGAAAGATTCGGATTAGAAAACAGGCTTGTGGACCATGTTCTAATTCCAAATAATATGTCCACGGTATTTAATTGTTGACTTAATGCAGGGAAAACATGCTGAACACATGGCTTTCGCAATATTATTTTTTCAGGGAAACCCGGAATTCCCGTTGACACAGTTGATCAGATAGAATCCATCCTGATGCTTTCGATGGCGGTTGGTGAGATATTGCTGGCGATATGGCTTATCATCAAGGGAGGTAGAGTTAAAAGTGGACTGAAGTCATGAGAAGAGTAGGTAGAATAGTCATGAGATTTCTGTTGGTCGTACT
This sequence comes from uncultured Bacteroidota bacterium, assembly GCA_937129385.1. GTDB lineage: Bacteria > Bacteroidota > Bacteroidia > Bacteroidales > M55B112. The sequence continues at coordinate 5,809 of CAKZNC010000187.1, forward strand.
GACGTTGATTGTTTAGGATGAATCTTGCAATGTTCATACCCGGGTGTGAAAAGCTTCTCTTAAAAATCGAGGAGCTCTGACGGGGCGTCTTGAGTCCCTGTCCACAAAAGCGACCTTTGAGGTAGCAGAGCAGATCAGTTCGTTGTTGTCATTTGTGATCTCATATTCAAAATGAATTGTTGCTGCAGCCATCTTTTTCAGGGTCGTGACAATTGTTAACTCTTCATCGTACCTGGCGGGAGATCTGAAGTTGACCTGAAAATCCACTACCGCTAACAAAATGTTGTTATTCTCCAATACCGAATCCTGTATTCCATAGTTGCGCATTAACTCCGTCCTGGCCTGGTGACAATACATTACATGATTGGCATGATATACATATCCCATTTGATCAACTTCCGCGTATCGCGTCCTTATCTGTATGGTATCTTCTATCATATCTGATTATGGTTTTACAAAATCATTCCGGAGAAAAGAAAAAGATGTGGTTTGTGATGCTCTTCATTTTCAGCTATTTGTAATGCGGGATCCCGGAGTACTATATGTTCAATTTATGATGAATCCCGCATTACCTATAGCTTTTATGTGCTACTCCTGCTTATTTCAGCTTCTTATGACAAAGCCACCAGTCATAACATTCAAATTCACCTTCTTTGGCTTTTTGAAGTCTTTCTTTTGAAGTCTTAATATCAGTAGCAGGTGGGATAATAACCCGGTCTTTTAAAATTTCATTGTTTGGCCAATTTGCAGGCATTGCAACTTTATTATTGTCGGATATTTGCATTGCTTCTACTACCCTTAAGATTTCATCCATATTCCTACCCAGTTCTTGTGGGTAGTAAAGCATGATTCTCAGTTTTGCATCGGCATCAACAATAAATACAGCTCTCACTGTATTTGTGCCTTTACCCGGGTGAATAATCCCGAGTGTTTCCGCAACTTTTCCTGTATCTGCAATGATTGGGAATTCAATCTCGACATCCATATTTTCTTTTATCCATTCTTCCCACTTTATGTGAGCGAATACCTGGTCAACACTTAGCCCGATTAGTTCACAATTCAATGCCTTAAATTTGTCATATCGTTGTTGAAAGGCAATAAATTCAGTCGTACATACAGGCGTAAAGTCTGCAGGATGACTAAATAGAACAAACCATTTACCTTTATATTGTGAAGGCAAATTAAATACTCCGCGAGTTGTTTGAACTGTCATTTCAGGAAAGTTGTCTCCTAATAAAGGCATTCCTTTTTTTTCATCTAAATTTTCCATTTTTCCATTTTTAAAAGTTGATCAACTATTTATTTCAATTTTACAAAGCATTTGTTATCCTGTCTTTCGTGCCAATCCTTCCCACACATGAGTGATCTTTTGAGAAATTTCAGATTCCGGATTATACTCAATGATCGTTTTCCCTTCTGTCATTGCAAGGACCATTTCTTTATCAAAAGGCAGTTTTGCAAGGACTGGAATTGACAGTATCTCTAAATATTTTTCAATTTGTGAAGTAAAAGCGTCATTTATAGTGTATTTATTTATGATGGCACAAGCTTCGATCTTAAATGACTGAATCAATTCAATCAATCGCTGTGCATCATGCAAGCCAGATTTACTTGGTTCAATTACAATTAGAGCTGTATTTATTCCTGAAAGAGAGGCGATTGCAGAACAACCAATGCCCGGAGGTCCGTCATTTATAATAAATCTGGAATCTGATCCACTCGCAATCTCTTTTGCCTTTTGTCTCACGCGAGTCACTAATTTACCTGAGTTTTCTGACCCGATCCCCATTTTGGCATGTACCAGGGGGCCAAATCGTGACGATGATACAAACCAGTGGTTGTTTTTGTTTTCTTCGGCCAGGATCGCATTGGCCGGACATATTCTTTCGCACAATCTGCACCCTTCACATTTTAATGGATCAATGACAAAGCCTCCGTCTGACATGGTCCGGATCGCATCAAATCTGCAGTAGTCGAGACAGCTATTGCAACGGGTGCATTTTGTGGTATTGATTGTTACATTCCATCCACTTGAGAAGGTATATGCCTCATTGATTTCCGGCTGAAAGATCAAATGCAAATCTGCTGCATCCACATCGTTATCGCAGAAAACAGCATTGCCGGCCAGAGACCCCAATGCAGCGGTAACACTGGTTTTTCCAGTTCCTCCTTTCCCACTAAGAATCGTGATCTCTTTCACAAGTATATAATTTAGTTATAGTATCAATTTACAAGATGTTATAAATTTCGTTTTTTCTACAGGTGACTAGTTGCCTCGCAGAATATTATAGATAATACGGTGCTCGGCGAACCGAACGCAGTGAGCTCACGAATACCGCTTAAAATCTTTATGCAATGAGTAACCTTCATCAACGCCCCTCAGGCTTCGTACAATATATACCTACCCTTTTGTGCTTGATTCCTTTGAAATTGAAATGCTCAATGATGAAGGTTTCATTTTTTGCTTCTTCTCAGTTCCATTGCTTCAACAATGGATTGATAGCTGTTTTTGATCTCTTGCGGTATCTTATTCAGTATATCTCCTTTTGCATACAGACCGGCATATTCCTGGCTGAATGGAATTTCACCCAGTACCTCCAATTGATTTGATTGGAGATAATCATATAATGACTGGTCACCCAGACCTGCTTTATTGATCACCACGCCGAATTCCTTGTCCATCTCCTCCAGTAATTCCACCATCAGTTTCAGGTCATGCAGTCCAAACAATGTGGGTTCGGTCACCAGGATCACATAATCTGCATCATGGATCGTTTCCACAACCGGACAGCTGGTACCCGGAGGTGCATCAAACAGGGTGATATCATCATCAGCCGGTGCAGACTTTTTAAGTTCTTTGATCACCATGGTTTGCATGGAAGAGCCAATTTTAAGTCTGCCTTCAATCAGATTCATGTTCCTTTCTGGCCTGAAGGATGTCATTTTACCAATGGTTTCCTTCCGCTCTGTAATGGCAGACTCATTGCAGGCAACGATACATGCACCGCAGGAGTGACAAAGACTTGCATTTACTTCTGCATAATTTGCAGGCGGAATTACGACAATCGCATTGAACTCGCAATATTCAACGCATCGTCTGCAAAAAGTACATTTGTCCGTGTCGATCACCGGTAGATCCCGGAATATCTCCACTTCTTTGACAAGGGATGCGTCCGGGAAGAAAATTGCGTCATTTGGTTCTTCCACATCACAGTCCAACAGCGAGATCCGGAGGCCGTCATTTGCAGCCAGGAAGTGGTATAAATTCACGGAAACTGTCGTCTTCCCCGTGCCCCCTTTTCCACTTGCTATGGCGATCCTGAAGCTCATTACCTGTAATCATCGTATCAATGGTCGCAATAGTTCTCTGTCAGTGCAAGCTCGCCATTCAGATGTTTCAACGCAAGTTCCCTGGCAATGATCCGTGGAGCGCCGACAAATGCATTTACCCCGTTTTGATTGAAGATCTGAATGGCTCTCTGGCCCATTCCCCCGGCAATAATATCAGTAACACCCTTTTCTGAAAGCCATACAGGTAGTAATCCCGGCTCATGAGGAGGAGGGTCCAGGAGTTCTTCAGAAATAATATTATTTTCATCGGCATTAAAGACTGCAAAATTCTTACAATGACCAAAATGGCCGTCAAGCAATCCTTTACTGTCAACCGGGACCGCAATTTTTCTTTTCATATCAACATATTTACTATTAATTGGATGAACATATTTCAACTATACCTACACGGGTGAGTGGCTGATTTGTTAATCTTTAAAATGATAAAATTCTAAGACCGGGAATATCACCTGTCAAACCTTCTTCGTGATCCCGGGCCCCTGCCTCTTCCTCTTCCTTGTCCATCAAAGGGACCTCTCCTGTTTTTCAATCCCCGACCTCTTTTGTGACCAGTTGAATATTCTTCATATGGCTGTTGTTGCCCTGTTCTTCTGTTTCGAGGATTACAGTCTCCAAGCAGTCTGCCTGTGCCCGATCCTTGTCCTTCCGGACCCGTTCTGTCTAACCCTGGCATATGTACCTCCTTTTTAAAATGGTTATTGTTTGAGCTTTTCAAGAATATCTTTCACCTTGATGCCATCGTCCTGGATAATTACCATCTGGATATTGAATTTATCCAGGAGATCTTTAGCTTTCGGACCAAAATCTCCTGAGATCACTTTTTCCACTTTCAGTTCGACCATTTTTTCTGCTGCCTTTGTGCCGGCCCCGTTACTCGTTTCATTGTCTGTATTTTCAATGAAAGTTGTTTTTTTTGTTTCCTCATCGTAAAGGCAAAACCATGCTGTTCGTCCGAACCGCTTGTCGAAAAGTGAATTCTTATTGTTACCGGAAGATGTGATTACAGTCATCATATTCAGTTGTTTTGATTTTTAAGGGTTTCTTTATTTTCAGAACCACATATCGGGCAGGACTTCTTGCTTACCGATTTTGGAATTGTAAACCGTGAATGGCAATCATTACAGATGAACCATTTTTTGTCCATCCAGGCATTTCCATAAACCATCCTGATCACCTTTGCTTCTACCAGGGCTCGTGCAATCTTGATCCGTGCACTTTTATATATCCTGGCAAACGTTGGCCGGGAAACACCCATCAGCTCAGATGCATCCTGGTGATTCATATGGTCATAATCTGCCAGTTTCAGTGCTTCGTATTCTTCATAGAGCAATTCTATGGTCTCATCTGACTCACAGTTTGTTCCATATGGTTTATAGCCACTGAAAATTGGAGGTGCTACAACTTTTCTTAGTCTTCTCCTTCTTGGCATCCAGTAGATTAAATTAATATATGAGAATATTCTCGATACAAATATAATGAGAATATTCTCACAATAGGGTTAAAAACGCTATTTATTTTTTATTTCAGTGATATCTATCTGAATATTGGTCTACATTCCAGTTGCCGTATGAAGGTGGGTATCGCGAGAAGATGCTGAGATTTTTACTTTTAGACCTCGACAATCAACACGATCAACGATATCCTCTACCAGCGTGTCAGGATCCTCAAGAAAAAGCAAAAGGGGGTCAAGGTAAGTGTCATCTGTATTGAGATGCTTTCCGAAACGAAAAACCTGATTCTGAATGTTGTCCAGCTGGTGAAGGCCGACGTCCAAATCCTGGAATACCTGTCTGCAGCATTGGAACCGAAAAAGAAGTCCGATATTTCCGTAGGTGAATAAGTTGCGTTGAAATAAGATCACATTTTTATCTGTATGCGGATTTTTTCAATTGTCAGCCTTTTTTTGAATCTTTGTCTTGCTGGTGCAAATCATTGAACCTGCAATTAATCACTTAACCCAACCCACATGAGACTGTCACCAATTAAACTATTGATCCTTTCCCTGGTAATATTTACCTCCTGTACCGAAGAAACCCTCGAACCACCCAACATCCTGTGGCTTACCAGTGAAGATAATAACATCGACTGGGTGGGATGTTACGGAAACAAATATGCCGATACCCCCAATCTGGATGCACTTGCGGAAAGTGGATTTCGTTATACACATTGCTATGCCAATGCGCCGGTATGTGCACCTTCACGCAGTACATGGATCACGGGTATTCATGCCATATCGAATGGAACACATCCCATGCGTTCGCGAAATGAAATCCCCCACGATATGATCAAATACTACCCCGATCACTTTAAAGCTGCCGGTTATTACGTGAGTAATGGCGCCAAGACCGATTATAATATTGGAGGAAGAGCTGACAGTGACTGTTGGGACGATATGGACAAGCGGGGAGAGGGAAAAAGCATTACGAACTGGGATGCATTGAAGGAGAACCAACCCTTTTTCAAGATCATCAATTTCTTTGAATCACATGAGAGCAGGGCCCAGGGTGATGTTGAGAATACCATTCACAATCCCGATAGTACAGACCTCTGGGATTTTCATCCTGATCTGCCCGATGTGAGGAAAAATTACGCCAAGTATCATGATGCGGTTAAGCGAATGGATACCAATGTTGGCGACGCACTGGCCATGCTCGAAGAGCTGGGACTGGCCGATAATACCATCGTGATCTACAATTCAGACCACGGTGGGGTGCTGCCACGCTCCAAGCGCTACCTGCATGCCACCGGTATTCACACGCCACTCATTGTACGCATCCCGGAGAAATATAAAGCCTATTATCCGGCTGATGGGCCTGGCTCAACAGTTGACCAAATTGTGAGCTTTATAGACATGCCAACTACCTTTATGAGCCTCTGCCAGGTGGAGATACCCGGCTATATGCAGGGTAAAATTTTCCTCGGAAATGAGCAGGACCCAGAGCGGGATTACCACTTCTCATTCAGGGGAAGAATGGATGAGCGCGCAGAAAATGCCCGGGCAGTATACGACAAAGAGTTTGTCTATATCAAGAATTATATGCCTTACACTCCATGGATGCAACACCTGAACTACCTCTGGAAGATGAAGGCAACCGAAGCCTGGGAAGACTATGCAATGGAAAACCCGAGTGATATTGACAGGTCAAAATACTTCTACCCTAAATTATATACGGAGGAGTTTTATATTCTGAATGAAGACTGGGACAATACCAATAACCTGGTCAACGATCCGAAATATGCAGATAAGATTGGGCATATGAGAAAAGCACTTCGGGAATGGCAGCTTGAGATAAACGATGCTGCGCTGATTCCGGAAAGTGAAATGGTAAAACGTGCGAAGGACAACAACATGACGATCTATGAAATGGTTCGTGATCCGAAATTGTATAACCTTCCGGGCCTGCTGGATGCAGCTGATATTGCGCTGGAAGCCGATCCGGACAACCTTGATGAGTTAAGAATTATGCTCAATAATGATGATCCTGGTATACGGTACTGGGCCATTACAGGATGCTTCCTGCTGAACGACCATGTTGGAGCACTGAAGGTATTGAATGATCCTTCCCACGAGGTACGTGCCATGGCTGCCTGGATCCTGATCAGGAATGGGGAAGTTGAAAATGGCAAGAAAATGCTGGAAGAGATGTTACTGGATAATTCATATGCAACACTGAAAATACTGAATATGATCGACTGGATCGGTGATGATTGCGAGGCTATGATGGAAACTGTAAGAGCCCTGGAACTCGATCCCAGGAAGCAGAGTTATGAAATGCGCATGCAAGAGGCATTGATGGAAAAGTGGGGCTCAGAAGGGTAGCCCAGGAGTTTGCACCGAGATCTATGTACAATCTTCAATCCCGGCTTTTTCTTCTTCAGTGAAATCATGGTCATCTTCCTGTCTGTAATGCTAACAAATATTCTACTTCTCGACTTTTGTAATAAAGTACGCTTGCCGATCTCTATAATTGGGTAAAGATCATGAAGAAAACTCAGGAAGCAGTGAAAGTAAGCGTAACCTACAATGAGATGCTTTCCGAAACAAAGAACCTGTTAATAAACGTTGTTCAATTCGTGAAATCAGATGTCAGACTTCTTGATGATCTCACTGTTGAAAAATTAGGGGAATAAAATAATTGAACACGACAATTGAATTGTTTTCATTTGTGTGAGTATTAATGACAGGTCTGGAAAATCTTAAGTCAAGTTTGATTAGTTGATCTTGCGGATACTGATCCCGGAAGCACCCATCTGCCAGTATTCTTCCAGTGTATCATCAGCAGTATATTGTATATACTGAATTTTAATAACGTCTCCTGCGCTGAGGTCTGCTACTCTCCAGCCTGAAGGATATTGGTTTATGTATCTCCAAACGGTTGAACTGGTAGTTACATCTATATATGTTTCTGTAGCAGTGACATCCAGGATCGTCTGATCAGTTGTTGTATTCTGAACCCTCATGTGCATGTCACCATCCGGCATGGTTGTGTTACTCGAATTATACATATTGGTATTCTGTCCAAACCCATAATACTCCAGGTAATAGGTGCCGGTTTCGCTGACTGTTATGCTTACATCGGTATAATCTACCCATGTATTCCTTTCAGTATTTGAAGGGGTCAGGTAGTTTGAGGAATACTGAAAAACCTCACCTCCTGGAGAACCTGATTGCCATTGACCACCAGTATATAAAAGAATATCCCCTTCATTGGCTGTTGCAGGCAGTTCGATCTCATTAGAGGGGTCACTATCAGCATCATCCACATCATCTCCATCTGTTAATTCTGCCGGTATACCAGGTAATGTAGTCCAGGATTGCAATTCATTCGTGGGATCTGCGTCCGCATCTTCCGTATCATCTCCATCTGTTAATTCACCAGGTATATCAGGTAATGTGGACCAGGTTTGTAGCTCATTGGTAGGATCAGCGTCTGCATCATCCACCTGGTCATTGGTTACATTTTCAGCAGTTTTGGCGTAAAGAGAATATGGAACGCTCATAAGCTGTTGTGTTCCCAGGGAGGTATAGTCCGTCCCTCCAGTCGCATCAGCGGAAATCTTTACAAAATAAGATCCTGCAGACCAGTTTATTGAAGAAAAGTCTCCGGAGATCATAGTTCCCTCACCTATTACAATATTTATTGAACCAAACTGACTGGTTGTTGCTGAAAAGCTCTCTTCATAAACAGGTACACCAGACGGGGTGCCCTGTATGATTGCGACGTGTAATCCAACAGCCTGTTCAGCAAGAACTGAGCCATCACTTTCTCGAATAACGGCCTGGTAATTAATTCCTTCAGGTGCCTGGGAAAAGGATGCAATCGAAAGTGCAACAAACAAAATTGTAAGTATCTTTCTCATAAGAATGCAAGATTAGAAATAAGTTACAACCATGCCTGACAGACATGATATATTTTCAATGGTTAAAAAGGGGTAATGAAAATATAACAAACTCCAGATATGATTGTTTGAATTGGGTTATAACTACTTAGGGACAGACAGGTGATATTCCAGTCAGTATAAGGATTTCATTTATCCACTGGGATTGATCGCTTCAGCAAGTATGAATCCTGTATCCAAACAACAAAATCATATTTTTATAATCACCTTCCCTCTTGGCTTGCCGTATTCAGCCTTGTTAAAGGCTTCGGATGACTGTGACAGCGGGAAAACATTTTCAATGACAGGCTTCAGCTTTTTTTGTTCCATCATTGTTTCCAGCTCATTGTAATCTTCAGGTCTTTTCCGCATGTTGGATGAGGTGAATTTTCTTCCATATCGGATCCTGGCTATGAGTGCCTGGATTTTTGTCCAGGGGATTAACAGTGGCGATGCATAGACACCCCCGGGTTTCAGAAGCTGGGGGATCTTTTTGCGTTCCATCTTTCCCCAGGCATCCAGGATCGCATCAAACTGCGTTCCTTCCGGGATCATATTCTCTCCGCTGTATTGAAATACCAGGTCTGCCCCCAACTCGCTGGCCAGGGCGGTGTTCTCCTCACTACAGGTGGCGGTTACATGGGCCCCCTGGGCTTTTGCCGCCTGGACGCCGAAATGCCCCACTCCGCCGGTAGCACCGTTTACAAGAACGGTCATGTCCTTCGTTACACCACATCTGCGAAGACCATTTGTGGCTGTCAGCGCTGCAATTGGCAATGAAGCAGCCTCTTCGAAGGAGAGCCAGTCGGGCATCAGGCGGACATCTTTCTGATCTGCAATTGCTACTTCAGCAAGCGCACCCGGCTTCGTATTAAAAGCTGGAATGGCGCCGTACACACGGTCACCGGCTTTGAACCCGGGCTTTCCGGGAGCAGATTCTTTTACGATCCCGGCAAAGTCGGCACCGATGATCCTCGGGAATTTAGATCCCTGGATAAATTTGAGTACTCCCTTCCTGACCTTCCAGTCAACAGGGTTTACAGATACTGCTTTAACTTCGACCAGTAGACTGTTTTCCTGTAAAACAGGTTCAGGCATTTCTCCATATTGAAGGGAATCGGGTTGACCGTATGAGATAAGATATGCTGCTTTCATATGACTTTAACAGATAGATAAGGTTATTGTTGTTTGCTTTCTGAGTAAAGAAACCGCCTCACTTTGAAACAATTTTTCTCCAGGTATAGCTGTAAACAGGTCAGAAAATCATTATTGAAACTGAAAAATCATTTTCTTTGGGATAGAAATGATGACATGACTGCAAACAATCTGCTCAAAGACCGGCGACTGTATGTAATATTCAGCATTACCCTGGTGGGTGTTATGGGTGTAGCCAGTCTCACGCCGGCATTCCCTAAAATCGCCCAATCACTGGACTTGAGCAAATCACAAGTAGCATTGCTGATCAGTGCATTTACATTTCCGGGGATTTTCCTGACTCCTGTTGCCGGTGTGATCGCAGACCGACTCGGCAGGAAAGCGGTATTGGTCCCATCTCTCTTTATTTTCGCACTGGCCGGATTTTCAATCTTTTTTGTGAGGGATTTTCACGTGATCATACTTCTCCGTGTTGTCCAGGGAATTGGTGCAGCGCCCTTAGGATCGATCAATACGACACTGGTGGGTGATTTCTTCAGGGGAAAGGACCGTCCGGCTGCCATGGGATACAATGCAAGCGTGCTAAGTCTGTCCACTGCTTCCTACCCATTGATCGGAGGTGCTTTGGCCGGCATTGCCTGGTATTTTCCTTTTATCCTGCCGCTGTTGGCCATTCCGGCCGGGCTCTTTGTCATCTTTGGTATCAGGGAACCGGAAATTGAAAAGGTATCTGATTTACGACAATATTTTAAAGCAATATCAGTCAGCATAAGAAGGAAGGAGGTAATCGGTATATTTCTTTTGGGAATTCTGACATTCATTATTTTATATGGAGCTTTTCTGACATATGTTCCTTTCCTTGTAGATCAAAAATTTGGCCTGTCACCACCTCAGATCGGCATATTGTTATCCATTAGTTCTTTAACTACAGCTGTACTTGCTACACAGGTTGGCCGACTGACAAACAGATATGGGGGATTATTCCTGCTGAAATTGGCATTCCTGTTGTACCTGGTCGTTTCCCTGCTTATCCCAGGCATCGATAAGCTGTTCCTGTTCCTGGTACCTATCCTGTTGTTTGGATCTGCCCAGGCACTGAATATTCCAAGCTTGCAAACCTCCCTTGCCAACCTGGCTCCTGATAGCCAGCGAGGCGTATTTATGTCAATCAACGGAATGGTGATCCGGATCGGTCAGACCATTGGCCCTCCCATCGTAGGGATTGGGTTCACACTTGGAGATATTGAAGGCGTTTACTACCTGTCAGCGTTCGTGGCCCTGCTCGGCCTTACAGTCCTTTTTACAATGATCAATGCAAAGAAGATCGAAAGTAACGAGCGCTAGTTTGGAGTAATACATTTGAGGCATTTTTTATAATTTGCATCAATCCTTTCAAGTTAAAAGCAGAATTTATTAAATTCAGCACTTATTTAATGAAATTGGATTGTAACAATTCTTGATTTTCCAGAGGATAATTATCAATTTATAACAACTAACCAACTTAGAAATTATGGACCATTCCAGAAGATCCTTTTTGAAAAAGACCGCAGGAGCCAGCTCTGCAGCAATTGTCGCACCAACCATTGTCTCCTCTAAAGTTTTCGGAGCCAATGATCGCATCAATGCGGCTGTATTGGGTGTTCATGGCAGGGGAAAAAACCATATCACCTCACTGATGAACCAGAAAAATGTAGAGGTGACCATGTTGTGTGACCCTGATTTGAATGTGTTGAACGATCGCCAAAAGGAGTTCAAGGAGAATTATGGGCACAGCGTATCCCTGGAACAGGACCTGCGACGCGTGATGGATAATAAAGATATTGATGTGGTAAGCATCGCATCACCCAACCACTGGCATGCACTTTCGGTGATCTGGGCATGCCAGGCCGGTAAAGACGTGTATGTTGAAAAGCCCGGGTCCCATAATATCTGGGAAGGCCGTAAAATGGTTGAGGCTGTTCAGAAGTATGACCGTATTGTTCAGCATGGGGTACAGTTGCGGAGTTCACCTGCAATCAACCAGGCGATAAAACTAATGCGGGAAGGGTATATAGGAAGAGTTTATATGTCACGCGGACTCGTATTCAGGTGGAGAGATAGTATCGGGGATAAGGGGTTTTCTCCCGTTCCGGACGGACTGGATTATGACCTGTGGACCGGTCCTGCGCCCAAACGTCCGTTCACAAGGAACCTTGTCCATTATAACTGGCACTGGCACTGGGATTACGGGAATGGAGATGTCGGTAACCAGGGAATACATGAAACTGACCTCTGTATGTGGGGACTCGATGTCGGACTGCCAACAAAGATCACTTCGATGGGAGGGAAGTTCCTTTGGGATGACGCCAAAGAGGTGCCGGAAGTGTTGACTTCAGTTTATCACTATCCCGATGAAGATAAGATCATTCAGTTTGAAGTTCGCCCATGGTGTACCAACACTGAACAGGGAGCAACCGTGGGAAATATCTTTTACGGCGACAAAGGAATCCTCGTGGTGAAAGGCTATAATAAATTTGAGACTTACATGGGACGAAACCGCGAGCCGGGGATCTCCGGTGACGACGGGGCGGCTGAAGCATCCGGAATGGATCGGGGTGCCAGCGGTACAGACGGCCACTTTGCCAACTTTATCGAGGCGGTGCGTAAACATGACCGCAGTATATTGAATGGTCCGGTTGAAACGGCTCACCTCTCTTCCGGCCTTGCCCATTTGGGTAACATTGCATACAGACTCGGGAAGGTGCTTACATTCAATCCCGGTTCCGAGACATTCGTGAATGATCCTGAAGCAGATGACATGCTAAGCAGGAATTATCGCGAGGGTTTTGTGGTTCCGGAACAAGTGTAAAACATAATAATGACAAAGAAATGAGACAATCTATAATTATCAGCTTATTGGGCTGCTGCGTTATGTTATTTAGTCAGTGCACTGATCATCCGGGAGTTGAACTGACTGTGAATGAAACAGAGAAAAAAGTGGATGTACTTGTGGATGGAGAATTATTTACTTCCTACATCTACCCGGATAATATCATGAAGCCTGTGTTGTGGCCGGTGATGTCAGAAGATGGAAATATGCTTACGCGCAGCTTTCCCATGGAAGTGAAGACAGGTGACCGGACCGATCATCCGCACCATGTTGGCGTGTGGCTGAATTATGGGGATGTGAACGGACTGGATTTCTGGAACAATTCTGAAGCCATACCGGAGGAGAACCGTGGCGGGTACGGGACCATCTTTCACCAATCTGTCGAAAAAGCTGAAAGCGGTCAGAATAAAGCAGTTTTGGAGACCACGGCAGCATGGAAAGCTCCTGATGGCGAGGTGTTGTTGAATGAACAAACAAGGTTCGAGTTTCTGGTAATGGAAGACAATCGGATCATCGACAGGACCACCACCCTTAAAGCGATGGTAGATACAGTGAAGTTCACCGATAACAAGGAAGGGATGTTCGCAATTCGCGTGGCCCGTGAACTGGAGCTTCCGTCAGATCAACCCACAAAGCTGGTTGATTCCCACGGCAAGGTCACAGAGGTGAAGGAGATGGACAATACATTGGTGAAAGGGAATTACCGGAGCGCTGAAGGAGTTGAGGGAATGGATGTCTGGGGAACACGCAGCAGATGGATGAAACTTTCAAGTGAAATAAACGGGGAGGATGTCGCCCTGGTTATTATCGACCATCCTTCAAATGTGGGATATCCCACCTACTGGCATGCACGGGGGTACGGACTTTTTGCCGCGAACACCCTCGGTCAGAAGATATTCTCCAATGGAGAGAAGGAGTTGAATTTCACACTTGAAAAAGGTGAGAAAGTGACCTTCAGGTACAGGCTGGTTGTCGCTGATGGCAATATTTCTGATGAAGAGATCAATGAACTTGCTGATCTGTATGCTGAACATTAGCCGGCCAGTTATTCATCAAGCTACAAATACATATGAAAAATAAACAATCCCGAAGAAGTTTTTTGCAGAAGTCTGTCGCTGCAGGTATTGGTATGTCACTGCTGGATCCCGTCACACTGCAGGCCCTTAGTAAAAAGCCAGGAATGAGATTGGGCCTGGTTACCTATCTCTGGGGGAAAGACTGGGACCTGCCAACCCTGATCACCAATTGTGAACAGACTGGACTCCTGGGCGTGGAATTGCGCACAGCGCATGCCCATGGAGTTGAAGCCAACCTGTCAAAGAAAGAGCGCAAAGAGGTGAAGAAACGGTTCAGGGACAGTCCGGTTACCTGCGTGGGATATGGTTCAAATTTTGATTACCACCACGCTGATAAAGCAAGTCTGAAAAAAAATATTGAAGAGACAAAGGTATACCTCCAGTTGTGCCATGATATCGGCGCCACCGGAATCAAGGTGAAGCCGAATACATTGCCGGAAGGAGTTCCCCGGGAACAAACCATTGCTCAAATTGCTTCATCACTTGATGAGGTGGGACGGTTTGGCAAACAACTGGGACAAGTGATACGGGTGGAGGTACATGGCAGGGAAACCCAGAAAATACCGAACATGAAAGCCATTTTTGAACAGGTCACGGAAGACAATGTGAAAATGTGCTGGAACTGTAATGACCAGGATTTGCTGGCACCCGGACTTGAAGCAAACTTCAGGTCTGTACAGCAATGGTTTGGCGATACCGTACACATCAGGGAATTGAATGTTGGGGACTATCCTTACCCGCAGCTGATGAACCTGTTCCTGGATATCAATTACGATGGCTGGATTTTGCTTGAGGCACGTACAAACCCACCCGATCGCATTGCTGCAATGAAAGAGCAAATGAAGATATTCAATGAGCTGACTGGAGTTTCCTGAAGGTGAATCAATTTGTCAATCTAAAACTTCACAGAGAATACAGGGGATTCCTGGAAACTTTTATGGGGCCTCATTGTTGTTGTAACTATGAATTATAAGCAACAACCAGGAGGTATATCGGGAATTGAAGGCAGTAGGTTTAAAATCATCCTGATCCTCGGGATCCTGACCGCATATGTACCCTTTTCCATAGATTCCTATCTACCGGCAATGCCTAATATTGCCGATTTCTTTGGCACCAGTTCAGCCCGGATGACCTATTCGCTGTCCACATTCTTCATGGGCTTCGCGATCGGACAAATCATCTATGGCCCCCTGCTGGACCGGTTCGGAAGAAAGATCCCGCTCTATATCGGTGTTTCATTAAGTATTCTTGCAAGCCTGGCATGTATTTTTTCCTGGGACGTCGGATCTTTTATTGTATTCAGATTCATCCAGGCCCTGGGCGCATCCGTGGCTTCCGTCTCCGCACTGGCCATGGTGCGTGATTTTTTTCCGCCCAAAGAGAGCTCCAAAATATTTTCCATGCTGGTGCTGGTCATCGGCGCATCGCCGCTCCTGGCGCCATACCTGGGCAGCCATATCATGGAACTGTTGAGCTGGAAATGGATCTTTGTATTCCTCATCACCTTTGCCCTGGTGTTAATGTCCCTGGTCCGCTTTGTCCTTCCCACGAGTTATGAGCCCGACAAAGATGCAAGTTTGAAAATCAGGAAGGTCGCCCGGAATTACCTGGATATCCTTGTAAATCCCCAGTTCATCACCTATGCAGTCGGTGGAGCACTCTCCTTCTCATCCCTGTTTTTGTATGTCGCCGGATCCCCCATTATTTTCATGGAGCATTTTGATGTTTCCCCTAAAACATTCGGTTACATCTTTGCCGGTCTGTCTGTCGGATTCATCGGCGCGAGTCAGTTGAATATCCTGATGTTAAAATATTTCAGCAGTCAGCAAATATTCCGCACTGCGCTCATCTTCCAACTGATCATCGGGACCCTCTATTTTACCGGGGTTGCCAACCACTTGCTGAATATGAATCTCAACATTGTGTTCCTCTTCCTGGTGCTGATCTGCATTGGATTCACCTCACCCAATGGTATCGCGCTTGCCCTCGCGCCCATCACTAAAAACCTCGGAACAGCATCGGCCCTGGTAGGCATGATCAGGATAGGCATTGCCGGTCTGGCTTCAGCAAGTGTTGGATTGCTGAAGGCTACTGACAGTGTTCCTGTTGCAGGGATGATCGCAGTGACAGCATTCGTATCATTAATGGTTGTATTGTTTGGCATACGCCGAATGAAACGCCAGTCCATAACGGTCGTACTTGAGTAGATTATCCCTAAAAGAAATATTGCATTTATCAGAAATTGCAGATGCAACCATATTGTTGTTTTCGCGGGAATTCCACATCTTTAGGCATCAATTCTTACATGAATGGCCAAAACGATTCTCAAGGGGTTCTTTTTCGGATCACTGTTCTTACTCACCTCCTGCTCCGGCATACAGGTGTATAATGATGCCAATCCACTACAGGCAGACCTGGACCTGGTGCAGGGCAAAAGCAACTACCTGGAAAAGATTACGGCAGGGTCCCTCGGTGACTCCATGACTAACATCCTCATTATCCTGGTGGATGATCTTGGCAAACATGATTTCTCTACCTACGATCCTGGCGGTGTCCCCACACCGGCAATTGATCGGCTGGCTTCCCAGGGAGTGCGTTTCACCCGTGCCTATTCCACCTGCTCGGTCTGCAGTCCCTCCAGGGCAAGCATGCTCACCGGCAGGTACCAGCAAAGGTTTGGATACGAGCGACAGCCCATGAATCGATATCCCTTAAACAAGATGGAGTACTGGTTCGTTGACCATTTCATTGACACCTACCCGATGCAGTTGAATGGCATCATGGCCAGGCCTCCAAAGGAGGAGAGAAGAATGCAGGGAATCCCCGAAAGTGAAATCCTGCTTTCCGAAGTGCTGCAGAAGAGAGGCTATCATACCGCCATTTTCGGAAAGTGGCACCTGGGTCAGCAAAACGAATTTCTTCCCACCAACAGGGGATTTCATAAGCAATATGGCTTCTACGAAGCTTTCACGCTGTATGCCCCGGAAGACGACCCCGGGATCATCAACCACCACCACGACTATTTTGCAAACAAGCATATCTGGCGCCAGCAAAGGAAAGGCAGTTGCGCGATCCGCGAAAATGAAAATATTATCGGGGAGGAAGAATACCTCACCTTCGCGATTGCCGACAGGGTGTGCGATTTCCTTGAGCAGAAACGCAATGATCCATTCTTTCTCTATGTTCCATTCAGTGCACCGCACACTCCCTTCCAGGTACCAGAGGAATATTACGATAGGTTCAGCGAGGTTGAGGACGAAAACAAGCGGGTCTATTATGGGATGATTTCAGCACTTGATGATGCAATCATGCAAATTACCAATAAGCTTGACGAACTTGGGATCACAGAAAACACACTCATCTTCTTTGCCAGTGACAATGGCGGAGCCACCTATACCTCTGCAACAGACAATGGGATACTCAGGGGAGGGAAATTCACCCAGTTCGAAGGCGGGATCAATATCCCGATGATCATTTCCCAAAAGGGGATTCTGCCTGAAGGAGTGGATAGCCACCACCCCGTTTCCCTGATGGATATATTCATCACCGCGCTCGTTGCATCCGGCTGCGAAGTGCCTGCCGACAGACCATTTGACGGGGTCGACCTGTTTCCTGGGTTGCTTGATACTGAGCGTGGAGACATACCCAGGGACCTGATCTGGCGGACAGATTACAACCATGCCCTGGTTTCCGGATCCTGGAAGTTCATCTGGAACCACAGGGACCAGCAGGAATACTTGTTTCACCTGGATGACGATCCCGGGGAACAAAACGACCTGTCGGCACAGTACCCCGAGCTGGTGGAATCATTTAAATCCCGGATCCTGAAATGGTCTTCAGAAATGAAGCAACCGCTCTGGCCCGGGGTGATGGATTTCATATACGAGGATGAGGACGGAATTACCCTGTGGGCCATCTAAAAATTAAACACCAGCCCATACCCATCCCACGTAGGCTTAAGCTTTAGCTTCCTCTCCCCGGAAGCCAGCAACTCGATTTCAATCAGATTGATCGCCTCATTACCCATTATCCAGGATACAAATCCATATCCCAGGGGAAATCCGCTGAAGCTCATCAACCCAATGCCAATTCCAAAGGTAGCAGCATTAAAAGGCTCATCAACTGAAGGATACAGTGCATCAAGCATCATCACGGAACCGCCGATCAGCATCCCTGTACCTACGCCGGTGGCAATGATCCCGTTTCGCTTTTTTCGTTTGGATTGTTCAAGTGCCAGGTCCAGTTGATCAGCATTATACCCGGAGTATGGATTATAGTGAAAAATGTAATCTTGTCC
>CAKZNC010000188.1 GCA_937129385.1 uncultured Bacteroidota bacterium
CCGAGTGCTGCACCCGTTGTTTTTAAAAATTTTCTTCTTGATGTCATGATTTTTAAGTTGGTAGTTGATTTTTCAATGATTTAAGTATTTGATCCGCGCTGCCAGTCCTTTTCATGAACCTGTCAACCTGTAATTAGGCGCAAAATGTGTGCACGCGTTTTTATGCTGAATGATACGTGCCACCGGGCTACATCTGTTCGATGGACCATCCCGACCGGTAGTTACGATCGAGGTATGCATTGGCAGTTTCATCGTTGGTCACCTTCATCTGGTCTGCGTCGTAGCGGAGGGTCTTGTTCGCCCTGAGTGCCACTGCATATAGGTTGACAGCCTCGGTGATTCCCCAGGCCTGCCTGAAGTTACCCGCAATCTGCTTTTCTTTTCTCACACCCTCGATGAAACGCTCAATACCAGGGATCTTCACTGCACCGGCAGCTGCCGATACCTCTTTTGTTTCCCGAACTTCACCCGAGAGCAGGTATGGGTCTTCCACGAGAAATCCTGAAGTCATGATGATTCCCTTATCCCCTTTGAACATCATTCCTTCAGACGGGAAATCGATCTTTTTGTCATAAAACTCCTGTGGGACCGGCGGACGCATGCCACCATCGTACCATACCAGGTCGACAGCCGGACGGCCTGTGATGGCCGGGTATTTGAACCTTACGGTGCTGGCATACGGGAATGAGAAATCGTTATAGATCTTGTAGGCTGAGTCATCGGGCCTCATATCGCAGACATGACTCATATTGGGTTCGACGATGGTGGGGTTTTCCAGCTTCAGTGCTTCAAAGACGGTCCACAGGCTGTAATGACCCATATCGGCCATGGATCCGCCGCCGAAATCGTACCAGCCACGGAATACCATGTTGGTATAATTCGGATGATAGGGACGGTAGGCTTCCGGGCCCAGCCACAGGTCCCAGTCAAATCCCTCGGGGACATTTGGTGTGTCGGTTGGGATCTGAGCATACTGCGGCCATACCGGTCGGTGCGACCAGTTGTGGACCTCCTGCAGTTCACCGATGGCGCCCCCGTTGATCCAGGCCATGATCTGATCCATAGAACCATTTGAATCCCAGGGAAGCAGGTGGGTAACCGCATCTGATTTGCGGGCCATCTCTATCACTTTTCTTCCTTCTTTGAGCCGGTTGGAGAGGGGTTTATGCATGGTAACCGCAATGTTGCGTTTCAGGGCAGCAGTGGAGATGATCCCGTGGACATGATCGGTGGTCATCACCTGCACGGCATCCAGGTCTTTCTCTTTTTCAAAGAGTTCACGGAAATCGGTATAGGCATTGCATCCCTTTTTCTGTTTTTTTCCTTTTTGCAGCTCGTAGAACCTGTCGACGAGCTCCTTCCCGTTGTCAAGTCCGCCCGGTATCGTATTGTTTCCCCCTGTGTTCCAGTCGGGATCATTGATCAGCTTGCGCATCTGGTCGCGCAGACCAGTGGGGCCCCAGTCACGGTAGTTGATCGCTTTTCGTTGTGGATCGCAGACCGCAGTGATGCGGACATCAGGGATGTTGAGCAGGGCCGGCATCTGGCGGAGACCCTGTGTGCCCATACCGATATAGGCGACGTTGATCATGTCGCTGGGGGCAATGTGATAGGGGCCACCCAGGACGTGTGCGGGTACAACGGTGAGACCGGCAGCTGCGGCACTGACGCCCCCTATGAACTTCCTGCGATTCATCTGGTTTTTACTTTTTTGATTGGTTTCCACGTTTTTACTGGATCCCTGGGAATGTTTTTCCTGGTACATGGTAGTAGTTGGTTTGGTTAGAAATTTTTCAAAAGATACAATTTTTTTTGGCTCGGTATGTTCCGGGGAGCTACCGATTGGAGCAGTTTCCGAACTGACCGGCGCCAGTCAGTTGATCACTCTGTGACCTGGTCGGCCCCACGTATTTGATCACTCGGTGACCTGGTCGGGATCGGAGATGGTTACCGACCTGTCTGTACGGTACGTACCATTCAGCATATATTCAAATTTTTTTATGCCGTCTTTGCAGTAGTTGCGTTCAAAATAAATGTTTGTGACCGTGTCGCGGTAGGTAGTGTTGACCACGTGGAGGATTTGGTCTTCGCGGTAGAATTCGAAATTCACGAACAGTGTGTAGTTGTTGCCGGCATGCAATGAGCCAAGCTCGACACTGTCCCTGATGATGTGACTGCTTCCGGGTTGAAGAATGTATGACCTGAGGTTGGCGGCAGAGTCCAGTTTTGGGTAATGTACCGAGATGCCACCGACTTCGAAGTTTTCGTTGTTGCAGCAGCCTGAGGCGATCAGGCAGATAGCGATAATAAGAATTGTGAAGTATTTCATCGAGTTACGGACCTTCGGTTTTAAAATTACTTTGCAATTATAACGAGTTTTTTCCAATTCTGTCCGGGTCTTGAAGGGGGAGGGATGCTATTCTCGGGGCTTTGATTTTATCTTTACATTTCTGAACATGAAAGGGTTATCGCTTATTCTAGGATCGTGTCCGCTGGCGGTGGTTACATTTTTTAGGATCACCTCTTTTGTGATGATGTATGGAAAGTCCTCCTGGAATGATTCGTTGGTCATCTGTGGGTTGAAATTGGCAAAGATCGCCGGACCGTTGTATTTTTCAGGGTGATTGGAGTCGTCGATGTGCAGGTTTTCGATGATGATCGTTTCCGGCATATGGCAGGTATATCCGAAATCGTGTTTGCCTGAATTATATCCGCCGATCAGGCTGGCTGTGGTGGCTCTGCCTCCGGAAGGCACGAAAAGGCAATCCCGTATGATGAATTTGCCCTGCCAGGTACTGCCATAATCCTGGCGGAGGTTGATGAGGGTTCTGCCGTAAATTGTGGAGTTCTCTACGGTCAAAGTACCTGTACCAATGGCATTGATGCCCATATGACCAAGTGTTGAGTTTCTGATGGTGGCATTGGCGACCCCCATGTGGGCGTCGAACCTGGAGAAGGTGGAGTGCTCATAGATCAGATTTTTGCTATAGTTGGACCCCATGATCCCCCAGTAGGTGCGGTCATTGATGTCGTTGGTCTGACTACAATTCACGAAAGAGACATTGAGGGCGCGGTTGACTGATATATCGTATGAGCCCATTGAGACGGGTTTTCCGGCAGACCCGATGGTCCTGTAGGTTTTATGACCTGTAAGAACGGTGTTTTTTACTGTAATGTTGGCACAGTCACTTATATTTAGGAATCCGCTGTAGGGGGCGCCATGTTTGCCTTCGCCTTTAATGTAATGTTCCAGTCCGTCCACAACCACGTTGGAACGCCGGATCGCTATGTTTCGGCTGTAGTAGGTGTATTTTGATTCGGCCTGGTTGGCGATGGTTGTGAATCGTCCGCCTGTGATTTTTAATGTCTCCTCATCCATGGGAAGGGCAGTGATCTCCGTGATCTGATCAAAGTCCCAGATGATCGGTGTGTCTTTATCGATCTGACCTTTTTTATTTACGACGAAGATATCTGTTTGAGGCGATCCGTTGTTCTGGTTGAGTCCATATCGGATGTATCGCCTGGTGTTTGCGTTGGTGACGGTGACCAGGCAGGATTGTGGCAGGGAGATATCGATGGTTTTCTGGTTTTTTTCCAGGGAGGATATGGTTTGCGGGGTAAACGGTTTCAGGCTGGAACTGATCCTGAAAACGGGTGCGTTTCGGTTTTCAACATCGGTATCGTCGATGATGAAGGTCGCTGTGCCGAAATCGGTGTTGGTCTGGATAATGGCTGTGCATTCTTTTCCGCCTATATAATAAGTGGCGTGGTTATCTGTCTTAACTTCCAGGTCGTTCTGGTTTGCGTAGGCATGCGCAGCAGCGATGGCATCACTATCGTTGGTGATCCCGTCTCCAACCGCACCGAAGTCGCTGTAGCGGACATAGCCACGGAGACCATATCTCTTTGCGGCTGCATTGTTCACAGTTGCAATGAAACTGCCTGTTTCATTTGTATGGATAAAGGTTTCCTGCTGACCAGTTGATATGATCACCTTTTCAATGTTGGTCTTTGTTTTACCGTAGCTGAGGTTCAGTGAGTTAAGCAGGCAGATGATGGTTATAATGGATTTCATGTTGCTTGATTGATCAGGTATGCGATTTTGATGCGACCTTAATAATGGTCTAAGATATTGGCTTTATCTGTAATCAGCATTCTAAATTGATATTTTCCTTTTTGATCTGCAAAATTTCACCCGTTGGATCGATAGCATTCAAGGGGTCCGTCATGGGAAAGGTGAGAGGTTAACTATGTTTGAAGCATTATGTATCGATCATCGGCCAGGTCGGTGTAATCTATCCATATTCCCTCAAATATTAATAAAGCGAATGTTGAAAATGAAAAAAATGACACTGCTTGAAGAAGCTTGTATTCTGGTTCCTGAATTTGAAGAACTTTACATTAAGCTCAGGCGCAGCATTGAGATCTCCGGAAAAAGTCAGAGCACACTTACCAACTACGGACGTTGCCTGGCGGCGATGGCACTTCATTATGAGTGCTGTCCCTGCAAACTCGATGAAGAACAGGTATTGGATTACCTCTATTATTTGAAGACCAGGAGCAACACTCCTTCATTGAGTTACTTTAAACATACTGTATGCGGATTACGGTTTGCCTATAAAGTATTGGGTTTAAAAGGGCAGGAGGTTTGCCTGCCCGCTATTAAGCAGAATAATAAATTACCTGTGGTTTTGAGTGTCAGAGAAGTAATGCGCCTGTTATCTGCTCCTGATTTATTGAAGCACAGATTGATTCTGGCATTAATGTACGGTTGTGGATTACGTCAATTTGAACTTATTAATTTAAGGTTACCGGATATTGACCTGGACAGGAAGATGTTGCATGTACGTCATGGAAAAGGAGGAAAAAGCAGGTATGTTCCACTGGGTAAATTACTTGTGCGGGGTCTAAGGAGTTATCTGACTGCAGAAACACCGCATATATGGTTGTTCAATGGAAGAGGGTATAATGGCGGGTTGCAGCAGCTCTCAAGGTCAGGCGTCCAGGTTGTAATCAGGAAAGCGACAAGCAGGGCGGGGATTATTAAGCATGTGACTTCGCATGTCCTGCGTCATACCTATGCCACTCACCTGATGGAGATGGGAATGGACATCATGACCCTGAAGGACCTCATGGGACATCGGGATATCAAGACCACCCTTCTCTATCTACATATGGCTCAGCTGGGAAGAGACAAGGCATTTTGTCCGCTGGACAAATTGTATTCAGGGGAAAGACTTTTGTAGAGTGATCGATAAATTTGATCAGTAAATATTGCTGGGGATTGTTTTAACCTTGGTCTAAATTCAATTGCCATGAGTTGCCAGACTGGTCAATTTCCCATCCAATACTCTGGCTAAATCCGTAATTTCCCAGGGGCATTGTAAGGGTCGTGGTTGCGACTAAATTTGTTTTTTATTACCAGATTGAAAATAAGGAAAATCTCATTGATGTTCTGTACTTAATCTTAGTTGACCGGCTACAACCATTACATAGCGATTTGGCTCAGTTGGTATTTGATTTAAGTTTTTCGATTTTTTCCCTATAAGCATTGCTGTCACTTAATTCTGCAGCTTTGCTTACATATTTTATTGCAGAAGGCAGGTCACCAGTTGATTCATAATAATCTGCCATCGAATCATAGGCATTTGCACTTTCCGGATAATACTCGATCGCAAATTCAAAGTACATTTTTGCTTTTTCAGGCTGTTGCATTTCCATATTCATATATCCTAACATATTCAGAATATCTTCCGGATAAGGGGGTTCAAAATAACCAAAGTGTTCTCTGAGCTTTGTTTCCCTGTATTTTATTAGGTCGTGAAGCTCCTCTTTTGGTGTGTCAAATGAGTTGAATCTATCGGTATTTTCCATTTGAAACCATTCAAAAAGATAGATTAAGCCATCCCTGATTGAGGGAAATGGAATGGTACCATGAATGTCATCCGGATAAAATATCCATTGATAGCTCAAACCGTTGTCAGCATTTTGCTTCACCATATTTGAAAAGGCAATATTTGAGCGGGCAAACAAAGTGAAATCTGTGGTATCCTGCAACACATTGTCTATAGTTATTTGCGGGTTTTGCATATGTAATTGTCCACTTAAAGAGATAAACAGGGCCTTATTCTCAAAATCCCGTTTGGTAAGGATTCCTTTTGCTTCTTTGCTCAGTTTTTGATCATCCCAATCCAGGCCTGGGTCAATGGCAAGATAGTTGGTAAACAGATCTCCATGTTTGACAAGAGAGTAAATAGCAAACAGGCCACCATATGAATGTCCGATTAAAGTTCTGAAGCTGGTAACCGGATATTTATTCTCAACATAGGGTATCAGTTCATTTTCGATGAATTCGCTGAAATTTTCAGCTGCCCCGTTTTCTTCATTGAATGGCATTCCATATTTAGTGGATATTTTTGAAGGGGTCAGATCCCTGATCCTGTTTTTATCATTTGAAATGCCCACAAGTACCATCTCAGGCGTATAACCACCGCTGTAGTAATTCTGCATTTCATTTACAGTGGGGAGAAATATCTCGCCGTCCAGGATAAAGGCTACCGGGTATTTTTGTTGTTTCGAAGGATAATAGCTGGCTGGTAGTTGAATATAAAATTCACGGGACTCATTCAGGATCTGTGAAAAAATACTATCAGTCTCGCCTACTTTCTGCAAATAATTTGGATGATCTGCTTGCGCATTCGCGGATTGCTGAATGAAGATAACAATTCCTGCAGTCAATATGATTTTTAGACTTTTGGGCATTATATTTTCCATGATCACTCTTGTTTTCTTGTATAAATAACTCTGCTGTTGAGGTATGCGTTGTGCATGTGCTACTGGGCCGGGAGGGATTGGTGCTGCTTTTGCCTTCGTTTTGCACTGTGAATGGCATGAATTTACGATAAGTTTATCTAAACGTAGTATATGTGACCGTATATTTCAATACAAAGGCGAATCCATATGCACTCAATTGACAGTTGTTTTTATATTTCCCCCCTCTTTTTTAAATTTCGACCCATCTTTATCATTCATGTATTGAATGGATCCTGTACTTAGTCATTATAAGTTTTAAATTCCTCAAGGTGTTCTGCAGCTTCTTCAAGATCCATTATGAAAAAACCGAAACCTGCACCCGCCTCCTGGTCGGCTTTCCCGATCTGGAAACAGAGGTATTTTCCATCGTCTGAAACCACCCCTTGATTTGCTTTGAAACCCTTATATTCAGTGAAATATGTCAACCGTTGCATTTCACCGGAGCCATCCAATTTTAATTTATACAGATCAATCAGCGGCCAGGCAGTTTTGTCACTGGGAGCATGCTCAACACAGGTGTATTGTCCGCCTGGAAATATACCTTCCGGTTCATCGTAACAGCAGGGAGAATTGGTGATAACCTGATAATCTCCACTTTTACTGTTTACCATGTATACATCAGTATTATTGCCATTGTCGATGGTATAAACAGCAAAGGTCACTTTTTCATCTTCAGGCGGAACGAGGTTTTGAGTTTCAAGGCTTGAATTACCTAATGTAAAAGGTAATTGTTTTGAATCAAAAATGACCCTTTCATTTTTAAGCCCTGGGATTCCTTCTTCGTAACCGATCTCTGCCATTAATAACTTTGCCCTGTTTTTGCCTAAGTCGGGGATTTGACGATCACGATGCGTCCAGGCAATTTTCATTCTTGTTCTCGAAACAGCTGGTCCTTCTGCGCAAAGGGTATTCAGGGGGACAGGCTCCTTCTGACAATTATTATCCATAACTGACAACCAGCAATGATCGCGTGCTTTCTCTCTTTCTTCTATGTCGGTAGGATCAAAAGGGGCATTCGGGCCGGACAGTAGAATATCGCCATTAGCTAAATACATGGCTCTGGTGAAACCGTAATGATTAAAATGCCTGGTTTTTGGACGTATGATTCCGGTTGCTAATTCCAATTCATAGACTTCACCCATAGGTTTATCTACGAATAAAATAAACCGGCCGTCGTGGGACCAATCCGGACGTTCTCCAAAACCACATGCAAGTTTGATGTACGGCGGCAGGTGATCTGCCGGGCTGGCATTAATTAAACCAGGTTGGGATTCTGCAGTTTCTTGTCCGAATGTTGTTATGGCCGGGAAAATGATAAATAGAAGAAGAAATTGAAGTTTTTTCATGTTCAGTGTTTTGTTTCGTTTTTGAAATATACTGGTGATGCATTAACTTTTATAAACATTGCCAAACATATTGAATTTATAGACATTCAAGATGTTTTGCGTTTTTTTGATTTGAAATTATTTTTTGCTTCGTAATAATTTTACAAAATTTAAACAACTGTATTAGTGTATTTTAAGAATATTACATCAGCATATTTTAAAGATTATAATTTTAATCGCATCAGTAGTATTTGAAATATATCAAATAATAGTGATTGTTTATGCAGATTGTTCCTGGATATAAAAAAATTGGCTTTAGGACCGACCAAACAATTCCAGGTATTATCATTATGCTTATAATCAAAGCAGATATGTTATTTACATTACTTTTTTATGTGCTTTTTTGAAATCTGCCTTTATCCGGTTCCTCATTTCTCTTGGTAGTGGTTGTCTACTGTGCATGAAATCATTATGAGGTTTGTATGATTCCAGGTGATCACCACAGATTTGTTTTAGGTTAGCAAAATGAGGGAATTGATATTTTTGAATAGACTCTCGTATTATTGCCTGTTTCAATGTAACCAAAAAATCCGGTATGGAAATAGCTTCTATTTTCAGGTCTGAACTTATTCATATTCCTTGATCAGGACAGTTGCAAGTGTTTGACGGTATGTGGAGTGCCCCTGCCTGGCGACAGGAGGGGTTGACGCTGCAAATGCAAATGCCCATCATATTGCCAGGTCATGAACATGAATTTACAAAAAGTTCTTCAGAA
>CAKZNC010000189.1 GCA_937129385.1 uncultured Bacteroidota bacterium
ATTCCGTGGTATGAAACTCGATATTGAGAATTATGCAGGCAAAAAGATGAATGAGATCTCGATCCTGGCGGGAAACAAAAAGGAAGAACCTTTCAGGATCCTGATCGACAGAATTGAGACAATCTAGAAACCAGCAATTCAACTCGCAAAATACATCCTGTATATTACTGTTAATTAATATTTTAAATAAGAATAATTATGTTTGGCATCAATAAAAATCCAGAGAAGAAATTATTAAAAAAATACGACCGACTCATGTCGGATGGATACAAATTATCCACCTCGAACCGCAAATTATCAGATGAAAAATATGCGGAAGCCGACCGGGTGAAGAAAGAGATCGAGAAGATCAGGACGGCCAGAGAGGACCAATGACCCTTCGCATCCCAGGGTCCCTTGTACCTATCAACCATATTGATGGAATAAGGACCTACGGAACTGAGCTTTGAGATTTCTACCTGTCCTCCCCGTAAATGTATTGCAGGTATCCAAGCAGCGCCATCTTCCCTCGCATGGTCTGCCGTGGCGTAAATTCCCCGTTTGCCCATGAATAACGTGAATTGAAATGTCCCTCCTGGTGTGGCCATCCACCTGCCTTCCATTCGGGGTAACATTTCGAAGTAAACCAGGGCGGATTTGAACCGTTATGGATCTTCCCCCTGCCCCACGGGTCAAGGTTGTTATAAGGGGTATGCCCCGGGTGCAATCCGTGTGCTCCATCGTTCCTTCCCGAGGTATAGCAATTCACGATGTGTCGTTCACCCAGACCAGTCATCTCAACGATATTGGAAGGATTCCTTCCCAGTCCCCAATCGGCCTCCAGGACCATCGATTTCTCATAACGTGCTTTTTCCCCTGGATCATCGGTGAGGGCATGGGCCAGCATCACATTGTGCATGTTGTGGGGAGTTTGCCAGTAGTTATCATTGGATGAACGTCTTGACGGTCGGAGGTCCATATGCCGTACATTGTGTTCATTGGCCTCTTTCTTTACTGATACCAGGATATTTTCATATAATTCCGGGAAATGCCGCTCCCTGGGTGACCACAGATATGCAACATGTGCCCAGAGCTGCACACCGTTGTCGCGATCATTGATGTTCGCTGTTCCATCCTTTACAACGCTCTCTTCCGCGAAAATTTTTTCCCATTTTATGTCACCGGTCAGGTTAAAGAGATAGGCAGCCGCCATCATTTTGAAGTCGCGTCCCCTCATTCTTCCATCCCCGATATCCTGCTTCACATCCAGCATCTGCTCTTCTTCATTGCTCGCAAATTCAAAGGCTTTCACCGCTTCCGAGGTATAATAATCCCGAAGGTCATCGTGGCCAGAAAGTCTGAAACAGTCGGCCAGCATGGCGCAATTGGCAGCATTGGCCCATGCAGCCATGTTGGTCACCCCTGCCTGGAACATCATGGTCCGCTCACTACTGGGATTTGTAAGTCCGTGTGCATAGGCATCCCCCACCCTGCAGCTGAGCCAGAAATCGACCTCATTTCTTGCTTCATCTACCAGGTCCGGGATGCTGTTCCCGCTCTCAGCGATCCCGAGATAGTCATCGTCAAAGACACCCCCGCTCATATAATATGGAAGCAGGATGTCATAGATATTCGATACATGCGCCAGGTGCCGGTCCCAGTCCAGTGCGTCGGAGTGTCCACCCACTGCATTCGGATTGGTTGGATTGCCGGGGAGCCTTCGTTTCCAGAACATGGACTCAGCAGCCGGTTTGAAATGTGGCTCGTCCCAGGTATCTCCGGGATGTTCTCTCCAGGCTGGATCGTAAGGATCCAGGTCGGTCATGTAAATCGTAAAACCTTCCGGGTCTTTGCCGGGGATAAAAGTGGGCTGTCTTGGCACAGGCACCATATCCATCTCATCCTCACCGATCCGCATATAATAATATCCTCTTAAAGAGAAGCGATATGGCTCAAAGAAAGCATCATCGCTGATGATGAACTCCCTGCTGCAGCCCACATCCTCAACAACGAGTCTGTAAGTACCGGGATCATTGAACCCTGAAAAATCTGCTGTCCAGACCGTCGAACCTGTGAGGTTCCTTCCTTCTGCCTCTGTTTCTGTCACTTCCTTCCAGAATTTCACCTCGCCCGCCAGGGTAAGCTCACCGGTTTGTGTATTCAGAACAGATACATCATTTCCTTCGAATTCGCTGTAATCACGTGCGCCTCCGTCACCCATCCAGAGATACAGGTCGGCCGACTTCACCGGGCTCGAGGGAGCATAACCGATCATATTTACATGGACGGCTTCAGATAAGCTGCTGACCGGGTCGTATGAAAACTCTGCCACCAGGCGGTCAGAATTGGTCGCTTTGTCCAAAACAATTGAATAGGAGGCTCCCTCTTTCATTGGATCTGGCAGCTCAAGGAAGATCCAGTGTTCCATTGCATATTCCCAGTCATGGGTGGTTTGCGTCACCTTTGACTTCCTGTACACAGCCACCGGTCTTGCACCTTTTTTTCCATAGGCTTTGTCTGTTCCCGAGGTGATCCTCCAGCTTTTTGCCTTTGCGACAACATCCAGTGCAAGAGAATCACCGAATCGAACCATTTTATCGTCTCCTTCGGACCAGTCATGACCCGTGTAGGCACTCTCTCCCGTTGCATCGTCCCTGAACAGTACTTCACCATCCAGGAAATGCACCATTAAATATCCATGGTCGACGACCCTGACTTCAATAAGTTTTGCTGCATATGACTGCCCGGCAAATCCAAAACAGATTGCCAGCAGAAGGAAATAAAATCTTCTCATGATGTAGTAGTTTAGTTTGGTTTTGATCATTCAAAGATAGGATTTGAACTGAAAATTCAATCAAAATTGTATCTTTCGTATTCAGATCGGCGAACAGGTCTGTTCAAAACTGGAAATTGAAGAGCGTACCGTTGAATACTGCCTGAATAGCTGTTCATGATCATAAGTCCGGACTGCTCGCTTCACTAAATTAATAACGATTATGAATACTCGAATGCGATACTTAACCGTATCCCTGCTGCTCCTTACCTTCCTGGTACCGGCAACAGGTCAGGATAAGAAAGATCTTGCACACACATTTTCCATCGTTGCCATGGATCCCGCGACAGGAGAAATGGCAGTGGGGGTTCAGAGTCACTGGTTTGCCGTGGGCACGATCGTCTCCTGGGGACGGTCAGGCGTTGGTGTGGTGGCCACACAATCCTTTGTGAATCCCGCATACGGACCTTCAGGGCTGGACCTGATGGAGGCCGGGACAGCTGCTGACAAAGCGTTGACACTCCTTCGTAAAAAGGATGAGGGCGAGGCCTTCAGGCAGGTGGCAATGCTGGATGCCAGCGGAAACATCGGAGCCTTTACCGGTGAGAAATGCCTCAGCTCAGCTTCCCACTACATTGGAGAGAATTACTCGGTACAGGCCAATATGATGTTGAACGACGACGTGGTCCCGGCCATGTCGGCAGCATTTGAAAAGCACGATGACCTTCCCCTGGCCGAACGTGTACTGGAAGCGCTGAAAGCTGCACAGGCTGCCGGGGGTGACATCCGCGGCAAACAATCGGCCGCCATCGTGGTGGTCGGTCCGGAAAAAACAGATAAACCCTGGGCCGATAAGAAGATCGACCTGCGGGTGGATGATCACAACACGCCGCTGGTGGAGATGGAACGACTTCTCAAGGTGCATCGTGCATACGACCATATGAACCGTGGTGATCTTGCCATTGAGCACAATGACATGGCGCTGGCTTTACAGGAATATGGTGCGGCCGAAGCCCTGATGCCTGGCAACCTGGAAATGAAGTACTGGAAAGCGGTGACCCTGGCGAACAACGACAGGCTCAAAGAAGCATTGCCGATCTTCAAAGAAGTCTTTGAGCAGGATAATAACTGGCGAGAGCTTACCCGCAGACTCCCCGCCTCCGGTCTGCTCACCGTATCTGATCGTCAGCTGAAACGCATCCTGGAACTTTGATCACTTTGTTCCCGAAGGAACAGGTTGCGGGGTCCTGGTTGGCCCTTTCACCAGGAGCCTTCCTGTTTCATCGAATTTCACCCGGTCGATGTTGACCTCCCGCTGCTTGTTCTCCTCTGAAACATGTGTATGGTATACAATAAACAGCTCACTACCATCAGGTGACCGCATGAAACAGTTGTGGCCCGGACCAAATATCTCCCTTTCCTTATCCAGACCTATCAGCGGGTTGTCTTCGGATTTCGTCCATGGCCCCAATGGATGATCGGCAGTAGATACACCGATCCCGTAAAACGGATCCCTGTAATGATTCGCTGAATAGGTCATGTAATACCTGCCGTCGTGCTTCATTATATAACTGCCCTCATTGCACCTGCTGTTATCGCTCAAGGGATGTTCCCACTCCTGTTCCGGTCCGGATACAAATACCGTATCCCCCACAGGCGCCATCTTTTCATTCAGTTCCCTGCAATAGACCAGTCCGTACAGGTGACCATCGGGCCATTCACCCTCATACCCCACCCGGTCGAAATAGAGGTATTTCTTTCCATCATCATCAAAGAACAGGTGTGCATCAATGCAGGAATATCCCATATCGAACCAGGGGGCATACACCTCCTTGAAAGGTCCGGTGGGGCTGTCGCTTTCAGCCAGGCACAATAGCATGCGGTCATGCTCGGCCTCCCTTCCCTTACAGCTGAACGCCAGGTAGAATTTTCCATCAAGATGGTGCACCTCCGGGGCCCAGAAATTACTTCCGCCCCATGTCTCCTCCGACTCACGGAATACAAATCCTTCCGGGTTCCACTCCTGCAAATCCCGACTCGACCAACACCTGAACCCCTCCCCCGAATTGGTTGTCCCATACAAATAATAGACACCCTCATGGTGGATCATGAACGGATCACCCATATAGACGCCATCGGCGATGGGGTTGGTATATGTCTTTTCCTGTCCGCACGCCCCCAGGGCAATCCATACAAATACCAGCAACCAGGAGATCCGCACTCCCCCTCCTCCCGGATCTTTACGAGTTTTTTTCCGCCACCGAAAATCCTCATTTATTCTGTCCATTATATCTTGCTTTACTCCTACTGTCAAACAACGATTAACAAATCATTCGCTTCTCAGGATGCATCCATCTCTTCCCCGTCCAATACCCAGCGGTCAATAACGAATTCTCCCATCACCGCTGATGCGAATGGTTTCCCACCTTCCAGCCCAACGGTCCCAAACCCGGATCCGCAACTAAAGAAGCAGCTGAAATCCTTCCCCATCCTGCTGTCAACATACATCGTCCTGTTCACAGCATCATACCGCACTCCGGTCAGCCCCTGCAGCAACCCGTAGCTGGCCATCGCCCTGGCATACCAGTGTCCGCATTCATATTCATTGAACGGGTTCCTCCTGGTACCGTCATACCGTTTACGCACCTCGCGCACGATGTCCAGCCCTTTCTCAGTCTCTCCCTCCAACATCAAGTGAGAAGCGACCTGGTATTCTATCCCGGTCCACACCTCGTTACTGTAAACAAATGGAAACGTCGGTGCATCCCCGTATGGCCAGCTGCAGAGCAGGAGTCCGCCTTCGTCACCATATGCATAGCCCGCCCGTTGCGGATTCACATGGTCCGACAGGTCTGTTCTGAAATTGTACTTATGCACCGATAACAGGTGTCCCATCACTTTCACGGGATCGATCCCCACATCCAAACCACACATCTCTGCCAGCCAGAAGCCCAGCACCCCATCGCTGATACATCCATTTCCATACTGGTACTTCGGACCCTCCTTTTCAAGGATCGCCAGTGCCTCCTCGGAATAGTATCCCCCCATACTTTCGGCCGAAGCCTCCACCGGGTTGGGCGCATCCAGTCCTTCCCACTGCACCTCCTGGATAAAATATTCACCGTTGTACAGTTCGGATTCCATCCTTTCAATCCCCTTCTGCAGCAATTCCGCATAGAGCGGTACGTCGTCCTCCACGGCAGCAGCCATCTCCACTGCAGCGGCCAATGCCCCCAGGTAAAAGCTGGTGCACATTCCGTCCGCTCCCCAGAACTCGATGTCATATGTGTTGTGGTGCGGTTCCTCCAGGGCACCCGTATGCCGCGGATCCCAGGTCTGGATACAGTAATCCAAACTCGATTTCACCAACGGCCAGTGCCTCGACAGCCATTCGGTATTCCCCGACACCTTCCACTCCCTGCACATTTTGATGATTCCCCCCAATTGTCCGTCTGACGCCGCATAAAACGTATGATCCGGCTCCCGCACAGGAAGGTATGAGCGAAATGTCTGGTGGCCCGCGTCGTTCTGATCCTCCCTGATCTCGGTCTCCCTCAGGCTTCTTTCCAGCCTTGGAAACAGGTGCG
>CAKZNC010000190.1 GCA_937129385.1 uncultured Bacteroidota bacterium
TCCAATATCTACAAAATGTCTGTGCAGGATGCCATTGATGGAAATATCACCTGGGTCAGCCAGGAGATCAAAGCCAATGAAAATATGCAAAAAATGCATATCACGGACGGTGACAACGCAATCATCGCCGGTTATGGAGAAACCCTGGTTTCTACCTCTGATGGCGGGGTCATCTGGACAGGGATTGAGACTCCGGAGCTTCATGCCTTCGGTGCTTTATATGATTTTGAAAGTATCAGCAGTACCGGGGGGGCCTCTTATGCAATTACCAGGCGGCTCTACATGGTGGATTTTCCAAGTTCCTCGGACTATTCGGATGTATATGCACATGGTCTTATGTATAAGTCATTAGACAACTGGGAAACCTGGGAATTGCTGGATTACCGGAGCCTGGGTTCAGGTACCGATCAATCGTTAAATCCAAATGCCGAAGGCTGCTACGGAATGAATCCATTCGAGATCGCATGCGTGAATGATACCACGGCATTCCTCTATGTCAACTGGCTGGATACCATTGCAGGTATCGACAACAAAGACACACATGGCAATATCTTCCGCACGCAGGATGGAGGAGAAACCTGGGAATCACTCTTCGAGGACCTGGAAGGCTCCTACATCAACCATATCTGGTTCATGGATGACCAGACAGGGTATATCGTTGGCAATACATTTTTCAGGATGACCACCGACGGCGGGGATACATTTACAGACCTTTATCCCGATTTCCAGGAGACAGGAAGTCCGTCGGACAGTACAGTATTCCTTAGAAGTATTGAGTACAGGAATGACCAGACCTGGTACCTGCTCAGCTCGGTTGACGGTGTTTATGTTACCAATGATGGCGGTGCCAACTACAGTCACTTATTGGGAATCGGTGGCGGTGGAGACATGAAAATTCTGAACGACTCCACCATCCTCGTCCTCGGTTCGTCCACCAAATCAAAGATCTCATGGGATTACGGTGTGACCTGGGAAAACTGCTATCCCGGATCATCGATCTGGGAGATCGGGGAGGTGCTTGATAACAAACTGGTAGCGCTGGCAAAATCGAATATCTACAAGATCCCGCTGGCCGACCTGGAGGCACCAAGCACCGAGGCAGAGATCATAAGTTTTACACTACCGGAACAGACCGGCGATGCGGTGATCGATGCTGAAAACGCAACTGTTGATATTGAGGTGGAGGTTGGTACCGATCCTTCGGCCCTCACCCCTGTGATTGAAGTATCCGAGGGTGCAACCATCTCCCCGGCTTCTGAATCAGAGCAGGATTTCTCTGCACCAGTTACCTACACCGTAACAGCGGAGGACCAGGAGACAACGAAGAGCTGGACGGTTACCGTAACAGTCGCTGTCGGCGTTGCAGAACGCCGGACCGAGATCAGCCTCTATCCAAATCCCGCTGCTTCATTCCTGAAGTTAAACAACCTCGACCAGATTGAAAGGGTCACGATTTGCAATATCACCGGCGGAGTGGTCCTCAGGCAGGAGACTGCGGGAGGACAGGCAACCGTTGATATCGACAGGCTTGATGACGGGATTTACTTCATCACCTTTACGGGGGATGAGGGAAATGTGGCTTCAAGAAAGTTTATCATCAGTAAATAAGCACTCATGCTGTTCCGGGAGATGAGCGCTCCCGGAACGGCTTTCCCCCGGCAATATGAACAGACGTATACGCATACTCACCCTGCTCCTCATCTGCCTTACATCGATTGTAAATGCGCAGCAGGGGGTCAGACTTGAAGGCAGGATCACCGACAGGAAGACAGGTGAACCGGTCATCGGTGCGGCTGTCAACCTGAAGGATCTTGACATATGGACCGTCAGTGACACTGCCGGCAGGTTCCTGTTCCGGGATGTCCCTGAACGGCATTATACCATCGAGGTGCAATGCCTTTGCTACGAAAGTTTTACGACCGAGTTTGATGTACATCCGGGCGAAAAGCTGGACCTGCAACTGGTACCCACCTCATACGACATGGAGGAGGTGAGTGTACTTGCAAAGAAAAGCACAAATATTGCAACCACTACCACGATAGGAAGCGCTGCGATCGAGCATGTGCAGGCCACCGGACTTCAGGACATCATGCAGCTGGTCCCGGGAAACCTGATGGACAATCCCGACCTCTCGGGACCCCAGCAGATCGCGATCAGGGAAATCGGCACCGATCCCAATAGTGCAATGGGTACCAGTGTGATTATCGACAATGCACCTGTTTCCAATGATGCCAACCTCCAGGTGATTTCAACCAATTCATCACGCGAAGGATACCATACTGTTGCAGGAAAAGGAGTTGACTTGCGAAATATCTCCAGTGACAATATTGAATCTGTGGAGGTGATTAAAGGAATCCCTTCAGTAGTCTACGGCAACCTTACCTCAGGAGCGGTAGTGGTAAAGACCAAAGCAGGATACAGTCCGCTTGAGGTTCGGCTTAAAAGCGACCCGAAGATCAAACAGGCAGCAGTGGGTAAAGGGCTGAGGCTTCCATCAGAAAATGGTTTCCTGAACGTGAATATTGACTACCTTTCTTCCTATTCGGATGTTGTGAGTAAATACCAGGGGTTCAAGCGACTGACAGGACAGGCCTCCTGGTCCCAGACTTTGATGAAGCAATCTGTACCGCTGAAAGTGAATGCACGTTTCAACGTTTTCGGAACCATAGATAATAAGAAAACAGATCCCGATGCCATGGTGAAAGAGGAAGAATTTGAAACCAGTGAACAGGGAGCCAGGTTTACACTAGGTGGTGACTGGTCACTGAATAAGAGTTGGATCACAGACATAGACTACACCTTTTCAACCTCTTATACACATCAGGAAAGCTACCAGAAAATCTACAGGAGCTCCAGCGGTGGCGTATCTGCTATCTCCCTTGCACAGGAAGAAGGTGAGAACATCGGAATATACCTTCCCTCCGAGCAGTTTACAGAACTGACCGTTGATGGAAAACCTTTGGACCTGTTCGGACAGGTGACGCTGAACAAAACCATGATCATCAGAAAGAATTTTATCAACAAGTTGCTGGCCGGAATAGACTATAGGTATGATGGCAACCTGGGGGAAGGTCAGTTATATGACATTGCCAACCCTCCCTTCATATCCAACAGCAGCAGCCGACCACGGCCCTTCAATGAGATCCCGGCAATACAAACCTACTCGCTTTACATTGAAGACAAAGTTGCCCTTCCAATTGGCTCCACAAAACTTCACGTTCAGGCTGGATTCAGACTTAATAATTTCCAACCCAAAGGGATGATTAACTCAGAAGTAGGATGGTTCCTTGAACCCCGACTGAACATCAGCTACAATCTACTCAATAATACAAACAACAGTCTGTTTCAATTACTGACACTCAATGCCGGTATCGGGAAGAATTACAAATCACCTTCACTGATGCATCTCTATCCCGACCGCGCTTACTATGATCTTCCAATCCTTGATTACTATAATACACAGGATACGACAATTAACACAGCGGTTTTCTACTCCTTGAATTACTCTACCGAAAACCCTGACCTCCTTCCATATGAAAATCTTAAAACTGAAATCGGGGTTGATTTTCACCTGGGACCGGTAGCAGGCAATATCACTGCATTCAGGGAAGAGCTTGAAAATGGGTTTGATTTCATGCCTCATTATGAGTTCATCGATGTATACAGGTATGTCCGCGACAGCGTCCCGAAAGGGACAAAACCGGATCTGGCCACTTTACCCACAGTAGATTTTGATTATATAATAAGTTACCTTACTCCGGTAAACAACCCAAGTACACTTAAAACCGGGGTGGAATTTAGCTTTGACTTCGGGAAGATCAAACCATTGTACACCTCCTTCCGGGTTGATGGAGCCTACCTGAAAACTAAAAGGATCTACAATACTTTTGATTATGAGTTTTTACCCAGTTCGCAATCTGATGAACAATTTGATCAGATCGGGATGTATCCTGCAGGGGAATCAAAAATCAGCGAGCGGTTGAATACCAATCTCAGAATGGTCACCCAGATTCCCCAAATCCGCATGATTCTCTCCACCACTATCCAGATGGTCTGGTTTAATATGTACTGGTACCCGTTTCATGACGAAGCCCCTATCTATCTCTTTGACCGGAACGGAACAATCACTGAATATACTGATGAGATGCGAAAGGATTCGGACTATAAGAAATATTACGATAAAAAAACCCAATTCTACTACTTCACCGAGGTAATGCCTCCTCTTTTCCTTGCAAATATAAGGCTATCCAAGGAGATTGAAGACAAACTTATGCTGAGCCTTTTCATTAATAATTTCATGAATTACAGACCAATGCATCTGTACAGAAGGTCGGATAGTTATATCCGGAGAAACCCTTCGATCTATTTTGGCGCTGAAATCAAATTTAAAATCTGATGAAAACTAAGTGGAACATATTGTTGATGACAGTGCTTTTTGCATTGCCCTCGTGTATTGAGCCTGTGCCAGATAGCAACTCCTACACCGTCCACCTGCTGGCAGATTATGATGAGGATGTACCGGAAGAATTCAAGGACGGAGCAAAAGTTGTTTTTTCCAATCTGACCAAGAATTATTCCTTTACTGCCTATACCTCTGATTCGGGTGACGTGACATTTGAACAGATCGAGCCGGGGTTCTACAGTGCCACGATTGTCCACTCATTCAGCAATGAGGGGAATGTCTATCACCTGAATGGCTATGGCCTTGTGGATGTGTTTGATACTGTCGAAGACTCGGTTGAAGTAGTAACCAGCAAGACAACTGCCTGGGTCATCAAGCAGTATTATTACAGCGCCTGCCTCACACCTGCCGGAAAGCAGTATTCTGATGACCAGTTCGTAGAAATCCACAATAATTCAGAGATGATCCAGTATGCCGATGGTATCTCCATTGTGGAACATGAGTCATATTCACTGGAAGAAAATTACTGGAAGTTCCTTGAGGATAGCGCCATCGTGGCAAGAATGATCATGACCATCCCGGGTGATGGTGATGACTACCCTGTACAAGCCGGAGAAAGTGTAGTGATAGCGCGTGATGGCATCAATCACCAGGATCCGATCTACGGCAATCCACTGTGCCCCGTGAACCTTGAAGATGCAGAATTTGAATTCTACATATTCCGAGAGACAGGTGGTGACATGGATGCGCTGGGTGCCGACAATATGGTGGAGAACCTCTTTACCTTTCGGGGAAGCGATGTAGTGTTTCATACACGCGGGGGCAGCGCCATCGCCATTGCAATGATCCCCGGAACCCAGGAGGAGAAACAGGAATTCGTCGACAATCATCAGATACAGAAAATTACAAGTTCTGACAGATATTATGGGATAGTTCCGAACGACTACATTCTTGATGCAGTTGAGGTCACGTGGGATGAAGAACATGCCATCTATAAACGTTTACCGCTTGAACTGGATGCCGGTTACACTTATGTTGACGCAGGATCAAGATCCGGATTGTGTGTAAGAAGGAAGGTAGACACTATCATTGACGGTAGATATATTTACAAGGATACCAACAATTCGATCGAGGATTTCCTGAAAGATGTTGTACCAAAACCATGGATCAATGAATAGGTCTGCACTCATATGCACCCTCGTGATTAGCCTGTCGGTACACAGTTTCGCTCAGCAGTCCGATACATTAGTCAAAACCTCACAGGATATTTTTGAATTGATGGATATCCTCAATCCATGGCTGCATACAGAAAACCCTGCCGGAATGCAATTCAACCCGGGAATATCAATCTCGAATCTCTCACTAAACTTTAACAGGATTGACGGCGATTACCGCCGGGCAATGGATGGGGATACCCTGCAGAAATATTTCCTGAATACCACCAGCTATACAACAGTGGGTAAGACCATGTTATTCGGTAGCTTCAGTTATAAGAAGAGCTATGAGAGGAATTGTAACTTCACCCAATTAAATGATCCCTACCGTCAGACGCCTTACCGGTTAATCGATACAATGCAGAGGGATGATGTGTATGACCGGGAGTTTTTTAATCTCCGTGGAGGTATCTCCTCCCCTTTTGCCCGGAATTTCTCATGGGGTATATCTCTCAATATGGATGTCGGACTTGCCGCTCAGGATCGCGATCCCCGGCCACGTAACAAGGTGCTCAACATGGATTTAGCACCGGGTATCCTTTTCACATCAGGTATCCTTTCCATCGGAATCAACATGCAGTACTCCTATTACAACGAAGACATCGAATCAGATGTAATCGAGAAAAATGTTCAGCATGCCTTTTTTCAACTTCATGGCCTTGATACCTATACAAGGCATGTTGCAGCATCATTTTACAGGCTTTATGAACGAACCACGCTGGGAGGAGAAGGTCAGTTCGGGTTAAATACCAACCATTTCAAAAGTATAATGGGCGGACAGATTCTATTCGTGGATGAGATGGCAAAGGACGGCAGGAAAGCCGGTGATGCATCCTGGTCTTACCTGAAGGATGATTCAAGGCTATTGGGAAACAGCTACAGGGTTTTCAATGCAACAACTTTCAATCACGGCAGGTACTATCATCACCTGAAAGCATCATATACAAGCAATTATATCCTCGGTTCTGAGATCATTCAGCGATTGGAGCAGGTGGGAATGAAAGGTGCCGTGAATTGGGTGGATTACGGTCCGGAAGAAAAATACGGATCCACACAAACAGATTTGAAGATCAATTACACCTTCCTCCTGATGAAGGAAAAGTACCTTGAGAATCTCGTGCTGCGTCTTGGAATGAACCAGCACTCCCTCGAAGAGATCTATCGTCTTCCCGATATGGAGCAATCCTTCAGCAACCGCACCTTCAGTACCTCGGTACAGAGAAGTTTTTATATGGGCCGACATACCCTTGCAATCGGAGCCGGGGTCAGTACCCGAAAAAACCTTTCCGGCACGCTCGATGCCGCAAGAGAAAACTTTCTTACCAGGTACCTGGTGCAGCCCGATTTCAACTATCATACAAGCGATGCATCCGGATTCTGGTTTGATGCAGGCTATTCCGTGGAACTGAACCGGCTATTCGATAAGTTTTATGCAGGATTGCGGGCAGGAGCATATCGTAGTGAAGATCAAAAGGAAAGACAACATTTTAATATCAATACAGGCGTAATTTTTTAACTCTGACCAAATGAACAATGTGATCGAATGTAAAAACCTGACCCATTACTATGGGAACAAGCTGGTTTATGAAAACCTGAACTTTAATGTGCGGGAGGGGAGTATCCTCGGACTGCTGGGCAAGAACGGTGCCGGTAAAACCACCACCATCAATATATTGCACGGATTCCTGCAGCCCAGGGAGGGCGAATGTCTGATCTACGGGGAAAACACGCAGAACCTGTCACCACACACCAAGAGCAGGATCGGATTTCTGATCGAAGGCCATGTGCAATATGCGTTCATGGACATCCACCAGATTGAGAAATTCTATTCGGGATTTTATCCGAACTGGAACAAAGAACCTTACTGGGAACTGATGTCCAAGCTCAAGGTATCTCCCAACCAGAAGATCTCCACCATGTCGTGCGGACAGCGTTCCCAGGTGGCACTCGGACTGATACTTGCACAGGAACCAGACCTGTTGATCCTGGACGACTTCTCAATGGGACTGGACCCTGGATACAGGAGATTGTTCATCGACTACCTGCGCACTTATGCCAAGGCGGAGAACAAGACCATCTTTGCTACATCGCATATTGTTCAGGACATGGAAAGACTGATTGATGATGTGTTGGTGATGGACTACAATCGCGTCCTGGCTCACAGCCCAATCGATAAGTTCATGACAGGCTTCAAGCAATTCAGGTTTAAAACGAAGATTGAGATTGCCGGCCTGAAAAATGAAGCGTTTGTTGTAAACCTGGAGAAAGCAAAAAATGAAGTTGAACTGTACACCTATGAGTCTGAGGATTTTGTTAAGGATTTTCTAAATAAGAACGGGATCCAATTCGAGAATTTCAGCCTGGTCCCCATGGGACTTGAAGATGCATTCATAGGTCTCACCGGAAAATATTAAAATCATGATAAAATCAATTGTATACAAAGAGTGGATCAAGACCAGGTGGTTCCTGCTGATCCTTACTGCAGTCGGACTGCTGGCGGTAGGAAACATCTTCCTGAAAGTACAACACGCCATTACCTTCAATGAAGCACACAAATACTGGTACCTGGTGCTATTCCAGAACCAGCAATATTTTAAAGGTTTGAAATTTGTTCCTCTTGTGATCGGACTTGGTATTGCACTGGTGCAGTACATCCCTGAGATCACTGCAAAACGGATCAAACTTACTTTTCACCTGCCCATCAATGAGAACAGGGTATTATTAATGATGCTCGGCTACGGCATTGTGGTACTGCTGTTCTGTTTCGCGCTGGTTTTCATCATCTTCACGCTGTTCAGTCAGCACTTCTTTGGTGAAGAAATCGTCCATGCGGCCCTGGTATCTGTGACACCGTGGTTCCTTGCCGGTTTTGCTGCCTATTTCCTCACGGCCATGATTGTCCTGGAGGCCATTTGGAAGTATCGCGTCTTTTATTTCCTCGCCTCGGCAGCCTTTATCCTTTTCTTTTTCGAGAAAGGAATTGCGGGCGCCTATGCACCGCTGAACTGGAAACTGGCTGTACTTACGTTGCTGATCAGCCTCTCGCTGACCTTCTCAGCGTATCGGTTCCGGAAAGGAGAAATGTAATACGAACAGATCAACAGAAAATAAGATATATACTGATGAATAAAATAAGCAGATATTTCCTCGTATTAATGACCATCCTGGCCGCCGCTGTTGCGCTGCCAAAACTTTACTGGCTGGCATTTGATAAGCCTATCCATGTTCCATTCGTGATGTACTCTTCCCAGGAACACGATTTCTTTATGATCGACCGGGAGAATGACGAATCTGTCCGCAAAGACCGACAGGGAAATTATTACACAAGAGATGAGTTCGAGGTGAAACTTCCCATGTTCTTTTCCAGGCAACTGGCCATGAACGGTAACATGCCCGACTCGTTAAACGGCATGGACATTGACCTGCAGCAGATCAACCACGCCAGGTCCATGTTCAGGTACCGGCCCCGTGACATGCAGACACCAGATCCGGGACTCTATCCTTTGTTTGAAGCAGAATCGGGCCGGGCAAACCTGGAAATGCCCACCGATTTTTTCCGGATTACTCACCGGATGGAATTCCTGGATGCCGCATCCAACGAGATCGATGAGCGGAAAAGCCAGATGTTCACCACTGTGCTCGATAATCGTGGCTTTAACTATCCTGCGAAGATGATTGCCGGGATCCCTACCACCAGGAAATCGTGCGATGAAGGTTACTTCGTGGTGGACAACGAGGACATGATGTACCATGTCAAGTTGATCCGGGGCGAACCCTATATCAGGAAGATAGAGGTGCCGGAAGGTCTGGCATTCAAACATATTGCGGCCGTGGATTTCATGGACAAGAAGTACTATTGTTACCTGATCTCTGAAGAAGATGACCTTTATATCCTCACACAGGACCTGTACGAATTCATCAGGTGGCCATTCGATGCGCTGAAGGCCGAAACCGATGAGCTCAGGGTTTATGGAAACCTGTTCAATTACACGGTACAAACCAGGAGGCCCGGGTATATGAAGGTGGTGGCCCTGGACAATAAATACAACAAGGTTGATGAATATGAAAAGACCTGGCCGGTAAGCTCCGAGACCAAACAGGGAAAGATCGCCAGTTTCATCTTCCCGGCAGAGCTGAGGCTCTCCGATAGCACTACCAACTTTGTGGATTTCAACTTCGAACTGATGAAAAGGCTCAACTGGATCTACCTGAACATTGTATTGGTCATCCTGCAGATCCTGATCATCCGGAGAAGCAAGCTCAAACTCAACAGGAACATCCTCGACCTGGTGATCGTAGGGGTAACTGGTATATTTGGTTTTATTGCTGTGAACTTCTTCCAGAACAAATTCTTCGACTAGATCCTTTTCTGAGCATCTAATTGATGCACAAAATATAAAACCAGGGTCAAAGTGACCCTGGTTTTATATTTTAAGTGGATCCTTCTTCTGCACCACTCAAAATTCTATATTACCCGGCTTGCGCCTCGTAAACTCAACCGATGCCTCGGATCGAAATTCTACATTCATCATTTATCATTCACTTCCCCACCATCTCCTTCAATATATCCAGGTACAACATGCCATACCCTTCGTATTCGAGTCCGGCCGTATAGGCCTCCCCGGATTCACTGTCGTCTTCAGAGGTGGCAGCAGCCACAGCAACCGGCTCGATCTGTGTGTCCTCGTGCCATTCATTCCAGGAGGTGACCACGAACAGGTAGTCAGTCTCCCGGTCAACCAGTGTTACCGCTTTCTCGATCATGGCACGGAACAGGGAGCCAAATTCATCACTGGCCGTTAATTTCCGCGAAAGCGGGGTGTGTCCGTCGCGTACCCCGGTATCGTTAAACCCGGGAGATGTAGCCGGGATAAAGCCCGCTCCCGCTGCATGGGCCTTGGTCCGCCAGCCATCCTGAGCTTCATAATAGCTGTTGACACCCGACTGGCCGGCATACATCCTTGCACCTGAACTTCCGTAGACATCGTAGTTGGTGATGGCATCCAGCAATCCGATCTGGTCAATGGAGCCCGGGGGCTGACCAAACACCTGGTCACCTACAATATACAGCTCATACCCCTTGCCGGCAGCAGCACTGCGCATCAGATCCATGGTCTCATCGAGCAGTCCTTTGCCCGACAGAACCCGGGTCAGGTAGACAAACAACACCGGCTTGCCTTCTATCTTGTAGTAATTGGGATGGTCGAAATAATTATCTGCCATGTACGCAATGTCAGCCTCCACATTTGACATATCTGTAAAATCGGGCATTCTTCCTGAAGTCTCATAGAACAG
Source organism: uncultured Bacteroidota bacterium (assembly GCA_937129385.1). Lineage (GTDB taxonomy): Bacteria > Bacteroidota > Bacteroidia > Bacteroidales > M55B112. Next base: position 10,912 of record CAKZNC010000190.1, read on the forward strand.
TGCGATCTTCATATCTCCCAGGTCGGTATGGGGGAGGATATAGTCTTTCATCGTCACATCCGTCATCCTGCCCGGCCCCCACCAACTGCTCACCCACAGGTCGATACCTGCATATTCGCTCCAGGCCAGATGCTGCGCAATCACATCAGTGTCCCTGTCGTTGTATTCACCCAACTCCGGCTCCTGTACCGGCACCAGGTGTTCGCGAAGATATGCTCCGCCGTGAAAATCATCACCCCCATACCAGGGATAGTAGTAAACACCTACCGTGACATCCTTCGGTGCATCGGGATCGACCACGAAAACAGTAAATGTATATTCATCACTGAATTCCCCGTCGCTCACGGTGATCGTAATGTCACATTCTCCCTGCTCGCCGGGAGCAGTCCAGTTCACAGTCTGACCCGTTGCTGTTCCCTCAAAATTCCCGCACGTTGCCTGCCATGTAAAGGCAAGTTCTGATGTGTCATCATCATCCACAACACATAGTAACTCGCTGGTCGTACCTATATTTACCTCCGCCAGGTCAGGCAATGTTCCAATTATCTCAGGTGCGGTGTTATCGGAATTTTTACATCCTGTGATCAGGACCAGGATAACCAATGGAAAAATGAGATTGATGATGGGCTTCATATTGAGTTTATTTAGTGTTATGAAAATACGTATTTATGCTGAACACAGGCTCCTGCTGCACTCATAAGGCTCTATGCCAGGAAATTAGTAACGGTCTGCCAGGATTACTTCCGGTTACCGAACAGGTAACCATAATACACATTTGCAATGAAACTTCCAAAAATACAAACATGGTTAACATGCCATCAGCACACAAGCATAGCTGTTTTTCCATTCAAACAGGGAGTAAAATAGTTTTTCACTCCAATCAAAAGCCTCGTCCGTCTATATTTTTACTAATTTGCAGGTTCTTAACCAAAAAGTGAACGGTTCCATGGCAATGAAGATCACCTGCTGCCTTACGCTCATCCTGTTGATCGGCTGCACCGCATGTGTGAATGAAACGAAAGGCACGTCCGATCGGACCACCTTTAATAACCATTACACCGAAGGGGTTAGCGTCTGGGACAGGATCTCTGCAAGGAGCCAGCCCGAAAGAAACTCCCCAAGAGCTTCATTGCTCAGCCTGGGGGAACGGTTTTTATACCTCGACACCTTTGCCATTGACTCTTCTTACAATAATACCAAATTCCTGAAAGTCAGACTATCAGATTCCACAGATGTCTGGGTGTATGACTTTGCCAGTGTACTGAATGCAAAACCTGCCGTCGTCAAAAGCGAGGTCCCGCTCTACCTAAGGCCCGACCTCTTGACGATCTCCGACACCCGACTGCAGTCAATGGAGATCGTTGCTGTGGTTGAAGAATGGGACGACTGGATCAAGATCGTAAATGAGAAAAAAGCCAGTAAGGGCTGGATCAAGAAGGAATTCATCTCATACAATACGATTGACCTCGCCTTTGCGTTATTGGTAAAGCGAAGCATGGCTGAAGAAGATGCAGAAAAGCGGATCGAAAAGCTGGACGCACTCCTGGAGAACAATCCCTACCCCAATACCATGTTCGTGGAAGAATTAAGATCATTGATCGAGAAGGAGAAAGATGCGCAAAGGGAAAGTCTGTTTGAGTGGGACCGCGAAGAAAGGGATCGACGTGATGGTGATCGCCGCAACAATGACCGATGATGTCCCGGGTACATTTTTTTCTGAACACATCTCCTGTTCCTGTGTTGAGCGGAATAAAAACCTGGTTTCTGCATGCTGAAATTTAATGATCACATTAAGTTTAAGATCAATTGGAAAAAGTTCCTGGAATTTGCCTGGAAATCAACCACGGCAGCCCTGTTGTTGTTGATCCTTCTCTTCCTGATGGTATACGTGGGTATTTTTGGTCGTTTGGCGAATACTGATGAGCTGCAAAATATCCAGAACCACCTCTCATCGGAGATTTACAGCAATGACAAGGTGCTTCTTGGAAGATACTTTTACCAGGACAGGACCAATACCAGGTACGAGGACCTGCCGGAACATCTTGTTCATGCACTGGTCGCAACCGAAGATGTAAGATTTTATGAACACCGAGGAATTGACCCCAGGAGCACACTGAGGGTGATCTTCAAATCCATCCTTCTACAGCAGAGATCCTCAGGCGGAGGCAGTACCATTCACCAGCAACTGGCAAAGAACCTCTTTCCAAGGAAGCGACTGTGGATCATCAGCATGCCTGTGAACAAGTTCAGGGAGATGATCCTGGCCGTTCGCCTCGACAAAGCATACACCGACGAGGATATCCTTGAACTGTACCTGAATACAGTTTCATTTGGCGAGAACACATTTGGCATCGAAACCGCAACGCAGCGTTTTTTCAATAAGCAACCCTCAGAACTTTCAATCGAGGAGTCTGCCCTGCTGGTTGGCATGCTCAAGGGAACTTCTGCATACAATCCCCGAAACTTCCCGGAGCGCGCATTGGCCAGGAGAAACCTGGTGCTGTCCCGCATGGCAAGCAACAAATTTCTCGAACAGGAAAGCTGCGATTCACTCTCTGCACTGCCCATTAAACTGGACTACAGGAAAATCTCCCACAACGAAGGACCGGCTTCCTATTTCAGGGAACACCTCAGGCAAAAACTACTCGAATGGGCGGAAAACAATCCAAAACCCGATGGCTCCAGGTACAATATTTATACCGACGGATTGAAGATCTATACAACGATCAATGCCGATCTGCAGGCTTATGCAGAACAGGCAGTGGAAACCCACATGGAACACCTGCAGCGGATATTCGACAGACAATGGCGCAGCAGGGATCCCTGGGGGAAAAATAACCCGTATATCCTGAAAAAACTTGAAAGGACGGAACAGTTTGAGAGGTTGAAAAGGCGGGGCATGTCAAGGGAAGAGATATTTGAAACCATGAAAGTTCCGCATCAAACGGAAGTTTTTACCTGGCAGGGAATGAAAGAGATGGAGCTGTCGGCCTACGACTCTGTTGTTCATTATGAAAGCTTCCTTCATGCAGGCATGCTCTCCATGGAGGCCTCCACAGGGTATGTCCGTGCATGGGTAGGGGGTATCAACTCTTCTTTTTTCAAATATGATCATGTCACCTCGCACAGGCAGGCCGGGTCAACCTTTAAACCGATTCTATATGCTGCAGCACTGGAAAACGGTCACGACCCATGTTCCTATATCGAAAATGACTCGGTTGTTTACGAGGAGTATGACGACTGGACCCCGCGCAATTCCGGTACGGGATACGGGGGTTACTACTCCATGAAGGGCGCGTTGAGTCATTCTGTTAACACCGTAAGTGTAAAACTCCTTGAGGAGACAGGGATTGATAAAGTGATTGATTTTGCACACCAGCTTGGGATTCGCAGTGATCTGCCTGAAATGTTATCACTGGCCCTCGGAACCGGCGATGTGTCCCTGGAAGAGATGGTCAGGGCATACAGCGTATTTTCGAATGAAGGAAGAATGACCACCCCCATCATCCTCAGGCGTATCGAAGATAAAAACGGGGATGTGCTCTTCGAGAATGAACCCTCATTTTCTGAGCTACTGTTGGATCCCGACCACGCCATGATGATGACTGAGATGATGAAAAGCGTTGTCGACACCGGAACTGCATCATCCCTGCGTACTATCTATAAATTTGAAAATGAGATCGCCGGGAAAACCGGGACCACGCAGGAGAATACCGACGGCTGGTTCATCGGGTATACCCCTGTGCTGATCACCGGGATATGGGTCGGAGGTGATCTTCCAAACGTTCGGTTCAGGTATGGCAGCTACGGCCAGGGAGCATATGCAGCACTGCCCATATGGGCAAGATACATGCAAAAAATCAACCGTGATCCACTCTACCGCCGCTCCGGGAAATTGTCATTTGAAATACCCCGATATATCAAACGTCAGCTGGATTGCGAGGATTACCTTGAAAATGATTGGCAATACAGGTGGCATGACCAGAGGAACTGGATACAGAGGATATTCAGGTCAGACAACAGGGACCGGGAAGAACGCTGATCTGCCGGAATGGAACACGAATATATCCGCCAAGGCAATTGTCATCTTAAAAATGACGATTCACATTTCATTGCTGAACCAACTCATTCATTAACTTTACAATCTGTCATCTGTTCAACCGGGTGGCAGGATGAATCCGCCCCACCCTAAAATCAATGATTAATCATGAAAATGAATACCTCGGTAGAGAACTACCTGGTCAACGGTTGCGGCCGTTGTCCGCTGTGCGGCACCCCTGATTGCAAGGTACACGCATGGACAGCGGAGCTGGAGTACCTTAGAAATATTGTTCTTGATTGCGGACTCACCGAAATGTCCAAATGGGGAGTCCCCACCTATACCTGGGATAACAAGAACATCCTGATGATAAGCGCTTTCAAGGAATTCTGCTCAGTAAGCTTTTTCAAGGGTTCGCTCCTGAATGATGAGATGAACATCCTGGAAAAACCTGGTAAAAACTCGCAGGCAACCAGGCTTGCAAAGTTTACTTCTGTCGATGAGATAGCAGAATCTGAAGACAACCTGCACGCCTGTATCAAGGAGGCAATCGAGACCGAACAGGCGGGAATGAAAGTGGAATTTAAAAAGAATCCGGAACCCGTTCCCGAAGAACTGGAGGAAAAATTTGCGAAAGACCCGGCATTCAGATCTGCATTCGACGCGCTGACACCGGGTCGACAAAGAGGCTACATTCTCCATTTTTCGCAAGCCAAACAATCGAAGACCCGCATCTCCAGGATTGAAAAATGTACCCCGATGATCATGAGTGGCATCGGATTGCATGATGGGTACAAATCAAAAAACAGGTAAAAATCCGGGTGATCATTGCTCTAAACACCCAAAACTACTTTATGGTCATTGTGCTATTCCAAAGATTTTTCAGGAGCCAGATTTGCATTTCGCGCCAAGGAAATCTGCAGGTTTCTTCCTGATTATTTAAAGTAGCGTTAACAGGGAACCGCTTTGAACTCGCAAATATTATCTTATTTTTGCACTTACTGACCACCGTACTTGGAAAAATGATGGAATTAAAACCCGGTAAAACCATATACTTGATCTTCCTGATCCTATGGATGCTTTCAGGCTTTCACAAAGTATCGGCACAAGACAGCCTGCATTCAGCGCTGGATACAACCGAGGTGGACTCTGTCAGACTGGAACTGATGATCGAGCTGGCAGATCATTACAGCAGGATGGATGAAAATGACTCTGCTGCCAGGTACTACCGGGATGCCATTTCGCTGGCCACTGAAATTGTAGACCCGTTCAAAAGAGCTGTTACCCTGGACAAACTGGGAACGCATGTCAGGCGAACCGGTCTCTACGATCAATCACTGGAATACCATGAACAGGCCCTTGATATCTTTAAGGAATTGGACGACAAGCATATGCTCAGTTCAGTATATAACCACATCGGTGTTGTATACAGACGGAAAACCGAAGACAATCTTGCACTGAAATATCACCTGATGGCATTGCGGATCGCAGAGGAGACAAGTGATCTGAGAAATATCTCCTATGCCAGCAACAGCATCGGCATCATCTATACCTACCAGAAAGATTACGAGGAAGCACTTAACTATTTTAACCGGGCCCTCAGCATTGCAGAAAAACGTAATAATGCTACCGGAATCGCCATAAATTACAATTCCATCGCCTGGGTCTATGAACTAAACCAACAGTATGATTCTGCAATCGTCTATTACGAAAAGTCACTCGAAGTAAATAAGCAGTCAGACAACAAAAAAGGAGTGGCAATTTGCTATAATGACCTGGGTAAGCTATACCGTACAATCGGACAATATGATAAATCGCTTGTCTATTACGACAGTACCCTTGCCATTTTTAAGCAGAGTGAAGACCTGATGCACATCTCAATCAACAGGATCAATGTCGGACAGGTGTATGCCGACCTCGGTGACTATAACCGTTCGCTGAGCGAACTCAATACCGGACTGGAAATTGCCAATAAGCTCGGTTCAAAACGCCTGCTGATGGATGGATATGAGCAGCTGGCCAATACGTATCAGAAGATAGGCGATCTGAGGTCTGCAATACAACACTTACGCAAGTATGAGGCTTACCGGGACAGCATCTATGATGAACAAAGTGCCAAAATGATCGCAGAATTTAAGATCCTGTTCGACACCGAGCAAAAAGAAAAACAGAACATCGTCCTCGAAGCTGAAAAAGAGGCACTTGACGATAAAGTAAAAAGACAAAGGCTCACAGTGTTGGCGATCAGTTCTTTCCTTCTCCTTGTAACCGGACTTGCCACCTACCTGGTAGTCATCAGGAGAAAACTGCTGTTGTACCAGATGCAGATCAGATCGCAGAACGAACAACTGGTCAGGAATGAGAAAAAACTGAACGAAATGATCGCCACGAAAGATAAGTTCTTCAAGATCGTGGCACATGACCTGAGGAATCACTTTAACGTGCTCATGGGATTCTCCAATCTGCTCAGGCAAACACACAAAGAGGTCGATGTCGAAGAACGTGGTGAAATGATCAGTAATATTTCCGATATCTCAAAGGAGACTTACAGCCTGATGGAAAACCTGCTGCTGTGGTCCAGGTCCCAAACCGAGAAACTTCCCTTTTCCCCGAAACAACAGCCATTGTCAATACTGGTAGATGCCAACCTGGACACCCTGATGTTCATGGCAAAAAGCAAAAACCTCTCACTGAAAACAGATATAAGCAAAGAATTGCAGGTATATGCCGACCAGGAGATGCTGAATACCATACTGAGAAACCTGGTCATGAATGCCATTAAGTTCTCCCACGAGGGAGGTAAGATCGTTATCGCTGGAAAACAGGAAGAGGGACATGTAGAGGTATCCGTGCACGACGAGGGCACCGGAATGGAAAAGGAAGAGGTGGAAACGCTGTTTGACATCACCAGAAAAAGCTCCAACCGGGGCACCAATAATGAGAAAGGAACCGGCCTGGGACTGATGCTCTGCAAAGAATTTATCGAAAAACACGGGGGCACAATTCACGCAGAAAGCGAAACAGGAAAAGGATCCACCTTTTACTTCACCCTGCCCGCTGAAGCTTCAGCCTAGGCTGCCGACCGGCAACTGCCGACTGCCGACTGAAATACCACTCTCCACTCAAAAAAGAAGCCGGGCCCGCTTCCGGACCCGGCATTCAGCAAATTAACTAACTAACTAACTAACAAACTAAACTAAACTAGAGAATTATGAAAAGAAACACTACTCAGTCATTATAAATATTTACCAACCTTCGTTCGTATTCCTACTCCCAGAAGATCTTTTTTTCCTGTCCCATTACAAATCTCAGCGTACCCCCATCTGCAATGTCCGCATGATCAATATAGGAGGTGGTCAGTTTTTCTCCGTCCAAAAATACCTCCTGCACATAAGGATGATCATCAGAAAGCGCTTCAGCCTCCACAGTAAAAGTATTCCCCTCCTTCATTGCGATCTCCACCCTGTCAAACAGGGGTTTACCAATGGAATATTTTGTATCCCCGGGGCATACCGGGTAGATCCCGATCGAATTCAGGATGTACCAGGCCGACATCTGTCCGCAATCCTCGTTTCCGCATAACCCGTCGGGCTGATCCGTATAAAACTCATCCACGATCTGAGAAACGATCTCCTGTGTCCGCCACGGCTGGTCGACATAATTGAACAGGTAAGCGATGTGGTGACTCGGCTCGTTGCCATGGGCATACTGACCTATCAAACCGGTTATATCAGCCGATTTTTCCTCACCCAATACCTCCGATGAGGTGGTGAACAGTGAATCAAGTTTCACTGCAAATGCCTCCTTGCCTCCCATGAGTCCGATCAGTCCATCCACATCATGCGGCACATACCACGTCCACTGCCAGGCATTGCCCTCCACATAAGGTGTGTTCCAGTGTGACGAGTATCTTGGGTGGAACGGCTCATCCCAGGTTCCGTCGAGGCGTTTTCCACGCATGAATCCTGTCTCTTTATCAAAATAGGTCGCATAACGTTTGGACCTCGTAAAAAAGTCTTCAGCAATATCGTCCCTGCCCAGCTCAGCAGCCATCGTGGCAATTGCCCAGTAATTATATGCAAATTCAAGGGCCTTGGAGACCGATGCTCTCTCAAGGTCACAAGGGATAAACCCATACTTTTCCTCGTACATCTTTGCTTTTGGCATCAGGTTGCCCCAGGCATGCTCGGAGGGGTAACTAATTTCTTTTACTGTGTCATATTTTACTGAGTGCACGATCGCCTCCAGTGCCTTCTCCGCATCAAAATCACGTTGCCCTTTCATAAAGGCATCCACGATAACGGAGACGGCATGTGAACCGATCATCGTACCTGTATAATTGGATGCCAGTTCCCACATGGGCAGGATTCCTCCCTCGTCATATTTTCTCAACAACGCCCTGATCAACTCCTGGTTGTATTCAGGATCGATGATTGTGAAGAGCGGGTGAAGGGATCGATGTGTGTCCCAGAGTGAGAAAACCGTATAATTCGGACTTTCTGAGGAGACGATCTCCTGGTTCATGCTCCGGTAACGGCCATCAACATCTGAGTTGATCCCCGGGAAGATCATGGAGTGATACAATGCAGTATAGAATGTCCTTTTATCAGCTTCATTTTCGGTTTCAACCTTGATCCCCGACAATTTTTCTTCCCACTTTTCTGCTGCTGCCTTTCTGTAGGTATCGAAATCCCAATCCTTCGCCTCAGTATCCAGGTTCATCGCAGCACCCTCAAAACTTACCGGGCTGATGCCAACCTTGGCGATCAACTGCTCGGTGGCATCTTCCTCAAATATAAGCTTGACCTTTATATTCTTACCGCTTACATTGTCCAGGTCCCGCACCAGCTGTCCGTCCATGTAAATCTCCGCAGTGAAAGGTGCTGAAAAACGTGCAGCAAAATAGACGGGATGATATTTGGCCCACCCGCTGGTCAGCTTCAACCCACGAATCTCACGGTCATTGATGATCCTGACCTCGTGTTTGGGATTTTGGTGGCCGTGAATGGTATGTGTAAGATCGATCAATATCCCCGGTCGCTCGTCCTGAGCAAAGCGGTACCTGTGGATTCCCACCCGTGTGGTGGCAGTTAATTCTGCATCGATATCATCATCAGTCAGCTTCACCTTGTAATAACCAGGCGTCGCTATTTCCGAACTCCTGTCGAACCGCGACCTGAAACCACTATCAGGATCTTTTGCCTGCCCTGAATCCAGTGCGATCTCTCCCGAAAATGGCATAAACAACACGTCTCCGTAATCACCGATTCCCGTGCCGCTTAAATGCGTATGACTGAACCCCAGGATGGAAGAATCGGAGTAATGGTATCCCGCACATGCATCCCAGCCAAGTATTCGTGTATCCGGACTCAGTTGAACAAGGCCGAAAGGTGTTGTAGCCCCCGGAAAAGTGTGTCCGTGGAAATCTGTACCTATAAAAGGATCAACATACTTCAGTACACTGCCGGATGTTTGCGTTTCGTCTCCGCATGAAAATAACATTCCGGAGAGAATGATCAATATAGCGAAAGGTTTTATACTTTTTGAAAAGGTGTGGTTCATGATAAATATTTCTGAGTACAAAATATAAATCTGAACTTAAAAAAGGATTAATAAACAATTAACCCGGTGGATTAATCCGGAATAAAAGGTAAAATATTTGGAGGGATTGTTATACTGGATATTGGCGTCAAACGTACTTCACGGGGAGGATTTACAGAGAAAGATACGCTCGGATGGTTATACGTTACTCATCCTTCGGTTTGCCGCTCTCGATAATGCTGTTGAATGAACGTTTGTACTCCTCATCGTAAAGCGTCTTGTACTCTTTGACGAATTTCGCATAGGATTTCTTCGCAAGACTGTGCTTTCCGAGTTTGAAAAGCGTACGGCACTGAAGGATCATCGCCTCCTCACTGGCGATATCGAACATGAACATGCAATTGGTCAGATGCAGTACGAAATCTGGTTCATTTTCATTCTCTTCCACGTAATCAGCCAGGGTATCAATGATATCGTTGGAGACTTCAGATTTGTATACATCCAGCCAGTCAGCATCGGTATTCATCAGGAACTGTCCCCGGTCAATAATCTTCAGGAGTTTCATGATGTCACTCCTGCTCTGCTTCCCCCCTTTCCGAACAATATCCAGGTAATCGGCATAATCGATCTGCATGGTCTTAGGATCATACTCAAATTTCCAGTAACCTGTATCCTTTGAAATGGTGGCAATCCCCACCTTGTCGAGCAATGACTTGATCTTCACAATGTTGACCGCACGGTTGTTCCTTGCACTTTCGGTGCTCTTATCAAACCAGAAGGTCTCCGAGATTACCTGCGAAGAAACTCCTTTGTTATGTTTCAGTGAATTCAGCATGATGAAGAGCAGCAACTTTTTAAGCAACTGTGTAAACGATCCCGTGATGTCATTCCCCTCGCGGTCGATCACCTGGAAACCTCCGAAGAGGATGACTGAACTTTTCACCGGATCCCGCCGGTTCACCTGGAAATCTGTCGTTTCAGCGATCTCTTCCCTTACGTCCAATTTCTCTTCTTTCACCGGGACCCCAGACTTCCTGGTACTTCTTTTCCAGATCAGCCACGAAACCAGCAAAACAATGGCAATAACCATGGCAATAAAGATCACCCTGGGGGCAGGCATATCTCCGGAACCAGTAAGTTCCGTCTGCTTTACCCCTTTCTGTGGCGGAAATGCCAGCGAATAAATATCCAAATGAGTCACATCATTATCAAGATAGCTGGTGATCGCAATCATCTTATCCGATCCCCTGCTGAAATAAAGCTCGGCGTCGGACTGAACATCAATGAATCTGAAATCGATGGGGATGTCCAGGTTTTCAAGCTCAGGCTCGTCCAGGTTGATCCGGATCAGCTGCAACTGATTATCGAACTGGTACTTCGAAAATGCAAGTGCATACAACATTCCATCCTCTATCACCGCAGTGTTGGCAAAGCAGAATGCATCAACTGTTTCCGGACAATCATAAAACTTCGTGAAACTTGTATCTTCGAAATTGTATTCCAGTAACTCGTAATAATAATCCGGACTCACAGTCTGCTGTCCGCTTTTACTGCCATACCCTCCCAACATGTAAAGTCTGTTTCTTTCTTCGCTGTATCCTACTGCAGCAAGATACCTGGGAAAATATTCGCCGCTGTAATTCACCGTATCGAATCCGATCTGCCCCGGGCGGGATTTTAATACCAGGTTTTTATAATAGAACTGTCCATACCCTCCAAATGTATAAAGCGTTCCGTCGGGATGCAGGAAGTTATTGTGGTGCCAGAAGGTGGTCAGACTGCTTGTATCAGGGGGGAACAACGACCAGGCAGCAACCTCCGGATCATAATAGGATTTGTAATTGTGGTCAATGGAGTAAGAGATCAGCCGGTCATCGATGGTATCATACAAAATCTCGTTTGAACTAATGAATTTGTATGGACTTTCAAACTCCATGTTGCTGATTGAATTATCTGTCAGGTCCAGCGTAAACAACGACTGCGAGGTCCCGATATAGATCAGGTCATCTTCCTGGTTGAAGGCAGTCTCTGTCCATCCGTTCAAATCCAGACTTGCGATCTTCTTCCAGTTTGTATGGAGTGTGATCAGCCAGTTTGGATTCTTCACCTTACCATCCCTGTTATGCAGCACCTCCTCAACAATCTCACCATCGGTCTGTTTCAGAGGCCAGGAAAAAGACCTGTTGTCAGTATTCAACTGAATGTCCCTGATGTTCATTCTTGCCACATCGGTGGTGGCAAAATTCCGATATTCATGCGCACCAAAGAAAATACGGACACCCTCATCCGGGTCGTATCCTTCGATCTCATCCACAAGTACTGTATCTGCAAGATGACAGGAGATCGTATTCTCAGCAATATTGATACTGAATCTGAATTCCGTCCACTCGGAGGTAAGCGTCTCAATAGGGATCTCATAAGAGATCCGGCTGGGCTGATCGTTAAAAATCAGCTGAAAGTTCTTTGTATTACCGGGCAGGAAGCCATGGATAAAATCAATACTCTTGGAGCCAATTACCATGCGGTAGACATAACCGAAATAGGAGATCAGGTTCGGCTGAAACCTGAAATCGAAACTCAATTCAAGGCTGTTTTCGAATTGAACAGGCTTTACCGGTGTCAGGTTGAGTTCAGTACGCTCATTCAACGGCACTTCGTGTCCGGAAAACTGGAGTCCGTAAGACTGCCCCTGCAAATTAGGAGGTATCGTTGCAAAGCACACCAGTACAACCAGGTACCGCAACGACATCTTAAAATTATTACAGTCTCTTTGATCCCCCTGCATATCAGATATTACGGTTAAAAATTACCAATTCCAATTAACCATTTTTTTTGGAAAGTAGAAAGCAAATGTACATAATTAATCATGATATTTCAGTAGTTTTTTTGCTGAACCGAGTTCTACCGAGCTCATGAGGCGAAACCGGATAATCTTACGAGGGCAACCTTTCAAACAAATACAGCACACAAAAACAGTGCGTTAATTAATTTTTAATGAATTGTTAAGTGAACCCCGTTACTTTTACCTGCCTGGCGTAAAAATTGCGCAGGAGCTACAAACAAAGCTGAATCTGATTCAACATGAGGATACCCTTTATTATTTCCCTTTTCGTTTTCTCTCTCACCGTATATTCACAGGGAACCGACCACTGGAAAAGCATTGTCCAGACAGGCATGACATGCAAGTACATGATCCCGGACCAGGAGATTGGTGATGCATGGAAAGACAATGATTTCGATGACAGTGGCTGGACCGACGGCTTGAACGGGATCGGTTACGGGGATGACGATGATGCCACAATCGTACCTTCCGGAACACAGTCGGTGTACATGCGCTATACATTCAATATTGAAGATACAGCGCTCCTCAGACAATTGATCCTTGACATGGACTATGACGATGGTTTTGCGGCATACCTCAACGGTACAGAAATCGCCAGTGGGAATATCACCAAGCCATACAGCTGGGACATGACACTCGAACGCGACCACGAAGCTGCACTCTACCAGGGATTGCTGCCCGAAAGATGGAACCTGAGTGAATCTGTGTATGGCCAAGCCCTGGAAAACGGGAACAACATTCTTGCCGTCGAGATCCACAATGTGGGCACCACTTCAAGCGACATGAGCTCAAACGTATTTTTACATGCGAATTTCACGGAGGATGTTACAGGATACAGTGATCCGCCACAATGGTTTAAACCACCGGTGACACTTTACAGTCATCTCCCCATCGTAGTTATAAATACAACCAATAGCATCCCCGACGAGCCCAAAGTACATGCATGGATGGACATCATCTATACTGAAGGTGATACCTCGAGTCAGTACGACACGCCAAATGTCTATTCCGGCCATATCGGAATTGAAAGAAGGGGCGAGTCATCGTCTGGATGGCCCAAGAAGCAGTATGCCATTGAAACACGTACAGCACAGGACAGTAACCTGAATGTATCCCTGTTGGGGATGCCGGCAGAAAACGACTGGATATTGAATGCCCCATACTCAGACAAGACCCTCATAAAGAATGTGCTTACCTTTAAGCTATCAAGGCAGATGGGAGAATCTGCACCCAGGACACGTTTTGTCGAAGTGGTTCTCAATGGTGACTACCAGGGCATCTATGTCCTCATAGAGAAGATCAAACAGGACAGTGGCCGGGTGAACATTGCCAAGCTATTGCCGACCGACACCGAGGGAGATGAACTCACCGGTGGATATCTCGTCCGAAATGACAAAACCACTGACATGGAATCATATGAGTACTGGAGAGGTCCTTCCGACCGACCTTACGGATTGCAGAGCCTGTATATGTTCTACGACCCCAAATATGAAGACATGGCCTATGAGCAGCGAAGATACATCGTGGATTTCACCAAGACCTTCGAAGATGCCCTGATCTCTTCGAATTTCAGGGATTCACTCGACGGGTACAGGAAATATACCGATGTATTCTCCTACATTCATATGATGTTTATCAATGAGATGAGCATGAATGTGGACTGCTACCATTTCAGCACCTATTTTTATAAGGACAAAGATTCGGACGGGGGAAAATTCTTCTCAGGGCCAGTCTGGGATTACAATCTCTCCTGGGGCAACGTGAATTACGGGAATGTATATGCCGACGATGGGTTTATTTATACCCGCGGTGGCAGGATGTTTCATTGGCGGCGCATGATGGAAGATCCCTGGTATGCCGACATTGCCTATGGCAGGTGGGACGACCTCCGAAGCAATGTGCTGAGCTGGCAGAACATTGAACACATCATCGACAGTTGTGTCACCCTGATGGGTCCTGCCATCGACAGGAACTATGACAGGTGGCCTGTCCTTGGAACCTATTTATGGCCCAACGTGGAATGGCCGGAAACCCATGAGGAAGAGATCACCATGTTAAAGGATTTCATTATCGAACGGCTCCCGTGGCTCGACAGCCAATGGAGCGGTATGGGGGATTATGCAGACTATCCTCCGCACCTTGTATGTCGGGACGACCAGTATTTTGTTGCCAACGTGGGTGCAGGAGCTTACTTTGTTGCTGAATATGGTGAACTGGACCCTGAATTTGCATGGGATGATTTCAATATTGAATCATTGAGCAACAATATCAATGGAGACAGGAGCCTGAACGGGGTAACGATTCCTGACAACACTTCGATTACCTGGACCATCACCGATTCACGCGGACAACAGGAAACATGCAGCTTCAATGTTTTCGTTGAGCCAACCAGTGTCATCCATGATGTGTATGCCGATTACCGGCTGAATATGTATCCCAATCCGGCCCGCGACCATTTCATTGTCGAAGCGAACTTCCCGATCAGTGAAGTCCTTGTGCAAACGATGGACGGGAAAACCATTCAGCATACAAAACCCGGCTTCGAGCGAAAAGTACAGATCAATACTTCATCACTCAGCAACGGGGCTTATATCGTAACCGTGAAATCGGATAATGGATTCAGGCGCAGCGAGCTACAGGTGATCACCAGGTAACAGGTCTGCCTGTACACGAAAACCCCGCCGGGAGCCAGCCAGGCCGGGGACAGAAAGTCGTCCATGTCAGTAGTCCAGCGATTCCCGGAAGCGGGTATATTCCTGCTCCAGCTCCTTTAGTTTTTCAGGCGCACTGGCAGCCTGGTTTTCCTGTTCGGAAATATCACCTGAAAGGTTGAAAAGGAACCGCTCCCCTTCCATCATTTCAGGTTTGATACCGGGATAATCTGCAGGTGTGGCCTGTTCGACCGGCGCAATGATCGTCTCCCCGTCCGGTGCCCGCTTGTCCTTCCAGTTTTCCAGGTTGGGCTTATGGTAGAACCTGGGCCTTTCAAGAAACAGTTTCCAGTTGCCATCCCTGACCGTCCGAATTTCATTGCCTCGCATCGTAAAGATGGGTGGATGTGAGGTCCGCTCACCGGTGAGAATAGTTGTTATGTCCTCCCCATCCAGAACCACTTCGGCTGGCAGATCAATGCCTGTAAGTGACAACAGGGTGGGGAATATATCGGGTGACCAGCATGGGGTTTCCACCGTCTCGCCTGCCGGAAAGACATCCGGGTACCGGATGATAAAGGGAACACGTACGCCCCCTTCCCAATTGGTGGCTTTTTTCCCCTTCAGGGGTTTCACGTTTCCTCCGTAGGATGCCCCATTGTCGGACATAAAGATCACGATCGTGTTTTCCAGGATTCCCTCTTTTTTCAATTCTGAAATGATCGCCTGTACCGACCAGTCCAGCTCCCTGATCACATCCAGGTATAAATCGTCGGGAGTCTCAGGGGTATAAAAATTCTCTGACGCAGCCAGAGGCTTGTGAGGCATGGCATGACACAGGTGCAGGAAAAATGGCTTGTCGCTGTTTTTACGGATGAAGCTGATCGCTTTCCCGGTGTAGGTTTTCGTGAGAATCGCCTGGTCGACCGGGTACATCACAGTATCCATGTTCTCAATGAGCTGCACCGGGCGCATGTCGTTGCTGTAGAGGATCCCATAATATTCATCGAACCCGTGCTTCACGGGAAAATACTGGGGAAGATGCCCCAGGTGCCATTTCCCGTAGCATGCAGTTCGGTACCCATTCTCCCGGAACACTTCCCCCAGCATGATTTCGGAATCACGGATCCCGACACTGTCGATGCCTGCATCGGGTGCCGGGTTCTGCACAACGCCATGCCGTAGCGGAAAACGACCGGTCAGCAGGGTTGCCCGCGAAGGCGCGCAATAGGGAGTGGGCACGTAAAAATCTGTGGCCCGGACACCTTCACTGGCCAGTTTGTCGATATGCGGCGTAGAGGTGGCCTCGTCACTGTAGCAGGAGATATCGCTGTACCCCATGTCATCGGTAAGGATGATCAGTACATTCGGGGGCTGGATTGATTTCTGGTTTCCATTGTTGCATCCGGAAGTAAGGAGCAGCATGCAGGGAACAATGGATGTGATTAAGATGGATCTTTTCAATATGTGCATCATGATTGTTCTGTTTATACAAATATGAATTGATTTCGGTTATTGAGAGTCCTAATTTGCATTTCATTCTCGCAGGCCACCCACTTATGAGGGGTTTTTAAGGCGGATTTCACTCGTAACCGGTCAGCTCAAACTCGACATAGATGGGGTTGTGATCCGAGGGATAGACACCGTCAACATTGTACTTCACCTCTTCATATTTCAGCACCTTCACCGGACCCTTGTATAAGATCCAGTCGATCTCATTGTGATCCGTGGATGTGTCGGTAAACAGACCGGGGACATTGCCTGTGGCTCCTTTAACAAGGACCTTGTAGGGTGGACTGCCGGGCCTGCAATTGAAATCCCCCATCAGGAATACCGGTCGCTCCGCTGTCCATTCACCGAATCTTGCCAACGCACTTACCCGGTCATGGATAAGTCGTGATGCATTCAGCCTGGCCAAGGCTTCACTGCGGCTGTTAAAGAAATGGGTGTTGAAAACATAGAATTCCCGGGTATGCTCCCAGTGTCCGCGGTAATCCTGTGGATAGGGACCATTTTTCCCTTCGGCAGGAATATCGATTAATGCCAGCCTGACCCAGGTGACCATTCGGGGATTGACATCCGGACCGCTCCCGATCACCTCCGGGGTTTCGGAAAGCTGGAAACTCTGAAGCTCCCGCAAACGAAACTTATCTCTTTTAATAAAGATGGCCATGTGCTCATCATCATCACCACCCTGGCGTCCTTCTCCAACGACAATATATTCCGGGAGATGCGCTGCCAGGAAATCGATTTGCGCTTTCAACCCCTCCTGCGTGCCGATGATATCCGGATCATACTGCCGGATCATCTCCAGCTGCATATCGCGACGTACCTCCCAGGCGGGTTCAAAGGTCGGACTGGCAAACTTGATGTTGTAGGTCATCATACTGATGGTCAGGTCGTCACCACCCATGTTAGGTGACTGGGCCAGGGCGGAATCTTCAGAGATACTTGTCAGACCGATAAGGCAAAAAACAATTGCAGGGATAAAAGAAGATGGTTTCATATTGCGTGATTATTATTGGAATTCGGAAATAGGTCCGGATCGCAAACCACAAATTACTGTGCATGGTATAATGATCGCTTAATAATTGATTAATGGAGCCCAATTCGAATCATTAATACTCAGTTTATTAAAAATTAACAGGCTTGATGTATATTGTGTACATGAAAAAACAAATACTCCTGGCAGTTTGCATCTGCCTGATCGGAACAATGATGATCGCACAACAGCCGGTAAAGATCGGGGTTGCCGGGTTATCGCATTCCCATGTAGTCCCTTTGTTGCGCAATATGGACCGGGATGATATCGAGATCGTGGGGATCGCTGAAAGTGATGAAAAACTGGTGCAGCGGTATGTAGATAGATTTGGCTTTGACAAGGGGCTGGTATATGAAACACTTGAAGAGATGGTGGAAAAGACAGCACCCGAGGGTGTGATCACCTTTACTTCGATATTTGACCACCTCAAAGTTGTGGAAGTTTGTGCTCCAATGGGCATCCATGTGATGGTGGAGAAGCCGCTGGCGGTATCCATGGAGCATGCCAACGAGATGGCCGGACTGGCAAAAAAGCACGGGATCATGGTGCTGACCAATTACGAAACCTCCTGGTATCCGTCAAACCATTTTGGATACAGCATGATCCGGGAAGGGAAGCTGGGCAAGCTCAGAAAGGTCATCGTATATGACGGACACAAGGGGCCGAAAGAGATCCGGGTGAACGAGGAGTTCCTGGACTGGCTCACCGATCCGGTCCTGAACGGTGGCGGGGCGGTGATGGATTTCGGCTGCTATGGCGCCAATCTGCTTACCTGGATCCTGGATGGTGAAAAGCCTGAAAGTGTCTATGCCAGCCTGAATCAGTACAAACCAGGTGTCTACCCGAAGGTGGACGACGACGCCACCATCATTCTCTCCTACCCCGATATGGAAGGGGTGATCCATGCATCATGGAACTGGCCGTTTAACCGAAAAGACATGCATGTTTACGGGACAACCGGCTATTTTTACCAGGACGACGCAGAACATGTACGGTACAGGCTTGATGAATCATCCGGGGTACAATCGGAGCAGATCGGGCCGGCCACCATTCAGTATACCGACCCATTCAATTATTTCGCCGATGCGATAAGGGGAAAGGTGGAGATCAAACCAACCGACCTCGCTGCACTTGAACTGAACATCACCGTTGTGGAGATCCTCGAGGCTGCAAAGGAGAGCAGCATGAAAGGCCGGGAGGTGAGGCTGACCCGGTAGATAAAATTACGCATAGTATTCCGGAGGGATTGAATGGGTTTAAACCTCCCAATGCGTGACATGAAATGCTGTTCATAATGATGAGATACAAGATTAATCTTTAATTAATATTCTGTTATTGTATACAATTTATCATTGTGTTATCATTCATTTTTAACCCCACAATTCCATGATGAAAAGTATCCGTTTATCGCTTTACCTGGTTATTTCGCTATCCATTCTTATCCTGTTTCCGCAGGATAATACAGCACAAACCGAAGCTGCGCTGGTCTATCCCGGTGAAGATGGCAGACTGGTATATGTAAAACATGCCAACGTCGAGGAAAGCAACCTGGATAACATGGTCATTGATTATTCTCACTGCGGCTTCATGGGTGGCGGTGTTGCCATCCCGGACATCCCGGTAATGGCCACTGTATATCCTCAATTCGGGGATGACCAGCAACGGATCCAGGAGGCCATCGATTATGTGTCCGGACTCGAACCAGATAAAAACGGATACAGGGGCGCAGTATTGCTGAAAGCAGGCACCTATGAACTCGGAAATTCTTTACAGTCGTTTAATGATGCTCTACAAATTAAAACCAGCGGTGTGGTCCTTCGCGGAGAGGGACAGGGGCCCGGTGGAACGATTCTGAGAACGGCATACGAAACGAAGCACCAGGTGATCGCAACACGGCCGCAAAGACCATCCATCGGCACCAGTAATCTTACAAGGATCGCCGATCCATATGTGGGGTCAGGGGTTTTTGGATTCCACGTGGAGGATGCCAGTGCCTACCAGGCCGGTGACACTATCTTTGTCCGCTTTACACCAAACCAGGCATGGTTCGACGAAACCTATGCAAACGCATACATGGGAGACGGAGACATTGACTGGGACGCCGGGACCTATACCATCAAATATGAACGTATCATCACGAATGTGGAAATCGACAGCATCACCATTCACTCCCCCGTGATCATGCCGATGCAGACGAGCTTGGGCGGTGGTGAAATTGTGAAATTATCGCTGTCACAGGAGCGTTTAAACAGGGTGGGCGTGGAAAACATGCGCCTGATCGGCACTGGGATTACCCCAACGTGTCCCGCAGATGATCCAAACAGGCTGCAGACGGCGATTCATTTTGAATACACAGAGAATAGCTGGATCAGGGATATCACGGTCCTCCATACCTCCAATTCACTTTTTAAGATGTGGGACGCTCACCATGTCACCATAGAAGATTGCGCGTCACTTGATCCGCTTGGTCCGAAACGTGCCGGTTACCGCTACACCTTCTATTTTGATGCGGCCTCCAGCCACAACCTTTGTCAGCGCACCTACACTTACGACGGCCGACATGACTATGTGCTTGGTCCCCGGATCCCGGGACCCAACGTGTTTCTTGATGGTGTTTCCGAACGGGGTGGCACACAGGGCCCACACCAGCGACTGGCCACAGGCACCCTGTTTGATAATCTGAAACTTCAAAGTCTGATTGCCCTTGAGCACCGGAACGGATCCGGCTCGGGTCACAGCTGGGCCGGCATGCAGAGCACGATCTGGAACACGGAATCTCCTTCCGTCATCTGTGATGCACCGGTGGGCCATATGAACTATGCCATTGGCAATACGGGCACCGAGATACTGAGCGGATATATCAACAACACACAACCAGGCGTCTACAGGGGACATTACGATTCACACGGGGAGCATGTGGTGCCCAGGAGTCTCTATCTTAAACAGCTGGAAGACAGGCTGGGAACCTCTTCAGTAGGAAATATTACCATACCTGAACAGCTGGATGGTGTTATTTATGACATGATTGAATCCTGGAAGGGAGAGGGTGCGCTGGAAGAAACCGGTACAGCATCAATGGCCTCCCCCACAGATTTAACCGTATCGGACCTGGGAACCACGGAAGGATCGGAGTACATTGAATTCCAGTGGACCGACAATGTGCCGGATGAGACCAAATTCATCCTCGAAAGATCAGCCGATGGCGGTGTGACATTCACCCAGGTGGCAGAGCTCGCAGCCAATTCCAAAACTTTCAGGGACGAAGATATTCTCCAGGATACTTACCATTACAGGCTCAAGGCAGTGAATGACCTGTTGGAATCGGGGTATGTTTACCTTTTTGCCGACCTTTTCGACGAGGCACTATATGCCACCGTGACTTTCAGGGTGGATATGCAGGAGATCAATGACCTCTTCGATGGTGGCGATGTATGGATGGTCGACCACATGGACGATGCGAGGTTTGAAATGACAGACGAAGACACCGATTCCATTTACACCCTTGCCCTCTCATTCATGGTGGGCAAAAACCTGGCATACAGTTTTGCCTACCAGGACGGGGCAGATTCCGCAACAAATATCGTGATGGAAACCGTTACAGGTGACTGCCTAAACAGCGAAGGGACCAGGCATCTGGTGGTGACATCGGAAGATATTGTGCTTCCCCCGAATCTATTCGGATCATGCGATGTAGCACTTCCCGATGGAACCGATGTAACCGATCTGGAAGGAACCATTATCTTCGGATCAAATGATGATGAGCAATGGATCGATGCAGAAAACGGATCCGGTTCACCTCCCAATGAGAGAGTTGAAAAGCTGATCGATAATGACATCGAGACCAAGTACCTGGTTCGGGCAGTATATTCCTGGGTGGAGATTAAAACCAACCGGTTTGTGAAGCTGAACGGCTATACCATTACCTCCGCCAACGACGCACCTGAGCGGGACCCCAGGGCATGGGAGCTGAGGGGCTGGAACAGGGAGACCGAAACCTGGGAGACCCTCCACGAGGTGAACAACAACCCCGTGTGGGAAAGCAGGCACAAGATCAGGGTCTGGAACATCGAAAATGATCAATGGTACCACAGGCACCGCCTCTACATCCAGGGAATCAATGGCGACATCCAGGGTTTGATGCAAATGGCAGAACTGCAGCTGTTCGGTGAAGCGGGAGATTATACGGGTACCCGGAATGTTACGCAGGATCCCGCAATGGTCTGGCCCAACCCGGCAAGCGATCAACTGCATATGATGTGGCCGGTGCAAGGGAATGTGACCGTCGAACTTTATGATGTCTCGGGGAAAAAGGTCCTGGATAAAATTCACCGGGATGGATCGGCGTCATCATTCAGCATGGACGTCTCCTCGCTAAATGCAGGGATGTATATTCTCAGGCTGATGAATGCCGATGAGATCGTGGTAAAGAAGATCCTGGTGGATCAGCATTGATCATAGGATCACTTTTGATCAACAGAGATGATCACTGAGCAGAATTGATCTGCTATTATTACCGTAACAAATTGTGATCAATTGTCAATGTTGCCATTACTGAACATGAAGCAGTTCTGAGCTCACTGCCCCATCGACGGTTACCTTCACCAGGTAAGTACCGGGGACCACATGGTCAAGCGAAAGCTGGACGATATTTCGTCCTGCAGGCATAGACATAACGGGCTGTAAGGAACCAACCCTTCGTCCGCTCAGGTCCAGCAATACAACCTCTGCAGTTGAAGCGCTGACCAAATTCAGCTCGACGTTCAGGTGTCCATCAGCCGGGTTTGGGTAAAGTTTCATCACCTGGCCGCCGGCCATATTCTGTTTTGTATAGGTATCCTCCTTGAAGGTAGCAGTAATCACTGTTGACGAGGCACCCATGGTCACAGTTGTCGGCGAGGCATATGCATCTTCGATCACTCCATCCCCGGATTCAATGATCCACTGATCCAATTCCATACCCCTGGGCGGATCGGCCTCAATGGTCACTTCATAGGCTTCAGGATAATTTCCATCACCTTCGCCACCATCCACCAGCAAGGTGTAGAGCGGTCCCACGTTGGGATCGATCAGCTGCAGGGCGTCGATACGCGAGGTGACTTCACCCGTTTTGAACCTGTATATGCGAAACCAGTTTATCCTGCTTAGATCAGGTGACCCAATTTTTCCGGCCTCACTGATCTTCAGGGTGATGAAATTCCACCCATTGGTCAGTTCCGGCATGCTCCAGTTATACTCCTCCTGGTCGGGCTTCCCCCCACTTCCCAACTCTACCTGTCCGCTTGTTTCCAGCTGGGTCACATCGGATATGTAATACCAGAAACGGAGTTCTGTATCTGCCACTGTACCAAAACTATTGTATGATGGGAAGAAAACTTTTTTAAACTCATCGGTGCTCGCAGCAGTGAATTCAATACAACCTCTCCCCTGCTGTTGGTCTGTTTCGTTCAGGGACAATCCGGATGATGATTTCCAGTCGGTGGTCGCATCACAGTCGTCCAGGTAGTTCCCCGGGTTCCCGGAGATCACCTGCTTCAGTTCTGATTTATCGCCAAACCACTCCTCTCCATCCTGGACCATCTGCCACTGGAAATTGTAGATCCCGTCAGCATCGGGTACGATCACTTCGAAGGTGAATGTTTTCTCTTCACCGGGCACAATGCTGTCACCTTCAGCAAGGTGTACGCGATCAGGTCCCCAGGTTGTGTTGTCTGCCGGTCCCTGGCTTCCGAGTCTGAACTGACCTGTAGGTGTCCATGCAGTTTCACCCGTATTTTTCATGGTGATGCTCACCTCCATTGTATCACCGGCTGTAAGCTCAGGCACCTGCTGGGATACAAATTCGGCATCATTACCGGTGGGCTGTCCCCCTTCAAGCAGGTCGCGTTGTGACACACTGTAATAGTGGACTGAGTTTCTTTCTGCCAGCCATTCCAACAGGGAGGCCCTGAGTTCTTCAGCCTTTTCAAGGTAATCTGCCCTGTCGGGATTATCGCCCAGCAGGTTGTTCATCTCGTAAGGATCTGTGTTCAGGTCATACATTGCATTGATCACGTCTGACTTAATGGTATAGGGGATGATCAGCTTCCAGCCATCCTTGAGGATCATATAATTTGGATTGTTCGGGCGGTCCCACTCTGTTACAACATATTTACCATGTGTCGTATCGTTCCTCTCGATGAGTCCGCGCAAACTGGTTCCATCGGACGGACTTGAAGGTACCTCCAGGTAATCCAGGATCGTAGGGAAGAGATCAACCAGGGATACATAGCCGTCGACGGTTGTTCCGGCAGGGATATCTCCTGCCGAGCTAATCAGAAGGGGAATGTGTGCCGACTCTTCCAGGAATACGTTCTTTTCCCGCATTCCGTGTGCACCCAGCATTTCGCCGTGGTCACTGGTATAGATGATCAGGGTATTGTCGGCAATACCCAGCTCGTCGAGTTTATCCAGGATCTCCCCGACATAATCGTCAATTTCCGATACCAGGCCATAATATTCGCTGATCATGTATTTGATCAGATCCGGATCAGCGTAGTCGGTCCAGTTATGTCTTCCATTGGCCCTGTCATACGGTGAATTCAGCATCGGATCATCGATGCTCACCGGCGGGACCATTTCGTCCACCGGGTACATCCCGTACCATGGTTGGGGAACCAGCATAGGCGAATGCGGAAAGTGAAAAGAACAGGTAATGCTGAAGGTAGAATCTTTCAGCCGCTCGATGGCATCCAGTGCCTGCCCGGCCTGGAAAGCTGTCATGGTATGCTCCGGACCAAGCAACAACTCCCCGTGCTGATCCGGCTGTACATGTGACAGGTTGGAGTTTTCCAGCTCTTCCCACGTCATCCCGTAGAAGCGGTCGAGCGGATTTGCAATATAAGGGTATTTTGACATGCCATCCACAAACTGGCCCGGACCGGGATCCGGGATATCCCCAAGCGTTGCCAGGTAATCGCGCCAGATATGCGCCTGTCCGCCCGGACCGAAGATATACCCGCCATTGCTCGCATACTGTACGGGGTTTTCATATACCTCCCCGTGGGAGGAAAGCGCATGCCACTTCCCATAATATTCGCAATGGTATCCATGATCAGCCAGGATCTCATCAAAGGTCGGTCCGGTCATTACCTCCCCGTCATAATAGTAGGTCTCCGCATTTGAATTCACACCGGTATTCTCCACCGTATAGCCCGTCAGGATCGATGAACGTGCTGGTCCGCACACGGCACAGGGTGTATATGCATTCCTGAAGAAAGCGCCCTGTTCCGCCAGGCGGTCCAGGTTCGGAGTCTGGATCACATCGTTTCCGGCATGACTGAGTGCATCAAATCGCTGCTGGTCGGTGATAATGAAAAGCAGGTTTTTCTTCTCCGTCTGTGCTCCTGCATTCTGGATGAGAAACAGTATTATAATCGCTAACAGATGGCTTACTTTCCGATGGTTCATTGAAAAAGGGGTTTTTCGTAGTTTGGGACAATTATTTCTATAAATAAAAGCGACCGGCATTAACCACCTGTTAACAGATGCTTAACGCCGGATTTATAAACTGGTGATTGAGCTTGAGTACTGCTATTTTGCATCGAGTACCACCACCTGGAACTCTTCGAAAGTTACATCTGTATCGATAAAAACCAGCGAATCCATGGCATGGTAGGTATCTCCCCCATCTTCGAAAGTATAATCAAGGTAGAGTGTCCTGTGCCGGTAATCGGTATAACTTTCCGCCTCTTCATCATCCTTTGTGTAAAATTTCCCTGATCCGTTCACTACCACCGTTGTACTGTCCATCTGGGTCAATGAAATATCCCTGGAGCCCTCATCAAAGGTAAGGAGCATTCTGTATTTACCTCCTTTATTGGTCCCCCCCAGTGTTGACACCATGCTTTCCGTCAACGATCGTGTCGTAAGTTTTGTCATATCGTTATCGGTAAGAAATCTTGTGGAATAGAAGGTGGTATCCGGGGTTGCAGCTGTTGTGTTGATTGTTCTCCCCCGAAGCAGGTAAACACCGTGCAGCTTATTGATGTATTGAATACCGAAAAGGGTATAATTTTTTGGGGGTGTATTCCATTGCTCAGCAACACGCGGATCGGGATCTTCAAAGAGGCTTGAGGGATCTCCGCTGAGCACCGTGTCACCAAAGGCATCTGTTATTTTTACCGGGATGACGTATTTAAGATCAACAGTTGCGGGATCTGCAAAGAAAGCATCCTCCAGGTTCACCCTCATTTTACCGAAAAAGCTTCCTGCCGGAATCGTGATCCTGTCAAATGTGGCATTGTAGTATTCCGAAGGAAGAAGCGCGAGGGTATCCCCGTCAGCATTTGTTATATTTTCAGTCAGCTCCGGAGCCAGTTCAACGGCAACAACTCTTTCCTCTTCATTTTCATAGGTGCCCCCGAGCGCCACACCGATGCTGAACGCGTGTTCCCTGTCTATGGTATTATCTCCTTCAACTTCATCGCCAAGGATGAGGGTCCTCACTGGTGTTTGAAATGGGAAGTATACTGCCTGGTACTCAAAATCATCAAATTCCACATCCTGGTTGGTACAACTGAAACCCAGGATAATTATGCCTAGCAAGAGAA
Source organism: uncultured Bacteroidota bacterium (assembly GCA_937129385.1). Taxonomy (GTDB): domain Bacteria; phylum Bacteroidota; class Bacteroidia; order Bacteroidales; genus M55B112. The sequence goes on from CAKZNC010000190.1 coordinate 37,115, forward strand.
ATGTCCTTTTCATATTTTCTCAATTTATTTGTTGAAACTATTATTTCCACCCCTCATTCTGTACAATATCGTATCTCAGCGTCTCATCATAGGGGATGGGTCCGTAGATCATGTATTCGGGGAAGACGCGTGACTCGACATCAAAATAGGTGAAGGTCGTCCCATCTGCCGATACCTGAACGCCGGTAACCGGCTGGTTCATTTGATCAACCAGGTTCCATCTGCGAAGATCCCAGAACCGCTGTTCCTCAAAACACAATTCAATCCTTCTTTCATTGCGGATCAATTCTCTCATTCCTGCCTGATCCAGTCCATTCACATATGCTGTGGAGGTGATCCCGACTCGCTCTCTCAAGGCATTCATCACTTCACGCGCTGAAAATCCTCCAATGCTCCCATCCGGTCCGACAGCTTCATTGGCGGCCTCGGCAAACATCAGCAGTACATCGGAATACCTGACATAGGTATAATAATGCATGCCTGGAGAGTTGACCGTAGGATCGAGATCAACATTGTCAGTATTCATGAATTTCCTTAGATAGTATCCTGTTTTGGTGGCGTAGTTATTGGTACTTCCGACTGCATCCTGACTGCCGGCGCGGGTATTGATGGTAACGGTCTCGTCGCCCTGGTCGAACTGTGACCCGTCGAAGAAGATGTACTTTTCCAGCCGGGGATCCCTACCAGAATAGGGATCACTTGAATTGATCTTACTCAGAGGTGTCGGACTCCCATCCGCCATGGGAAATGCATTGACCAGGTCCTGCGTCGGATTTGTAAGTCCTCTTCCGTACAGGGAAGGTGGGTAGTTCTCCTCCTCCCAGCGTTGTCCTTCAGCCTCCCTGGAGGAGTACCAGAGCACTTCGCGATGCTGTTTCTGGTAACTTGCAACAAGCGGATTGTTGTAGAAATCCAGGAGTGAATTGCTTGAAGCATTAACCGTCTGCAGCCCATAATTTACAACCATCACGTTGGCAGCCGCCTCAGCAGCGACCTGGTAAGAATAGGTTCCGTCGGAGAAGGCAGGGCTTGCGGCATACAGCAATGTTTTGGCCTTGATAAACCTGGCAACAATATCATTGATTCGGTTTGCATTCCTTGCTCCCATGGCCTGGTCGATCACCTCATCATCAACATCCCGCCAGCGTGTGGGCAAGAGATTGATCGCGCGGTCGCAATCTGTAATAATAAATTCAACCAGGTCAGGGAAGCTTGAACGCGGCACCTGGTAATCTGAGGAATTTGTTGCATCCAGCACCCTGTCCACAATGGGTACACCGAGCATTTCCCCGTTCGCACCTTTGCCAGCGTGGGCCTGGAGCAAATGGAAATAGTTCCACGCACGCAGGGCGTACGCCTCACCTTTGAGCTTAACAGCAAACAGTGAATCGGTGGTCTCATTTTGCCAGTACCACTCGATCTCATCCATGTTTTCAAGGAATGTATTGATGTAAAAGATACTTTCATAGTTACGATTCCATTCACTGAAAGGATTGCTGCTGGAGGTCCATCCCCCCGAAATCACTGTTTTGATACTGCTCGAAGGATCATTATTCACCGCATCGTCGGAAGCATAGGATAAGCTGAAGTTCCGATGCTCGGTTGGTAAGTTGCGATAAGCATTCATGAGAAATCCCTCTGTAAAGGTCATCACCGATTTGATGTCCTCCATATCATAAATATTCTCATTCTCTGGCTCCAGCAGTTCACAGCTGTTGCAGATCCCGAGGAGTGCGATCAGTGCCAGTATATTATACTTTAATATTTTCATCTTCCTGATATTTAAGATTAAAAAGTGGTGATCAATCCTGCCGAGATACCGGCTGTCCTTGGAGACCCACCAGGATTGATCTCAGTAAATTCGCTGTTTTTACTGAAGACAACCAGGTTATTTGCCCTGAGATAGATCCTCGAATCCCTTATGAAAGAATCATTGCCGGTCATGTTGATATGATATGTAAGCTGCAGTGTTGATATCCTGAAGGAATTGTCCTGGAAGATCCAGTAGTCGGAAGACCGGTCATTGTGATTGGCATCCGTCGTGGTAAGTCGTGGATGAAGTGCGTTGGGGTCCTCGTTACCGGGTCCGTATGCTTCATTTGCCATGACCGAGTACTTGTTGTTCCCAAAGACGCGGAAATAGCTGCCCGACCGGTAGTCGTAATCTCCTAACTGACCGATTCCCAGAACATAAAGCTCAAAATTCCTGAACTGGACATCCAGATGCAGGCTGTACTGAAGTCGTGTGCTGTGTCCAATGATGCGGTTATCAAGCTGATCGATGACACCATCGCTGTTTTGATCAAGATACTTGATATCGCCAGGGAAAACTGCGCCGAATGTAGGTTCGGGCAAGCCGTCTGCAAGCGTACCGTCAGGATTGAAATCATCCTCCGTGTACAATCCGTCAGAGCTGAGTCCCCACATGGCATCAGTGGCGGTTCCTTCCCGCATCAGCTCCTTGTCCTCACCCTCGTAAAAAGGCTCCTCCCTGCGTATGATCTTTGGTGAAACGAAAAGCATATTGGTCCCAGCCGAGATCGTCAGGTCATCATTTGCCCTGAACAAGTATTCCAGTCCGAGGTCTGCCCCATGATTCCGGTCGCTGTTGTAATTTTCATACACCAGGTGTTCAAATCCGAGGATTTGCGGGAAGGTACTGGACATGCGGGTAATATTGCCCACTGCAGCACTGTTAAAATATGCCAGGCTGACACTTACCGATCTGTCCAGCAGCAATGCATCAAACCCAAATGTAAAATCCCTTCTCTTCTGAAGAGAAATATCATTGGGGGCTGAGGTCAGCACCGTCTCCCCGTTCCGTGCGATCCCGTTCTGGTAATCGAAACTGCCACCACGGACAAATGTACTCTTGTAAAGGAAGTAATCATCCCAGTGATCATTTTTAGTAATCCCGAATGTTGACTTTACTTTCAGGTAGTCAATCAAGGTAATGTCTGACAGAAAATCTTCCTTGGAGAGGATCCATCCCACGCCGATTGAAGGTGCCAGCTCAAGACGATTCCCCGGGGCAAGTTTCCTGCTCCCCACGCCCATAAGAGCTGCCTCAGCAGTGTATTTGTCAAGGTAGGAATAGTTCCCGTAGACCCCGGTATGAAACAGGACATCACGTTGTATCTCATCGGCCTGTGTAAGCAGATTATTATAAACAACAGCAGTGGCGGATACCTTATGTTCGTCAAATGTCCGGTTGTAATTCAGGGTTCCATAGTAGGAAACACGTCTGAAAAAATCTGAATTCCCTGACCTGACATTGTACTTATTCGGTGCAACATCTGTTCCATGGATCCTTACTGAATCCACCGCTCCGCTGGAACTGTTGAAGAATGGCTCATAAACGGCAAACTCAGCACTTTGAGTGGCAAAAAGTGTGTTAAAGAAGTTCATGCCCCCGTAAACGCTGCCGGAAAGCCCTTCGGCAATAAAACTCAGGTCCAGGTTGAGTTTTCCGCTGAACTGGACATCACGCTGCATATATTTGATATTCCCGTTCTTATAAAATGTTCCGTAGATATTATCGAGGTAAGTTGAATTCCCCCCAAGCAGCTGTCCGTCCACAAGTTTTGCATTTTCAAGTACACCGTTCCGGATGGAATCATTGCCAATGATATTCGGATCCCACAACATGGGATAGTTGTTGGGAAGCTCGTTGTTAATGATGGACCAGATGTTGCCTGCATTGGGTCTTGTGTTCTGTGACAATCTTGCAGTTGCATCCAGGCTCATGTTCATGTATTCATTAATCCGGAAGTCCAGGTTTCCCCTGAAATTCATCCTGTTGGTGATATCCCGCTGCGGGGTATTCAGCCACCCTGTACTCTGACTCCAGCCTGAATTCACATAGTAGGTAGTGTTTTCATTTCCCCCGCGGACGTCGGCAAAGACATTGGCTCCGGTTGTATAATCCCGGATATAGTCATTGGTCATAAACCGATTATCAGGATAGCGTGCAGGATTGGTCCCGTTGCGGGTCGCTGCTATGGCTTCATCAGTATACCTCACTGATGATGGCCCGATGCCGTCATTCAGCTGTGCCTGGTTATACTTCACCATATAATCGGCTGCACCCAGGTAGGAGGGCATGGCCCTGGGCTGTGCTCCTCCAAATTCACCGAAGACGCGGATGTGATGACTACCGGCATTGCCTCGTTTCGTATTCACCAGGATCACCCCCTGGTCACCCTGTGCCCCATACATGGCTTTTGAAAGGGCATCCTTGAGGATGACCACAGTTTCAATTTCCAGCATATTTAAAGTACTGAGGTAGAAATCACCCTGCGGTATCCCGTCCACCAGGATCACCGCGTTCCCTGTTCCCCATGTATTATATGCACCAAAGAGTCCAGGTACTTTCCCGTTTATTAATGCCCCCAGGCTGAGTGTCTGGTCCCGCTGCAATTCCTTCTCCACGTCAATAACCACGATGGAACCAGTCATATTTTCAGCTGAGGTTCTGCGAAACACGAGATCCACCTCTTCCTTTTGGTTCAGGTCAAGCCGGGCAGGATCGCTATCACCCGGTGTTGATTCTGTAGTGGTCTGTGCGATATTCATTTGCGATAATGAACCGAGCATTATCAGGCAAATCAGTCGTATTGTTGTTTTTTTAATCATCATCATAAGATTGAAGATTTGTTATGATTGTTTACCACCCCGGATTTTGTTCCCAGTCATATGTAAATCTCGTCAGGCTGGTTTCAAATAGCATCCAGTAGTGGGCATCCTTGAAAACAAACCCCTGCTTATCAACACGCTTCACTGTTGCGTTATCTATCTCCTGGGTATCTCCGACCAGGTCAAAATTCAACGCCGTGATCTGGACGCCATCCTTCAGGTGCGCTCTTTTCCACCTGCGAATGTCGAACCAGTAAACCCCTTCATACGCCAGCTCAACGGCGCGCTCGTTCCTGTAAAGCAACCGGAAGGCCGGATCTGAGTCCAGTTCGCAGGATCCCGGCTGGGCATTGCCATCATAAAAAGCCAGTACATCGGCAACATCGGGCTGGCCCGCGCGGCGCCGCACAACATTCACTGCATCTTCAGCTGACAATTTAAGCCCGGCAGGGACGACTGTATAACTTCCCGTGCTTTCGAACACTGCCTCTGCATAGGTCAGGTAAATATCTGCCAGCCGGAGCAGCGGGGTCGAATAAGTGGCCTCACCCACATTGTTCTTGGTTACCCCGTCCTCCATAAATTTCCTGATTGCATTGCTGTTCAATGCACCATCAGCTGTAAGCTGCGCTGTGGAAAGATCAAGGGTGATGTCATCAATCACATCCCCGTGTACATAAAAGGTAAAATCAAACCTGTTGTCGCGGTCATCCCATCTCCTGACCGGATCGGTATCATAGGCCAGCTGGTAGCGGGAGCCATCCTTCATCTCAAATTTATCAAGATACATCTGCGATCCCTGTGCCGCTTTCTGTCCCGTAAGCTGTCGCACACTGTAGTTCCTTGCTTCAGACTGGCGCACCACATTTGCCCCGTAGATATCCACCGGTCTGTGGAACAACACTTCCGGTGTGCCGGGCTGGGTGCCGTCGAATGTTGCAAATACCGTTCTGAAATCTGCAAATTCCGTGAGACCGTCGGCATTCACCTCAGGCATCCCGGCGGGTTGAGTCCCTTTCAGGCTGATGGCAAGGTCGATCGCCTCCTGGCATGCCACCGCGCACCTGTCGAGAAGTTCCTGGTTGTACTCCAGCACACCTGTCGCCTGCTCATTGAACAGGGGACTCGCTGAAAACTGGAGTGCCTTTGCTTTGAATCCAAGTGCAGCAACACTTGTTGGCCGGCCCCAGTTAATGTTGGGAGAGGGCCATACATCGGGAAGAAGCTCCGAAGCCTCATCCAGGTCTTCAACAATGCGCTCAAACACAGCCTGGACATCCTTGTATGTTGTTCCGTTCTTTTCGTAGGTCCAGTGCCGCTTCATATTCTGGTCTTCTGCCGAGAATACCGTATCCACATAGGGAATCGTTCCGAATGAGCGTACAAATTCGTAATGATAGTAGGCCCTGAAAAAGAGCGCCTGTCCTCTTAGCCAATCCCGCTGATTCTGCGTGGCCTCAACGAGGAGTCCGGATTCAAGCTTTTCAAGGCATAGATTTGCGATCCGGCAGTTTTCCCACATATGGGAGTAAAGGCCTGCCTTGAAGGCTTCCAGTTCAGCGATTGCATATATTCCCCTGTTGGTAAGGAGATAATAATAGTTGCCGATATTGCCGTTGTATACCGACTGTCCGCTCGGGGATAAAGCTTCACCCCCGATGGAGTGTGTGACCCTGGCACCATGCCTGTTATAATCAACCAGGTTCCGGATCAGTTTGTCCTGGAATCCCTGGAAGGATTCATAGGTGCCGAAAACCTGTTCTTCTGATATTTCAGCCACCGGGGGAATATTCAGGTAGTCCTCGCATCCCGTGAAGATCATCAGGGCGATGAAAAACAGACTTGTTTGAAATAATTTCCGTATCATATTATGTTGTTTTTCACAGGTTATTAAAATTGAATATTGAGACCGAAATTGATCTGCTTCTTGGTTGGATAGTTCTTACCCGGATCATCCATCCCTACTCCGTCATTCGGCATCTTTGTCCAGAGGAAGAGGTTTCTTCCATTTGCATAGATCTTGACATTTCTCATCTTCACCTTATCTGTAATCCGGCTTGGAAGTGTATAGCCAATCTGAATGGATTGCAACCTTAAAAAGGATCCGTCGTGCTGCACCCACTGTCCCTTTGGAGTATATGCCTTTGCGCTCATAGCTAAAGCCGGGTGTGTGGGATCTACATTATTATATTGTGGCGACCACGTATCTTCAAGGATCGACACAGGTGCGTAAATATTGTCAGACCAGAACAGTGGCGGACTGATCCGCCTGGTTGCATTGTAAGCACCGAGGAACCTGATCAACAGGTCAAATCCTTCAAAAGTGGCTCCTGCTGACATCCCGTAAT
>CAKZNC010000191.1 GCA_937129385.1 uncultured Bacteroidota bacterium
AAGTTCAACCGATTGGAATACATTTAATGATAAGGAAGGTAGTCAGTGGACAACTACCGGGTCTGATATTTATTTTGATGGTGCTGTAAATGTTGGCTCTGCCGCTGCACCTGCAGCAAATGTTATACTTGATGTAACTAGCCCAAGCTCCCCGCCTGGCGTTTTTAGGTTGCCCCGTCTAAACAATATCCAAGAAACACTTCTTACCGATTTAGCAGGAATGATGTATTATAATACATCTGTTAATGAATTCCGCATATACGATGGATCTTCATGGCAGAGTATTTCTGCTTTTACAACATTAGAGATTGCACGTGGTGGAACAGGTGCAAATACAGCCGAAGATGCTAGATTAAACCTTGGTTTAGGTGACATGGCAGTATTAGATGAAGTAAATAACACTAATTGGCTTGGGACTGATCTGGGAGTAACAAATGGAGGTACAGGAGCATCCAATCCAACAGACGCAAGATCAAATCTTGGCCTAGGTTTAGTAGCTGTTGAGGATTTTATTACTGATGCAAACTTTTTTGTTGCACTGGCAGGAGATCAATTGTCAGTTCCAAATGGTGGTACGGGCGCTACGAGTTTTACAGCAAACCAGATCCTATACGGGAATGGAACTTCAGCGCTGTCCTCCTCAAGCAATTTTACCTGGGACGAATCAAACACTTTGTTAAATGTCAGTGGTGAGATAAAACAAACACAAATTTCCGCATCACTTACTGACGGGACTCCAACTGATGCTGAAATTGATTCAGCTACTGGTACCGATCCAGGAACAGCCGGCGCTGGTTACAGGGTAGTGATCAAGGATAGCGATGGATCGGGACTGTTATATATTATAGAATCGGATGGAACTGACTGGTTTTACACAGTAATGACAAAAGCCTTATAATTGGATAAAAAACTATTCATTCAACAATGTGCTGCTATCCTTGATTCAATGGAATAAACATAATGAATATGAGAGGTTTTAAGAAAATATATATATTTCTTGCATGTATCTTTTTGTCCTCTGCATTGATGGGGCAGATAATAAGAAATGGGAGTACCATCTTTATCGAGGACGGGACGTTTTTTGTTGAAGGCGAATATATAAATGAAGGTTCCGGGAATATTGAGTTTAATACTTCCAATACCCCCATTTTTGAGATTACAGGTGATTTAACAAATAATGCCTCCGGCAAGCTTATCCTAAGTGCAGGAACAAATGGTGAAATGATTTTTTCCGGAACAGGGACTCAATCCATTGATGGCACATCCATTGCAGTATTTGATTTTGAACAACTTACTGTTAGCAGCGGCGCTTCCGTAGAACTTACTCCTGGGAAGTATGCCACTGTTTATGGAGCGCTTTCAAACAATGGAACATTTACAGTACAATCCGATGCTCCTTCCACTGCTTCTCTGATTGCAGAAGGAACAGTTACCGGTGATCTTGACATTGAAAGATATATGCAGGGTTCCCGTTTCCACATCATTTCGTCCCCGGTATCCGACCAACAGATCAACACCTTTATCACAACCAATAATATTGATCCGAACAATGCGAATACGCAATATGCAATGACGGATTATAATGAGTCAATAAACCAGTGGAATGTTCCATTTTTTCCGGTTTCGGGAACACCTACCTCTAATATGACAATCGCTAAAGGATACCTCGCCGGAATTGTGAATGCTGCTCCAGTGACTTTTACAGGATCCATCAATACCGGGAATCAATCCATTTCAATTGCTAATACAGAAGATGCACTTGCCTGGAATGCAATAGGGAATCCCTATACTTCCTCAATTAATGTTTCCACTATAATTTCAGCAAATTCAGGAATATTGATGGATAGTTATGAGGGCTTGTATGTGTATAACGGAATAAATTATGTGTCAGTTACTGGGGGAAGCTTATCATCAGGCCAGGGCTTTTTTGTAAAAGCAGAGACTGGTGGTGGAACATTTGGTTTTACATCCTCTGCACAGATTCATCAATCTGAAGGATTTTACAAGAAATCATTGGTGAGCCCTTTCGGACAAATTAAGTTATTTGGATCCACTGAGGATGAACAAGACAGGGCCATCTTAAGATTATACTCCAGTGAATCGACCAACGGACTGGATCCCGGCAAAGACCTGGGGAAATTCAAGGGAGGGGTTGACTTTTTGATCTATAGCCAGCTGATTGAAGACAATGGAGTGGATTTTGAAATACAAGCATTGCCGACAGATCATATTGAAAGTATATCTGTACCAATTGGCATGTATTATGCAGAAGGTGGAGAAGTCACATTTTCTGTAGAAACACTGGATCTGCCTCCGGGAACCCATGTGATATTTGAAGATCGGCAACTGGATAAATTCATCGACCTAGAGCCGCCTTCGGCTTCATATACGGTGGACATACAAGCAGAGACAAGTGGATATGGCAGGTTTTATCTGCACACCTTTGACATACAGGCTGTGGGCGTTGAATTGACTGATCTGAGTAATTTTAATATCTTTGCAAAAGATAAGGTGGTATACCTGAGAGGATTGATCGAACATTCCGGCACTGCTGCTGTCTACGACCTGATGGGTAAAATGCACACTAAAGTGCAGCTTGACCCCGGAACAGAATATGAAATCAACCTACAGTATCTGAAAGACGGAATCTATATTATCAGGCTGGAAGATGGTACACAGTTCCACTCTGAAAAATTCCTGCTCAAATAATAACAGAAACGGACTTAGCTATTTGATGATGAAAAAGGAAACCAACAAAATTAGTGAGAAGGACAAGATGAGCCGCAAGGCCGCATTGAAGAAATTGGGAATGGGTGCCTTTACCGCAGGATCGATGATGTTCCTTTTAAGCAACCCAGCAAAAGCCCAGGATCCAAGTTTACCTCCCGAATGGGAATGGTAAGACTGGCCTTGAACTGACATATTTTACAGGGATACATATCTCCATGTTTCCCTGTTTTTTTTATTTATACTCTCCATTCTCCGAAACCAAATACCAGGTAGAAGAATCATGACCTCGCAAAACAGACTGGATCGGCGCCTCTCCGGCAAACATGTGGTCTGGTTCGAAGGGACCAACCAATGGGTCGCCTTTGAAAAACCTGCATACAAAGTCTTCAAGTGGCGGGAGAAAGGAAAAAGCAAGAAAAAGATACGAAGCAGAATTGAGAAAAAATACGGCCTGTCAGCCGCAGAGGCAAAGCGCTTTATCAACGAGGTTGCAGAATGGGTCGATCAGCTTACCCAACCTTATGATCAAAAGGATTCCTCACCAAAATATTTTGATTGCATTGGAGAACCTCGCATACGGAATTACAAAATAAAAAAAAGGTCGATCCGGGTCAGTTTCCTCCACCCGAAGCTGGAATCCTATTTCCACCCGCCTATTGCGCATCTCGAGGATTCCGCCGATATCGATAATGTAGAAGCTGGTATTAAACTATGCGCCTCGAAAGAGGGATTCTTTTTGATCCAAAATGATGTGGAGCCTATTTATTATAATACGATTGCGGAACTGAAACATGGGTTCATTACCTGCTTGATGCAGATTGTACATCGAGTAAATCCAGATAAATGGCTCACCTGGATTCATGGCTCCGCTGTCGAAAAAGAAGGAAAGGCAGCGATATTCACATCTCCCAGCGGATCAGGCAAAAGCACGATCGCTGCTGTATTGCAAAGCAGGAGCTTCCGGACCCTTGCAGATGACATGGTCTTCCTGGAACACAATTCTTTGAAGATCTACCCTGTTCCCACGGCTCTTTCGATAAAGAAAGGAGCATTGAAAACAGTGGCAGATATGCTTAACACACCAGATATTCAAAAAAAGTATCTTCATCAAATCGGGAAGCGCAGAATGGCATTTATTCCGCCTTTGCATGAAACAAATGAGCCTCAAAAACCTGTTCAGGCAAAGTATCTTATCTTTATTCGCTATGAAAAAGAGACAGAATTATCCATCCGGGAACTATCCGACTTTGAAGCATTCCGAAGATTTCATCAGAATGCATGGATGAAAGGAACCGCCGAAGCGGCCCGTGATTTCTTTGACTGGTTCACTGATCTTGAATATTACGAACTGATCTACTCAGATACCAACAAGGCTATGACAAGGGTCGAAACACTATTCCGTGAGAATCCTTAGCTTTGTGGGGAATGAAAAGGCTCCAATTGTATCGGTTCCTCTGCAACTCCCTTGCCCTTGATTTTCATCCGGACAGGAAAAAGTCACTGGTTGCTGAACTGGATTCTGGAAGGATCCCCTGGAAGAAGTTCCTGATGATGGCCAGCAGTCACCTGGTGCTGCAGACAATTTTCAGGATCTACCGTGATCATGATCTGCTCGGTCATATTCCCGGTGAAGTATCAGCTGAACTGGAAAAGATCTATCTGCTGAATTATAGTCGAAATGAAGAAATGATGCACCTCTGCGGGGAGATAAATTCGATCCTGAAAAACGGAGGGATCGAACCGATCTTCACGAAGGGAATCGGATCCCTTTTACAGAACATGTATAAAGATACGGGTGACAGGCTCATGGCTGATGCGGACCTGCTGGTGCATTTCGATCAACTCAGGCCGGCAGTTCAATTGCTCAGCGAAAAGGGGTATACTCACCTTAAAGAGCTCGACCAGGAAAAGATTCCTGACCTGAAACATTTCCCGAGAATATTTAAGCCTGGCTCGCTGATTTCCTTTGAATTACACTGGGAACCGGTAAAACCCGGGTTCCGGCATCTTTTGAATACTGATCAGGTCGCAACTAATACCATATACTCCCCGAACGGTCTGTTCCGAACTATGTCATGGCAACATGCACTGCAACACACTTTCATACATGTTCAGCTGGAACACCATGCCCATTTTATGGCTCACACATTTCTGAGGTATATGTATGATGTGGCACTGATCAGTCAACACGTTGATCCCGATGAAGCATTGCAAACCTTGCCGGGTAGGCAGAATTCCTTTGCATCTTATTTGCATCTCACCGGGAAGACCCTGGATATAGAGCGTCTGTGTACTCCGGCAATCATGAAAGATTCCAGCAAGTTATTTCTTCTTCGGGCAAAATTGAATTACAAGACCAGGTTCTTCAGCTTCATTTACAAAGTTGTTCGACTCATTTTTGGGGTCTATCTCCCAAAGATTGCGAAAACAATTATAAATAAAAATGCCCGGAAAGAAATGATTAGGAAACTATCCTCTTCCGCCTGGATTCGCCGTCATTTGAATGTCTACAAGAAGTTATTTCGTGGTCCTGGAAACAAGTGAACGGAATATTTATAGCTCCTTTCAGATGAACAAGTCATGACTGGTGTATAGATTCTGTTTACTACAAATTCTGAACAGGAATTTAAATCATTACAGCCGCTTGCTTTTAATTTCAAAAGGACAAATTCATCCGGAGCACCTGGCAGACGGACTCTATATTATCAGTATCCTGGATGGTACTGGTATCAACTCAACAATGTTTTATCTCAGATACTGATTATCTAACGTAATTTTCCTGATACCTAACACCTGATACCTGATACCTCCCACCCCTGACGCCTAATACGTGATACCTAACGCCTATATTTTTCCTATCTTCGCACCTGTAACCTAAAGTCCACCATCATGAACATCCTTATCCTCGGAGCAGGCGGCCGTGAGCACGCCCTGGCATGGAAGATCGCACAAAGCCCAAAATGCGACAAACTCTTTATTGCACCAGGAAACGCAGGCACCGCCACCCTCGGCACCAACCTCCCCATCTCCGCCGAAGACTTCGACGCAGTCAAAAAAGCAGTGCTGGAAAATGATATCAAAATGGTGCTGGTCGGACCTGAGGCTCCACTCGTGGCAGGTGTGCATGACTTCTTCCTGCAGGATCCCGGGCTGAAGAATATCCCTGTGATCGGACCCACAAAAGCGGGTGCACAACTGGAAGGGAGCAAGGACTTTGCGAAAATATTTATGCAACGGTTCGAGATTCCCACTGCAGAATTCCGCACCTTCTTCGATTATACCCTCTCGGAAGGACAGAAATACCTGGAAAAAGTGAAACCGCCTTATGTACTAAAGGCAGACGGACTGGCAGCCGGTAAAGGAGTGCTGATCCTCGACAACCTCGATGAAGCAAAGCAGGAACTTGCAAACATGATCGGCGGGAAGTTCGGCGCTGCTTCCAGCAAGGTGGTTGTGGAAGAGTTCCTCGATGGTGTTGAATTATCAGTCTTCGTCCTCACCGACGGAGAGGGATATGTCATCCTGCCTGAAGCCAAGGATTACAAACGTATCGGTGAAGGCGACACGGGCCTCAACACGGGCGGAATGGGCGCTGTATCCCCGGTTCCCTTTGCCGACGTGGCATTCATGAAAAAGGTGGAATCACGGATCATCAAACCAACGATCAATGGTTTGAACCGACAGGACATTCTCTACAAGGGATTTATCTTTTTCGGGCTGATCAATGTGGGTGGTGACCCCTATGTGATCGAGTATAACGTAAGGATGGGTGACCCTGAAGCTGAAGTGGTACTTCCGCGTATCAAAACCGATTTTGTTGAACTGCTTGAAGCTGTCGCAGAAGAGCGGCTGAAAGATGTAAAGATCGAGATCGACGAGCGCACTGCCACCACCGTGATGCTTGTCTCCGGCGGTTACCCGGGGAGCTACGAGAAGGGTAAAAAGATCACCGGCCTGGAAGATGTAAATGAAAGCATCGCTTTTCATGCCGGCACGAAGCTGTCGGACAGTGATGTGGTCACCAGCGGTGGTCGCGTGATCGCAGTAAGCTCCTTCGGCAGCAATATGAAAGATGCCCTCAAAAAATCATACGCCAACGCCGAAAAGATCGATTTCGAAAATAAAAATTACCGGAAAGATATCGGGTTCGACCTCTAGTTGACCTTTATGCTGCAGCTGCTTAAAAATAACCGCGCCCCGGGCGTCATTTTCACAGGAATCCTCATGGTCCTGGTATGGTTGCCGTCTTTTATCAGCTTGCCGGAACAACCTCTTCAGGAAGGAATGCCGCTGTACGACCTGGTTTTTGGTGGATTGGCCGGACTGCCGATACCCAGACTGCTGGTCAGCATGCTCCTTTTCACCATGGTCATGTTCCTGCTGGTCAGGCTCAATGTGGTTCATTTCCTGCTGGAGGACCGATCCTACATGCCTGCCGCTTTCTTTTTCATGATCGCTGCGGCCTACCCCCCTGCCCTGCAGGTCAGCCCCCTTCTTATTGCCAGCCTGGCCCTGGTGGCAGCTCTGCTGATCCTGATCCGCGGGGAGGAACACCGGGCAGAACCGATGGCGCTTTTCAATGCCTCCCTCCTGCTGGCACTGGGCAGCCTATTCTACCTGAAGACATTGCTTTTCATACCGTTCCTCTGGATCACGGCGTCTATGATCCGTCCGCTCAAATGGAGAGGCATCATCAACCCGGTGCTTGTACTGATGATGATGGCATTGTTCCTGTTTACATGGTATTGGGTATTCCTGGACGATCTGGAGCTGATGATGACGACATTGCAGAACAACTGGACCTTCTCCCTGAGGGAATTCACAATACCTGAACTGCCATTGATGGTCATGTTCGGCTACCTGCTGTTCCTGGTGCTCATTTCAAGTGGCTACCTGCTGAGCCGGTTTCAGTTCAGGAAGATCATCATCCGGAAACTTTACCAGGTAATGTTCGTGCTGTTTGTCTACTGCCTGCTCTTTTATGTATTTGCATCGGGGTTTCGGTCGGAAATGATGATCATGCTGGCAATACCGCTCTCCTTTCTATTCTCCAACTTCTTTCACAGGAGAAGAAACCACTGGGTCCACAACCTGATGATCTGGATCTGGCTGCTGCTGATCGCCTGGATCCACCTGGAGCCATTCCTTTTTTGAACCAGTTAAATCAGTTAACTAGGAATCGCAACCGGGGAATAACCGTTCTCAAGCAGGAAATCCACGACCTTCGGAAGTGCGTAGTAAAGGTTTTTACTCGCCTTGACCGAATCATGGAACACGATGATCGATCCCGGCCGTACATTGGCGGTCACGTTCTTTACCACCTTTTCGCCTGGCAATGAGGCATTGTAATCCACACTCAGCACGGTCCACATGATGATCCTGAAACGTTTTTTGATCGCCCGCACCTGCGCAGGCAGAATACGTCCGTATGGCGGACGAAACAGTTTGGAGTCGATCAGTCCGGCCGCCCTCTCCACATCTTCCACGTACCCCGAAACACTGCACCTGAATCCTTTTTTATGGGAATAGGAGTGGTTGCCGACAGCATGCCCCTCCTCCAGGATCCGCCCAAAGATCTCAGTGTGCTGTTCCACGTTGTTTCCCAGGCAGAAAAAGGTCGCCTTGATTCCCCTGGCAGACAGCAGGTCCAGCACCCACCCGGTCACTTCGGGAGTGGGGCCATCATCAAAGGTCAGGTATACCTGGTTCCCTGAAGCCGGCAACTCCCACGTAAGCGAACGAAAGGCCCGGCTCAGGATCCGTGGTATCCTTGCAATGATCATCAGGGACGGAAGAATTGCTCAAATACAGGAATATTTTCATCCACGAGTGCCTGGAGTCGGCCAGCCAGCTCATCCTCACCATAATCTGCCGCAACACTTGCCAGTGTGTTCATGTCACGTATCAGCTGGAGGAAGTCGTTCTGCATTTTCGCAGCCTTCTCCGGCTTCGCACGAATCACCCCGGTGAGGTAATTGAGCTCTCGACGCGTGATCTCTTCCATCTCCTCCGTGTACGCCACCGCCTTGTCCATTGCGTTGGCAATATAGTACCCCTGGATCAGCGGTACGACAGAGAAATTGAACGGGATCAGCTCATGGGGCATGTGCGCCATGCAGTAATCCAGCACTTCGACCGCCTTCTCATTGTTTCCCTCGTCGGAGAATGCCCGTGCCAGTACAGCAAAGGAGTAGCGGTACTTAATGGTCATCCTGACATTGTTCTCGTCCATGTAGATCTCCGGGCTGTCCAGTCCACCCCATTCAAACTCCTCCACGAGGCGCTGGTACATGCGCTCGGTGTCAACCATGCCGAAGGAGACCGGGTCCTTCACATTCACCGGTGCGATCCTGTAGGCCAGTCCCTCCTGCACAAATGCATCCTCGAGATTCAGGAAGTTGTCATTCGACACGGTATTGGAAAAATAGATGGGTCGTTCCCATTCATTATGCGCAATCATGTCCAGCTGGGCAATGGAGTTTTTATAGATCACATCCTCACCTACCCGGAACCGCAACTCATCCACAAGATTCTCCTTTACCAGGTCGGTCATCACCTTTTCACCAAGCTTTGCTGAATCAACCGGCAGGATGAACTTACTTGCCGGAATAAAAAACCTGTTGTCCCTGAAACGCGGATCATCGGTCGCCAGGAATTCGATGGCGTCATCCAGATTTACATAATCGCCATCGATGGTCCGGATGAGACTTTCCAGGTCACCGATCAAAGCCTGTGTTGCCTCCTTGTCGATCCCGATTCGCTCTGCCACGTCATCGTTGATGAATGCGCGCAGGTATGAATAGAGTCGGAATGGATCCATATTGTCCGCCAGGTCCGTGAACGAGCGGTAATCTTTCGGATGGCTTTCAGGCAGACTTGAACTGCCAACCAGCACCTCGGCTGCAGCGTACAGTCTGTATACCTCTTCCCGGTATTTCTCTTCGTTGGCCTTGTACTTCTGACGGATCAGCGCCGTTGCTGTTTGTACCAGGTAGGCATAATCGCGTGTCCCCTGTCGGTACTGGTCTTTGGTCAGACTCAGCGGCAGAGGGTCCGATTCGTAGAACTTGTAGGTCATCTGTTCGATGTACCAGTCTGCCGTCAGGTAGCTCAGGTTCACCACCCGCACATCGGTCCGGAAGCCTTCCACTTCCTGGATGTACCAGAGCGGGAAGGTATCGTTGTCCCCGTTGGTGAAGATGATGGCATTCTCATCACATGAGTTCAGGTAATTCCGTGCAAAAGCACGTGCCGTATAGCGGTCCGAACGGTCATGGTCGTCCCAGTTCTCCGAAGCCATCAATCCGGGCACAGCAATCAGCGAGATCAGTACGACCGCAATTGGCAGGACCACCGACCGTGTCCGCTTCCTGATCTCCTCGATGATGGCCACCACGCCGAGTCCGATCCAGATGGCAAAGGCATAGAACGATCCTGCATATGCATAATCCCGTTCACGCGGCTGCAACGGGTACTGGTTCAGGTAGACCACGATCGCCAACCCGGTGAGCAGGAACAACAGGCCAACAAGCCATGCATCCTCCAGTTTCCGCCTGAAATGAAAGATCATCCCGATCAGTCCGAATATCAACGGCAGCATATAATACCTGTTGTAGGCCTTGTTGTCCTTGATCGAATCTGGCAGGTTCTCCTGTGGTCCAAGCCTGGCTTCATCGATAAAATTGATCCCGCTGAGCCAGTTCCCCTTGTTCAGTTCACCATGGCCCTGTATATCGTTCTGCCGTCCGGCAAAATTCCACATGAAATACCGCAGGTACATATACCCTACCTGGTAGCGGAAGAAGAAATGCATGTTGGAACCAAATGAGGGCGGTGCCTTGGGCGTATTCCGGTCAAACTGCATCTCCCCCATCCGTCCGACGATGGGCTGACCGTTGGCATCGGTACGCACCTGGTAGAGGTCAGACTCCTTCAACTTGCCCCAGTACATATACTCCGGTGCATGCTGCGCCTGGCTGCTCCACATCCGCGGAAAAAGTCCGGTGAAATCATCGGGATATACATATTTCCGGTCCTTAACCAGCTCCTTGTATTCCCCCTCATCCTGGTAATAAGTGGGGTTGCCCTTTTCAACGCTCGAAGGTCGCGCATTGAAATAGGCTCCCTTGAACAGCGGCCGGTCACCGTACTGCTCACGGTTCAGGTAGCTCTTCAGTAAAAATATCGTCTCCGGGTTGCTCTCATCGAGCGGTGTGTTCGCAACAGACCTGATCACGATCATCGCGTACGACGAATACCCGATCATGATCACGAAAAGGGCCAGCCATACCGTGTTCCATATCACGGCAAGCTTCTTCCGCGTATAAATAATCCCGAAGATCAACAGTCCGAACAGCAGCGCCATGTAAAAGGCCACTCCCGTAAAATATGGCAGTCCGAATGAGTTTACAAACAGTAGTTCAAATTTCGAGGCGAAGAATGGCACCCCGGCAATGACGATCTCCAGCATAAAGGCCAGCAACAGGATGGACACACCCAGCGAAGCCAGGAAGCCGTTGACACTGAATTTATATTTCCTGAAATAGTAGATGAACACCAGCGCCGGGATAGCCAGCAGGTTCAGCAGGTGTGTACCGATCGATATTCCCATCAGGAAAGCGATAAGGATCAGCCAGCGATTTGCATAAGGCTCATCAGCGATGTTCTCCCATTTCAGCATCGCCCAGAAAACAAAGGCCGTGAACAGGGACGACAACGCGTATACTTCCGCCTCAACCGCCGAAAACCAGAAGGTGTCGGACCATGTATAGGCCAGTGCGCCAAGTGCACCTGCGCCGAGGATGGTCACCAGTTCATAGAGATCATACTTTTCCTTGTGCCCATAAAATTTCCGTACCAGGTGGGTGATGGTCCAGAACAGGAACAGGATCGTAAATGCGCTTGCCATTCCCGACAGCACATTCATTGTCTTCGCAACGGCCAGCTCATTTCCACCTGCAAAAAGCGTGAAAAAACGCCCCAGTATATTGAAGAACGGTGCCCCAGGTGGATGCCCGACCTCAAGTTTATAGGCAGTCGCGATAAATTCGCCACAGTCCCAGAATGAAGTGGTCGGTTCGATGGTCAGCATATAGGTGATCGCGGCAACCAGGAATACAAGCCAGCCGGTCAACAGGTTATAGAATCTGAAATTCTTCATGGTCTCTTTTTTGGAACGTGACAAAGATAAAAGTATATATTGAATGTAAAGGACCTCTTGAGGTTCAATTCCTTAAAAAACGTGAAATGAAAGTTTCATGATTTCATTACAAACCGCCAGGGTTTGTTTTTCCATGTCTCACCTGCATAATCGATTCCGATCCGCGGGTGCGTGGTATATTCGGGGATCGGAGCCTTGCCCGCCAGGTAAATCCTTGGGGAACTAACCAGGTTTTCCCGGTTAAAAGAACCGTCCAGCTCCAGTTTCCTTGTGAGCCTGCCCGGTCCGCTTACATCTCTCAGTCCCCTGACAAGCACTGCCTGTGGGACATCCTCACTGGCTGTGACAACATTGAGCATCCAGTACATCCCATATATCAGGTACATATAAAGGCGTCCACCTGGTTCAAACATTACGGAGGTCCGCGGGGTCTTCCCCTTGCTGGCATGACAGGCAAGGTCTTCGCCTCCCCTGTATGCTTCGGTTTCGGAGATCACATGTCTGGATATCTCTCCCGAGGGCAAGACGCGCACCAGGGTCTTTCCGAGGAGCGCCGGGGCCACGGTGAGCACATCCTGCATATAAAAATCTGCCGGCAATCGATCAACAGACATCAGTAAGCGGTCTTATCGGTTTTCTCCTTCCACTTGCTGAAAAGGGCTTCAGCACTTTCTTCCCTGATCCGCTCCATGTTTATGGTCCGTTGCTCCGGCAGCTTTGCCAGTTCATCGTAAATCAGGCTGTCATCGAACCCGGCCTGTTCTGCTTCGTTGCGGTTTGAAGCATAATAGACCACCGGGATCCTGGCCCAATAGATCGCACCAAGGCACATGGGGCATGGCTCACAGGAGGCATAGATCTCGCAATCCGACAGGTCGAAATTACCGATCGCCCGTCCCGCTTTACGAATGGCCTCCACCTCTGCGTGGGCTGTCGGGTCATTGTCCAGGGTCACCCTGTTCGCGGCTTCGGCAATGACCTCACCTTTCCTTACGATCACTGCACCGAAGGGTCCTCCTCCCTGATCGATATTCTCACTGGCCAGTTCAACGGCCCTGCTTAGATATTCCTTCTGCATACCAGGTTGATTTTACTGCAAAGATAAAGATTGGTAAATGATTTGCGGGAAAATATTCAATCCTGTTTTCCATATGCCCTCCATTTCCAGGAGGGGCCAAATATGAACAGGGCATAGAACAATCCGAACATCACCGCACCCGGCGTATTCTCCAGGGTGTCTTCATCGAGCATGGAGATCATCATGGTCAGAATAAATATGATCACCATGTAGGAGCTCCACAAATTCCTCATGAAAACAGGCAAAAGTAATGCAGCCAGGCAGATCAGCGCTCCTGGGATCCCGAAAGCGATCAGCAGCGTAAGATACTGGTTGTGCGCCCTGCGGCGGCGCTCGAGCCGGAGGGGGGAATCACTCTGCTCGTAATAGTTGATAAAAGACTGTCTGACATCCCCGGTCCCCACCCCGTACAACAGGTTTTCCGAGGCGATATACAGACCGGCTTTCAGGTAATAGTATCGCTGAACGAGGGATTTGTCGTTCGGACTAAATCCCAGCCTGTAGCGGTCAAACTCCCAGATCACCTCGTAAATGCGTGGGTAGAGCGCAAACCTGTTCAGGTAAATGTGGTTGGCGATCCCGTTTTCGATCGCTTCAATATCGATGCTGTCGAGCTGCCTGACCCCAACTGCATCCTTGCGCAGACCCTTTGAGGTGAGATACCTGATCAACGTGAACCTGATGAAATCACCGTTTTCTGCTTTGCCTTTATATGGTATCTCGCTGACCTTTCCCCATTCACGTTCCAGCTCTTTTGGGGATACATACAACCAGACAAAGTTCCCGTTCTCGGTCTCCATGTTATTGACATGGTGGATATACCTGTTCCCTTCAATGGTCGTAGAATCCAGTTCATCGGGATCGACCTGCTCGAAAGAGTAAAAGCGGTTGATGGAATTCCCGATATAGATGATCGCAAAGAGCGGCACAGTGATGAGCATCACAAGGAGCATGAACCGGCCGGCACGGTCGCGGACGGTACGAACAAGCAGCAGGGTGATGATGAAGAACACAACACCGATGATCACCAATCCTGACAATGACCGCAGGATCACCATGAACACCGGTAACCAGACCAGTGCGACCAGGGATAGGTATTTTATAAAACCATGTTCTGATGCGGGACGCCGGAACAGCATATAGGCCGCAAAGAAGATCGACAGTACGATCATCAGAGAAAAACGGATATGGCTGATAAAGAGTGATGCGTTCCTGTAGTCGCTCATGTCCACCTCGATGATATTCAGAAGTGCAAGCACTGTGGCCATGGACCCGACCAGGCATCCGGCGATAAAAGCTGCGAGGATCTTCCGGATCTGTTCCAGGTGAAGACCAGGTGATGAAACAACCACGAATGGGATGACCAGGATGGGGAGCTTGATCTTCAGGTCCTGCAATCCGTAGTGGATATCCGATGACCAGAGCATTCCCAGGAGATGTATGAGCATAAATGCCAGGAAGACCCAGAAAGCACGATTGGACCTGAGCCTGTGCCACTTTTCACGGTACTTCCCCTCAATGAGCCAATTGAGGAGGAGTGCAAACTGGAGGAAGGAGGTAGCGAAAATGGAGAGCGGCAAGGCAGCAGCCAGGAGCAATAGCAGGTAAAAAAAGATCTTATTATTAATGGTGTTGTTGCTGCTCAAAACCTGATGTCAATTATAAGTTGCTGTGAATGATATACGCCTTCTCCCGGTACAAAATGCAGGTTCCATCCGATCTTCGAGTCGATCTTCGGATGCCTGAAGGGATCAACAAAAAAATCCATTCTGCCGTAATGTCCTGACCTGTAAAACGGATCTCCATAGAACAGGTCTACCGGGCTGCCAAAATAATAAACTCCATTGAATTCAAAAATAGTATGCCGGAATTCAATATTGGTGAGCAGGCCCCTGCCCCATTCAAAATCCCCGGGCCTCACACGGTTGTACGTGGCAATTAGTGCAGTAGACACCACCACGGACATCGCCCGTTCGGGCTGTTGCATAGCATATCCGGCCGCCAGTGAGAATCCGCCATTGTCGCGGATCGGAATCGTATCCAGCAGGGAGCTGCGTTTTGCATCATGCACCATCAGGAATGCAGACTCGGCAAACAGATCTCCTGCCTCCATACGACCCATGAGTCCGGCCATGAACCGCTCCCTGGTGGTTTCCGTAACCCTGCCTGTCCAGTCGATGAACCCGGTAATCCCGGCCCGGTCACCATGCAGCGCAATGGATGCCCCTTCAACATTGGGCCGGTAATAGTCCAGCGTGTCGTTCAGGAAAACCGCCGGCAGATCGATCCTCCCTGCACGCGGGAAAGCGCCGAAAGCCATATCAAGGTGCTCAGTATCGTATTGATAATAGAGGTTTACCGAGGGAGTGTTATGGAGGACCGGGCTTCCATACTCAAACAGATAATTGAGTCCGGCATAAAAACTGTGTACCGTATCGACTTCAAACACGGCCGCACCATTCAGCCTTGCGCCGAAAATCGTACCAGGCACGGTATATTCAGAATAATATTCCCTGTTATCGAAGATCTGGTGGAAAGAAAAGTCGTACCCCGGACCCTGAGCGAACAGCTTCATGCTGAAACCGATGCAGGTAAAAATGAGGAGGCTTTTTTTCATTCTTCAAGCAGATTTGATCGTTGTAAAGGTAATTAAAACCAAAGGATGTTGAAAACCCGCAGAATTTGTACTTTAGCAGCCCCGAAAAAAATGTCTAATCAGCAGAATATCTGAACCTTATTAAATTTGGAAATAATTTGTTGATATGTTATTGATTTAATAAAAAGATTTGTATTTTTGCGAACCACAAAATTAGGCGATAGTATTTATCAGAGAAAAAAAATAAAAAGACGTGGATACATTAAGTTACAAGACCGTTTCGGCAAATAAGAATACCGTCCAGAAAGAATGGGTAGTGGTGGATGCAACTGACCAGATTCTTGGTCGTCTCGCAGCAAGGGTTGCGATGATCCTTCGTGGCAAGCACAAAGCCAGCTTCACTCCTCATGTGGATTGTGGTGACAATGTGATCATTATCAATGCTGAGAAGGTGAAGCTCACCGGACTGAAAGCTCAGCAGCGCGAATATATCCGTCACTCGGGATACCCAGGCGGACAAAAGTCTGAAACTGTTGAGAGCCTGATGAACAGAAGACCAACAGCAGTCGTTGAAAGGTCCATCAAAGGCATGTTGCCAAAAAACAGGCTTGGAAGTGAATTATTCAGGAACCTTCATGTGTTTGTAGGAGAAAAACATCCGCATGAGGCTCAGCAACCCAAAAAGATCGATTTAAATACCATTAAATAAGAATTCATGGAGGTCATTAATACAATAGGAAGAAGGAAAAGAGCTATTGCCAGGGTATATCTCAGCGAAGGCAAAGGTCAGATCACCGTCAATGACAAAGACTACAAAGAATACTTCCCGTTTGAGCAGCTGCATTACGTGGTTGACCAGCCGCTGAATCTGCTTGAACTAAAAGACAAATACGACATCAAAGTGAACCTCACCGGTGGCGGTATGAAGGGACAGGCAGAAGCGCTGCGTCTCGGGATCGCCAGGGCGCTCGTGAAGATCGACGCAGAATACAAGTCACAACTTCGCGCTGAGGGTTTTATGACAAGGGATCCAAGGGCAGTGGAAAGGAAAAAGCCAGGTCAGCCCAAGGCACGGAAAAGGTTCCAGTTCAGTAAACGTTAATCCTTATTACATATTAATCAAAGCGAAACTGGCAGGACTTCGTTCGCGGACTACCTGTTGGTTGCCTAAGCAAAAAACAAAAAAATGCCAAAGACAAGTTTCAACGAACTATTGGATGCAGGTGTTCATTTTGGTCACCTGAAAAGAAAATGGAATCCCGCAATGGCTCCTTATATTTTCAAGGAGATGAACGGGATCCACATTATCGACCTGAACAAGACGGAGGCCAAGCTTGAAGAAGCTGCCAACGCATTGAAGCAGATCGCAAAATCGGGACGTAAGATCCTCTTCGTAGCCACAAAAAAGCAGGCCAAGGACATCGTTTCTGAAAAGGTCAAAGCGATCAATATGCCATATGTGACCGAGCGCTGGCCCGGTGGGATGCTGACCAATTTCCCGACCATCAGGAAGGCTGTTAAGAAAATGACCTCCATTGATAAAATGGCCACAGATGGTACATTCGATACACTCTCCAAAAGGGAGAAGCTCCAGATTGGCCGTCAGCGGGCAAAGTTGGAAAAGATGCTTGGTAGTATTTCCGATCTGACCAGGTTGCCTGCAGCCATGTTCATTGTGGACGTTGCCAAGGAATATATCGCTGTACGCGAGGCGAAAAGGCTGAATATCCCCGTTTTCGCAATGGTGGATACCAATTCAGACCCGCGGAACATCGACTTTGCCATCCCGGCCAATGATGATGCTTCCAAATCCATTGCCCTGATCATGGATTATATCTGCGAAGCAGTGGGTGAAGGCCTCAGTGAGCGGAAGATGGAGAAGGAGAAAGAAGCCAGCGACGCGAAAGTAAAGAAAGAGAAGAAGGCTGCTGAAGCCAGGGACAAAAAAGAAGATGCAAAATCACCTGCCAAAGCTGAAAAGCCAAAGAAAGAGGCTGCCAAGGTAGAGAAGGCTGCATCATCTAAACCTTCGGAGGACAAACCTGCTGCTGCGAAAGCAACCGAAGAGAAAAAAGACGAGGAGAAGCCCGCCGCCAAGGCAAAGGATGACAAGGCTGAAGAGAAAAAAGCTGATTCCGCGAAAGCTGAAAAAGAGGAGAAGGCTGAAGAGGACAAGTCTGCCTCCGCTAAAGATTCACCGGACGAGGAAAAGAAAGCATAGACTTTCCAAATGGAAATGATTCAAACCCGGCCAGCCCGCAAGTTTTGCTGGCGATGGGGCACGAAGCATTATTTGGCTTCGCCTCATGGGCTCGGCAAACCTCGGTTCACCATACAAAAAAAACGATAAATCAAACGATAAAAAAACTAGAATAATGGCTGATATTAAAGCTGCAGACGTTAGCAAACTCAGGAAAGCAACAGGTGCCGGAATGATGGACTGTAAAAAGGCACTCCAGGAATCTGAAGGAGATTTTGACAAAGCTGTTGAGATCATCCGCAAAAAGGGAATGGCCGTTGCAAATAAGCGTGCCGACCGTGAAGCAAGTGAAGGAACTGTGCAGGCGAAAGTTGAAAACGGTTTTGGTGCACTGATCTCACTCAATTGCGAAACTGATTTTGTTGCCAAGAACGAGAATTTTGTAAAATTTGCACTGCAAATCCTTGACAAGGCAATTGCTGAGAAACCTGCTGATCTGGATGCGCTGAAAGCACTTTCCATCGACGGAAAAACCATCGATGAGCTGGTTACTGAGCAGACCGGTATCATTGGTGAAAAACTTGAACTTGCCTTTTATGACAAGATCGAAGCTGCCGATGTGATCGCTTACAACCATTTTGGTAACAACCTGGCAACCCTGGTTGGTTTCAGCAAGAAAGCCGACGAGCAGGTAGCCAAGGATGTCGCCATGCAGGTGGCTGCCATGTCCCCTGTTTCAGTAAGTGAAGCCGATGTGCCGGCTGAGACCATCGAACAGGAAAAAAGAATTGGTCGTGAGAAAGCACTGGCCGAAGGAAAACCTGAAAACATCGTAGACAGGATCGCCGAAGGAATGGTGAAGAAATTCCTGAAGGAGAATACCCTGATGAGCCAGGAATTTACAAAAGATTCTAAGCTCACTGTTGAACAGTACCTGAAGCAGGCGGATGCCGAACTGAAGGTAACCGGTTTTATCAGGTTCTCTGTAAAATAAAATGACCTTATTTGAGGTGGAAAGGGGCGGATTGATTTCCGCCCCTTTTTTTTGAATCCTTAAATTAGCCTATATTTCGTAAAATTTTAAAACATGCCATCGTATAAACGTGTACTATTGAAATTAAGCGGTGAGGCCCTCATGGCAGGGCGATCACACGGAATTGACCCGCGTCGTCTGAATGACTACGTGGAAGAGATCATCGAGATCAGCAAGGCAGGTGTCCAGGTGGGGATCGTGATCGGAGGCGGGAACATCTTCAGGGGAATCAGCGGTGTTGAAGAGGGCTTTGACAGGGTCAAGGGCGATTACATGGGCATGCTTGCCACCGTGATCAATGGCCTTGCACTGCAATCGGCTTTTGAATCCAAAAATGCGAAATCGACATTGCTCACTGCTTTTCGAATGGAGCCGGTAGGTGAATTCTACTCAAAAGCCAAAGCGGTAAAAGCCATGAATGAGGGGCACATCGTGATCTTCTCTGCAGGTACCGGGAATCCCTTTTTTACTACCGATACAGCTGCATCACTCAGGGCCGTTGAAACCGACGCGGATGTCATGCTGAAGGGCACACGCGTGGATGGGGTCTATACAAGTGATCCTGAAAAGGATCCGGATGCTGAGAAATTCGAAACCCTGACATTCGACGAGGCCATTGAGAAAAACCTGAGAATCCTCGACCAGACCGCGTTTGCCATGTGCAAAGAGAACGAATTGCCCGTTATTGTCTTCAATATGAACGAGAGAGGCAATCTTAAAAAACTCATTTCGGGGGAAAAAGTTGGCACTTTCGTTAAAAATTAAATAATTTAGGGTCTGATTTAAAGCAACCACCATGAATGAAGAAGTTCAACTGGTCTTTGAAATGGCCAGGGAGAAAATGGAAAAGGCGATCGAGCACCTTGAAACAGAACTCCAGCGTATCAGGGCCGGAAAGGCCAATATCCATATCCTGGATGGGGTGATGGTTGACTATTATGGTGTCATGACACCGCTTAACCAGGTATCCAATGTCAGTACCCCGGATGCCAAAACCATTGCCATTCAACCCTGGGAGAAAAAAATGATCGACCCGATCGAAAAGGCGATCCAGCAGGCCAATGTCGGCATTACGCCCATCAACAACGGTGAGTTGATCAGGCTGATCATTCCTACCCTTACTGAGGAGCGCAGGTCGCAACTGGTCAAACAGGTAAAAAATGAAGGTGAGAATGCCAGGGTAAGCATCAGGAACGCCAGGCGAGAAGCCAATGACGAATACAAACAGATGCAGAAGTCTGGTCTCTCAGAAGATGATGTCAAGCGTGCTGAGGAGAATATCCAGGAGATCACAAATGAATTCTCTGAAAAAGTGGACAAGGTAATTGAAGAGAAGGAAGAAGATATCATGACGATCTAAGGCCTTTCATGCGCCTCCTCCCCTACTGAAATGATAAAAAAATATACTCCCTTCCTTGCAGTATTTGTTGTACTGCAAATCCTTTTCCTGCTGCTGCAGACTGGCCTGGAGAATTATTATCTCAGGGACTCGTTCGATTACATGCAGGCTGCAGATAATTTCATTGATGAAGGAGTGTTCTATGCAGGGGACCTTTCTGAAGCAGAGGAGATACACCTCTATACGAAAATACCTCCCGGGTATCCGCTCTTCCTGACGATCTCCCGACTTTTCACTGATAGTCAGCTGCCGGTGATGATCCTGCAGGCCATTTTGTCGATCCTCTCCGCGTTGCTGATGCTAAAGATCTTCGGAAGAGACCGAAGCGAAAACCTGTTTTTCGTTTTTTTGATCTTGTTTATACCGGCCCAGTTCATCTATCCCAACCTGGTGATGTCGGAGACATTGTTCCAGTTTTCGCTGGTGCTCGCCGGATGGATGCTCTTCTCCTATTTTAAAACCGAAAACACCAGGTATGTGTGGGCATTTCAGCTGTTGCTTTGCCTGGGGATATTCATCAAGCCGGTGTTGTACCTTTTCGCATTCGTCAACCTGGGATTCTTTATCTATCTCTTTTTTCGCCATAGAGTCAGATTGCTGGTGATATCCGGACTCGTACCCATCATTTTTATCATCATATTTTCATCCTTCAACCAGCAGAAGACCGGGAAATTCCATGTCTCCAGCATCCAGGATGTCAACCTGATCGATGTCAACCTGTTCTATTTCCTGGTGCAGGATGAAGGATACGACGCTGCACGTGCCACAACGGACAGCATCTACCAGGTGTGCGATCAGAACACCGATTACAACGAATATTCTGAATGCCTCAATGATGCAGCGAAGGAGATCCTTTTCTCCCGTTTGTTGGAATACGGGATCTTCCATATCAAAGGATCCATCCGCTTTTTCATTGATCCGGGCAGGTTTGACATTTACAATTTCTTCGGACTCCAGGAGATGGGTGAAAAGGGACTCCGCTACCGGCTGTTCCTGGGCGGGGTCAAGGAGGTCTGGAATTACCTGAAAGAGCAGAACACTTTTATCCTGCTCTGGATTTTTGCCATCGCCATGATCAATGTATTGAAGACGATAGGCTTTGTCTTTTTTATATTCAACAGGAGGTACAACCTGGATTTTCGGATCTTCCTGCTCCTGCTGATCGGCACGATCTCCTTTGCCACCGGTCCGCTTGGTGCATCAAGATTTGCACTTCCTGTGGCGCTTTTCATACTTGGCAGTGCCGCAGTCCAGTACCATCACTGGTACCAGCGATTTATCCTGAAAAAATCTTAATCCAACTCCAGGATCCGGTACAGCTCATCCAGGTCGGGTGAGAGGATGATCTCTGTGCGCCTGTTTTTCGCACGTGCTTCCGGGGTATCGGCATTATCCACCGGCATATACTCGCCTCTTCCTGCCACGGTGATCCTTTGCGGTTCTATGCTACGGGCTTCAAGCAGTATACGAACGATCGAAGTCGCCCTGAGGACGCTGAGATCCCAGTTATCTTCCATCAGAGAGCCCCGGCGAACCGGCACATCATCGGTATGCCCTTCGATCATGATATCGATATCCGGATTTTGGGCCAACACTGCTGCCAGCTGCCTCAGCGCCCGCTGGCCTTCGGCATCCACCACTGTACTTCCTGAACTGAACAGCAGTTTATTCTGCAGGGAAACGTAAACCTTTCCGTTCTTCTGTGTCACGGTAAGTCCTTGTCCCTCAAACCCGAGCAATGCATCTGCCACGGTCTGCCGCAGGTCATTCATCAGCTGGTCTTTCCGCTGCAACATATCTTCAAGTTCCATCAGCCGGGCATTCCTGGCCTCAAGCTCAGCCCTCAATTGGGTGAGTGACTGTCGTTGCTGCGACACATTTCCCTCCAGATCTGACAGCATCTGTTGCTTCCTTGCCAGGTCTTCCTGCGCCGACTGCAATTCGCCAAGCAGGCGTCTCGTTTCACGTGCATTTCCGCGCAACAGCGCGTCATGGGTCTCCTGCAGATCGTTGTATTTCCTGCTCATGGCGGCAATCTCTTCACGCGCTTCTTCAAGCTGACCATACAACCTGATGCTATCCTCCACGAATTTCTCCTGCTGCTCTTCCACCTTATCGATCATTGCCTTCATTTCACGATTCTCGACTGTCAGCCTTTCATTTTCTGCAAATACCTCGTCACGGTCTCTCTGCAACTCACTGCGCTTATTTTCTGCCTCACGGAACTGGTTTGAAGGAACACATGCAATGATCCCGGTGGCCAGTAATGCAAATATGATGCTCTTCCTCATGTCTGAAATACTATATGGTTAAAAAACTTTATTTTGATCTCGTTGTTCCAATAATACAACGTAAAGTAACGTTGCAAATTACATAAAATATCATGTGCCGTGTGAGCGATTTTTCCCAATTCGGCTGAAGATATCAACATCGGGATTAATTCGTATCTTTGCAACTGAAAACGGAAGTATCAATGAGTGAAGTACATGAGCAATATCCACTGCTGGAAAGGATTGACAGTCCGGGTGAAATGAAACGCCTGGCGCCCGACGAACTGGTGCAGCTCAGCAATGAATTACGTCAGTATATCATCGATATTGTCTCCTCCAATCCCGGACATTTTGGTGCTAGTCTGGGTGTGGTAGAGCTCACCGTTGCTCTTCACCATGTTTTTGATACGCCGTACGACAAGATCATCTGGGATGTCGGACACCAGGCATACGGGCACAAGATCCTGACCGGCCGGCGGGACGAGTTTCATACGAACAGGAAGTACAAGGGCATCAGCGGGTTCCCGAAAATATCGGAGAGTGAGTACGATGCATTCAGTGTAGGTCACTCCTCAACTTCCATCTCCGCCGCACTGGGAATGGCTGTGGCAAGGGACCACAGGAAGAAGAAGAACCAGGTCATCGCGGTGATCGGTGACGGCTCGCTTTCCGGCGGAATGGCCTATGAAGCCCTGAACAATGCCGGGCATGAAAAAAAGGACATGCTGGTGATCCTGAACGACAATAACATTTCGATCGATCCCAGTGTGGGTGCCATGAAGGAGTACCTCCTCGACATCACAACCTCCAAGGCATACAACAAGGTAAAGAATGATATCTGGAACCTGCTGGGGTCACTGAACAAGATCAACCCCAATACCCGCCAGTATTTCCAGAAGCTGGAAAATGCCATCAAATCCATCGTCCTAAAGCAGAGCAACCTGTTTGAATCAATGAATTTCAGGTATTTCGGACCGGTAGACGGCCATGATGTGGTGCATCTTTCCAGTGTCCTGAATGATATCCGAGAAATACCCGGTCCGAAATTATTGCATGTGCTCACGAAGAAGGGAAAAGGATTCCCGATGGCGGAGCTGAACCAGACTAAATTTCATTCCACGGGATCAAAATTTGATAAGAAGACGGGTGAATTTATTGTTTCCAGCCCCTCTTCGCAATTCACAAGGTACCAGGATGTCTTTGGCGAGACGTTGCTGGAGCTGGCAAATCAAAACAAAAAGATCGTCGGGATCACACCGGCGATGACCACAGGGGCCTCGATGAACAGGATGATGGAGGAGATGCCCGACCGCACATTTGACGTGGGCATTGCGGAGCAGCATGCGGTAACTTTTGCGGCCGGACTTGCCATTTCAGGGATGATCCCTTACTGCACGGTGTACTCCACATTCCTTCAAAGGGCTTACGACCAGGTGATCCATGATGTCGCTTTACAGCATCTCCCGGTGGTGCTGTGTGTCGACCGTGCCGGACTTGTTGGAGCAGACGGTGCGACCCATCACGGGGTGTATGACATTCCTTTCCTTCGGTGCATCCCCAATCTCACCATTGCTTCACCGATGAATGAGATTGAGTTCAGGAACCTGCTATTCACGGCCCAGGAAAATGCTGACGGTCCGTTTGTCATCCGTTACCCACGTGGCCGGGGAGTTGTCAAAGACTGGAAAAAGGAGTTTACAGCCATTGAAAAAGGGACAGGCCGATTTCTGAAAGAGGGTAATGACCTGGCCATTGTTTCATTCGGACCCATCGGGAACGAAGTAACCGCTGCCATTTCCGAACTTGAGAAACAGGACATCAGCATCTCGCATGTCGATCTTCGGTTTTTAAAACCACTGGACGAAGGGCTTTTGAAGAAACTGTTCAGGAAACATAAAAAAGTGATCACCATTGAAGATGGCGCCGTATCCGGCGGAATGGGGACCGCCATCCTTGAATTTATCTCAGAGAAAGGGTTGAACGTGGAGGTCAGAAGATTGGGTATCCCTGATAAGTTCATCGATCACGGTACCGTCGAGGAGCTCTACAAAGAGTGTGGCATGGACAGGGAGGGGATTGTTGCAGCTGTGAAGGGAATGATCGGCTCGAAGGTTCTCTTTAAAGCTATCTAGTTCCATCGACAACCATCAGCTGGCAGCCTTCAGCCGTCAGTCATCAGTACCGGACTTCGCAATACGCATTACGCATTACGCAATACCGCACAGCACTAGCGCCAAAAGCAGAGCTCCATCCAAAAAGAAAAGTTATCTTAGAGCAATCAGGTGATTATAACAACCCTATAAATCAAACTTGATGCCCTGTGCCAGTGGCAGGTCTGTGCTGTAGTTGATCGTATTTGTTTGTCTGCGCATATAGGCCTTCCACGCATCGGATCCGGATTCGCGTCCGCCGCCGGTATCCTTCTCTCCTCCAAAAGCTCCACCGATCTCGGCTCCCGAGGTGCCGATATTCACATTCGCAATCCCGCAGTCAGAGCCCATGCCTGAGAGGAAAGTTTCAGCCTCCCGCATATTGAGTGTAAAGATGGCCGAAGAGAGACCCTGTGGAACATCATTGTTCATTGCGACCGCATTCTCAACGCCTCCCTTATATTTTAAGAGGTACAGCAGGGGTGCAAAAGTCTCCTCCTGGACGATGTCGAAATGGTTTTCCGCTTCAGCGATTGCCGGCATTACATAATTTCCAGATTCAAAATCATCACCTTCAAGAACCTCTCCACCAAAGATGATCTTTCCCCCGGCTGATCTGACCCGGTCCTGGGCGTCGGTGAAATCGTTCACCCCAACTTTGTCGATCATCGGGCCGACCAGGAAATTTTCATCCAGCGGGTTCCCGATCTTACCATCAAGTTGTTTGTATGCATTTGTGAGCCTGGATTTTACATCGTCATACACCTCTTCGTGGATGATCACCCGTCTCGTGGAGGTACAACGCTGACCGGTGGTTCCGACAGCACCGAAGACAATTGCAGGGATGGCAATATCAAGATCTGCATCTTTGGATATGATCACGGCATTGTTTCCGCCCAGTTCCATGATGGCATTACCGAGCCTTTTCCCCACGATCCCCGATACACGCTTCCCAACCGCTGTTGAGCCGGTCACTGAGATCAGCGGGATCCGCTTGTCGGCTGCAAAGTTATCACCAACGACGGACGACTTTGCGATAATGAGGTTGAATACCCCTTCAGGAACATTGTTATTTCTGAGAACATCCTGGATGACCTTATGACAGGCGATGGCGGTCAGCGGAGTTTTCGAGCTGGGTTTCCAGATCACCGCATCTCCTGCCACTGCAGCGATCATACTGTTCCATGCCCAGACTGCGACAGGAAAGTTGAATGCAGTGATCAGTCCGACGATCCCCAACGGATGGTACTGGTCGTACATCCGGTGCCTGGGTCTTTCGGATTGCATGGTAAATCCATAGAGCTGACGTGACTGTCCGACTGCAAAATCACATATATCGATCATCTCCTGGACCTCACCAAGACCTTCCTGGTAAATTTTTCCCATTTCAAGAGAAACAAGGTAACCAAGGTCCTCTTTGTGTTCACGCAGGGCAAGTCCAATCTGTCTGACCACCTCTCCCCTTTCAGGGGCAGGTACCTGTTTCCACTGTTCAAAAGCCTCACCAGCTTTGTTGATCACCGTTTCCAGGTCACCGGAAGTACCGTTGATCACCTTTGCAATGGGTTTTCCGTCAATCGGGGAAACCGAAACCGTTTCATCTCCGCCCGTATTCAGCCAGTTGGTTCCTGTGCAAACACCGCTGTTGGATGATTCAATACCAAGTCGGTTCAGTACTTCCTTTGTTTTGTCAGCAAATCGCTTGTCCATATCCATTGTTTTTTGATCAGGTAACAAATTTAAAAATGTAGGAACGTATAAAAGATACTAAACAACATACATGCTGAAAAACAAACCCCCGCTCCCGGTTCTCAACGCTTGTCACAAACCTGAAAATATACTATCTTCGCAATCCATATTAATAAAGTCTACAATATTTAATGCCCGGATGGCGGAATTGGTAGACGCGCTGGTCTCAAACACCAGTGTCCGCAAGGACATGCCGGTTCGATCCCGGCTCCGGGTACTTTTAAAAGACGGGTAAGATTTTATCCGTCTTTTTCTTTTTAACGAAGTGCAGGATGGCGGAACCGAGCACGAAGTGCGAGCTCACGAGGCAAGCTTTGCTTGACGAGTAATTGGTAGACGCGCTGGTCTCAAACACCAGTGTCCGCAAGGACATGCCGGTTCG
>CAKZNC010000192.1 GCA_937129385.1 uncultured Bacteroidota bacterium
GCGCAGATACAGCATTGTTGACAATTATACGTGCATTCAGGAGTTGGTCCGGATTAGATTTATATTTTTGCATGAAACTTCTGAAGAGCGATGACAAAAACTTCCATCAGTATCATATTATTATTATATACAGCCCAGCTATTTGGTCAGGGTGCAACAGATTTCAGATCCCCCATGGACATTCCCCTTGTACTTTCCGGAAATTTCGGAGAATTACGATCGAATCATTTTCATTCGGGGATAGACATCAAGACCCAGGGAGTGACCGGTCACGAAATATATGCCATAGAATCGGGGTATGTTTCCAGGATCAAAGTACGTCCGGGCGGTTACGGAAAAGCGCTATACATTGCACATCCGAATGGTTATACTTCGGTTTACGGACATCTCTCCGGATATAATGAACAGATCAACGATTATCTTACATCGGAGCAATACCGCCGGAGATCGCATTCAGTTGACCTCTATCCGGAAAAGGGAACCCTGAGGATCGAGAAGGGAGAGGTAATTGCGCTCTCAGGTAATACCGGCAGCTCATCGGGGCCACATCTTCATTTCGAAGTAAGAAGCAGCACGAACCAGCATCCCTTGAACGGATTGTTTTTTGATTTTCCTGTCGCCGACCGGATTGCGCCGAAGATAACCAGGCTTGTGATCTATCCTGCAGGTGAAAATGCACAGGTTGAGTTCAATACTTCCCCGTTGGTCCTGAATCCTGTCAGCTCTTCCGACACGTATCATCTTCCCGGTGAAAGGATTCCGCGTGTACATGGAAACATTGGATTTGGAATTGAGGTGTATGATTACCTGGATGGCGCACCGAACAGGTGCGGGATCTATTCCATTGAAATGAAAGTTGATGGCAAGTCATATTTCTATTCTGAAATGGATGAATTCTCCTTTGCGGAAAGCAGGTTCATCAATGCCCACATTGATTACGCAAGGAAAATCAGTCATAATGAATCTGTTCAACGACTCTTTAAGCTTCCTTACAACGAATTGAGTATCTATAAGTACCTGGATAACAACGGACTTGTTCCGATCATCGATACGCTGGAACACCAGGTTCAAATCATTATCAATGACAGTTACGGTAATGCTGCTGAAATTGCTTTCAGGGTGAAGGGCGCCGGTTCAGCAAGGTACATGCCCGAGATAAAAAAACAACCGGTCACATTGCTGCCTTATAATGCTCCGGGCGCATTCTCTCAGAACGGCATTTCCCTGGAATTCCCGGCATATTGCTTTTACGAGGATGTGCCATTTACTTTTGCAAGAACTGGCGGTAGCAGTGACCTTCTTTCCGACATATATTATCTGCACAGGGAGACCACTCCAGTGCACAGAAGTTATACAATTGAGATTGAAATCCCAGGTATCTCAGAAGCCCACAACAATAAGGTTTGCCTGGTAAAAATAGGTGAAGATGGAGAATTAAATTATGCCGGTGGAAGTTTTTCAAACGGAAAGCTAAAAGCAGAGCTACGGGAATTCGGGAAATTCGCCGTCGCCATCGATACCTTACCGCCGGTCATTATGCCCCTGGACATATTCCCTGGAAAGCAGCTGACTTCCCAGCCTGGAATCAGGTTCAGGATCGAAGATGAACTTTCAGGAATTGACTCTTACAGAGGTTTTATCGATAATCAATGGGTGCTCTTCCAGTATGACCCGAAAAACGATCTGCTCTTTTATGAATTTGATAAAATGGTGCCGAAATCGAAAAAAAATCACGAACTTGAAATACATTTAACCGATGACCGGGGAAACAAAACGATGTATCAAACCACTTTTTTTCGTTAATCGCCGATGCCTGCACCTGGAAACCTAACCGTACTGGGACTGATGTCAGGGACCTCACTTGACGGGGTTGACCTGGCGCTGTGTCATTTTAAAGAACAAAGCTGCGCTTATACATATGAAATCTTAAAAACAAGGACCTTCCCCTACCCTTATTACCTGAGAGAAAAACTTGAAGATGCCATCCAGATCGATCCGGGCGACCTGCACCAGCTTGACCAGGAACTGGGCAGTTATTATGCCGGACTGATACGGGAATTTCTTACCGACAGCAAGGTGAAGCCAGACCTGATCTCGTCCCATGGACACACAATACTTCATCAACCCGATAAGGGCATCACCATGCAGATCGGGGATGGAAAAGTGATGGCAACAAAAACGGGAATAACGGTCATCAATGATTTCCGGAGTCAGGATGTTTCGAAGGGCGGTCAGGGAGCACCACTCGTTCCGATAGGTGACAGGGACCTGTTTGGAGAACATGACATGTGTCTGAATCTCGGTGGAATTGCCAACGTATCTTATGACCGAGCGGGACAACGGATCGGCTGTGATATCTCTCCTTGCAATATGGCCCTGAACACTGTCGCCTCATGGATAAATATTGAATTTGATGACAAGGGGCAACTGGCTTCGGAAGGCAAACCAGACAAGGATCTGGTCGACCGGCTCAATGCATTGGAATACTACACGATCCCACCACCAAAATCACTTGGCAAAGAGTGGTTTGTGCGCAGATTCCTGCCCGAGATCCGGCAGACAGAGATCAGTATCAGGGACTTGTTAAGCACGATCAATGTGCACATATCAGACCAGGTTGCAGCTTTTATAAATGGACAGCCAGGTAAAGGTTCCCATATACTCGTCACAGGAGGAGGAACCTACAATGAAAACCTCGTGGGACTTCTTCAAAACAAATGCAACGCTGAACTGTTAATACCCGATGAACAGCTCATTGATTTCAAGGAGGCGATCATATTCGCCTATCTTGGTTTCCTGAAACACCAGGAACGTGACAATGTCCTGGCGTCTTGCACCGGGGCATCTTCAGACACCTCAGCAGGGATCATTAATCAACCAAATTAACATATATGGAAAATTTTGTAGCATACAATCCGACAAAACTTCACTTCGGAAAAGGAGTGGTAAACGAACTGGGAGACGCAGCCGAATCAATTGGAAAAAAAGCCCTGGTAGTATACGGCAAAGGATCGGTGCTTAAGAATGGCAGTTATAACGACACCATTCGTCAGCTGAAAGACCGGGGTATATCGATTGTAGAATTTAATGGAATCAAACCCAATCCGGTTGTAACTGATGTTGATGAAGCAGCGTCCATCGGCAAAAATGGAAAAGTTGACATGGTCGTTGCCATCGGGGGCGGTTCTGTGATCGACTCCGCAAAGATCATCGCAATCTGCATTGCAGACAATGTAAATGGATGGGATGTGATGACAGGTAAGCACACACCTGCGGGATCAAAGCCACTGATCGCTGTGCTCACCCTCGCAGCAACAGGAACAGAGATGAATCCGGTCGCAGTGTTGCAAAACCATGATACCGATCAGAAGATCGGATTCCGTCATGAAGTAATGTTTCCGGTACACTCCTTCCTCGATCCCAAGTACACGCAAAGTGTTCCTGCAAATTATACCGCCTACGGAATCGTTGATCTCGTGGCGCACGCTCTTGAAGCGTGGTTTGGTGAGGGTGAAGCAAATCTATCAGACAGATTTGTCATTGCGATCATCAGGGAAGCGATTGAGATCGGCCCGCTGCTGATGGAAGACCTGGAAAATTACGATTACCGCGCACGCATTATGTGGGCTGCCACCAATGCCCTGAACGATACCACGATGCACGGACGAGTATCTGGTGACTGGGGTGTGCACGGACTTGGACATACGCTGTCATACCTGTATGATACAGCTCACGGTGCTACCCTGTCAATCTTCTTCCCTGCTTGGATGAAAAGACTGGTTGAAAAGAATCCTGATCGCATCACCCAACTTGGCAAGTCCCTTTTCGGTGTTGATTCGCCAGAGAAAACAATTGCCGGGTTTGAGGATTTCTTTAAGAAGGTCGGAAGTCCGGTCAGGGCTGCGGAGGCCGGTATAACCAGGGAACAAAAGGGAGAGATCCTTGACCTGATGAGTAAGCAAAAAGTCCGCGGGATCCATGTGGATCTGGATGAACAGGACCGCGAAGCAATTGTGGAATTGGCGCTTTAATTACAATCAACATAACGGCATAACAAGAAGAAGGGTGCTCCTGGCGGAGCACCCTTCCCTTTTCAAACTACTAACTAAAACTACCAACTAAACTACTAACTAAAACTACTATCCTAAAATCTCTTTACTACCGTTGTAGCAAATTCTATACCACAAAAGTAATACGGATTTTTGA
Organism: uncultured Bacteroidota bacterium; assembly: GCA_937129385.1. Lineage (GTDB taxonomy): Bacteria > Bacteroidota > Bacteroidia > Bacteroidales > M55B112. Next base: position 4,207 of record CAKZNC010000192.1, read on the forward strand.
ACTGGCAAATTAATTTAGTGTTAATTTAAGTTAAAATTTGAATTATTGACTTTTTACATATTTACCCCTATTCATTTTAAGTATAAAACATACATTTCATAGTATTTCATTGTTGAGCCCCTATTATTTGATACTGGTAAAAATATTTAATTTTTTCGAAATTAATCTATCCACCAGGCAATAGGGGCTCAATATGTTTTTCAATAGAAACACTTGTTTCTTCGTTTCAAAAGTGATTTCTTTAAGCTGATTTTTGAAAATTGAACAAATAATCATTTAAATATTGAATCAAATGAAAAGATTGATCATTGCTTTTATAGCTGCAGGAATGCTCCTGGTGCATACTGAGATGAAATCGTGTACCAATTTTCTTGTAACACCTGGTGCATCTGTGAATGGAACCTCCATGATCACCTATGCGGCAGATGCGCACGTATTGTATGGTGAATTGTATTTCAGACCTGCAGCCACATATCCCGAAGGGACGATGCTCAGCATTTACGAATGGGACACCAACAAGTTTCTGGGACAGATCAGGCAGGCAAGGCGCACCTATTCTGTTGTTGGAAATATGAATGAACACCAGGTGGCCATCGGTGAGACAACCTACGGGGGGCGCAGTGAACTCAGAGACACAACCGGAATCATCGATTATGGCAGTCTCATATACATCACCCTGCAGCGAGCAAAAACTGCACGGGAAGCCATCAATATCATGGCAGAACTCGTTGAAGAATATGGTTATTACAGTTCCGGGGAGTCGTTTTCCATTGCCGATCCCAACGAAGTATGGATCATGGAGCTGATCGGAAAAGGGACTGAAATGGTTACAGAAGGAAGAGGAAAGAAAGCGCGCACATACAACAAGAACAAAGGAGCTGTATGGGTTGCTTTAAGGATTCCCGATGGATATATTTCCGGACATGCCAATCAGGCACGTATTCAGCAATTTCCACTTGATGACCCGGATAATTGTCTTTATGCCAAGGATGTGATTGACTTTGCAAGGGAGATGGGATATTACGAAGGGGCTGACGAAGACTTCAGCTTTTCAGACACCTATGCGCCCATCACGTTTGGTGGTGCAAGGTTTTGTGATATGCGGGTATGGTCTTTTTTCAAGGATGTAAATGGCGAAATGGACCAGTATTTTTCCTATGTTAAAGGAGAGGACCTGTCCAACAGGATGCCATTGTATATAAAGCCAAACCGTAAGATATCCAACCACGATCTCATGAATTTCATGCGTGACCATCTCGAAGGCACGGAACTCGATATGAGCCAGGATGCCGGTGCAGGTCCGTTCGAACTCCCCTACCGCTGGAGACCTCTCTATTGGGAAGTGGATGGCGAGGTATATTGCAATGAGCGGACTACTGCGACACAGCAGACCGGCTTCTCATTCGTGGCAGAGAGTCGTAAAGACATGCCGGACATCATCGGTGGCATCCTTTGGTTTGGTGTTGATGATGCTGCATCAACGGTTTATGTACCCATGTACTGCGGGATGACCGAGGTGCCTTTCAGTTATGCTGAAGGCAACGGGGACCTGCTTACCTATTCTGAAAGCTCAGCATTCTGGGCATTCAATTTTGTGGCGAATTTCGCATACCTCCGTTACAACGTCATGATCGAAGATGTAAAAAAGAAACAGCAGGCGCTCGAGAAGGGATTCATCCAAAAAGTAGAAAAGGTGGATGAAAAAGCAATTGCTCTCTACAAGGAAGATCCTGAAAAAGCCAGGGCGTACATCACCAACTTCTCGGTCAGTGCCGCAGACCATACCGTCGCAGTCTGGAAAGAACTCGGACAATACCTGCTCGTCAAGTATATCGATGGCAACATTAAAAAAGAGGAAAATGGCCGCTTTAAGCGGAATGCCTATGGCTATCCTGCCGGTCCGGACCAACCCGGTTATTCCGAAGAATGGATGAAAGAGGTGGTGAAGGATACCGGTGACAAGCTGAAAGTACCGGGAGAGGGACATTAGTCAGTCGGCAGTCAGCAGTTCGCACTCGGTCGATCCCTGAGTGGATCACAGCATGGTGCCGGCATCGCAGATTCCGGGGGAATGCATGTACGATCCGAACCACCTGTACCAGCAGGGAATACATCACCTGGCCAGGTATCGCAGATGACACGGATAAATGGAATGCCTGGAGAACAATCGTCTGTATTTTTCCTGATGATTGACATAAGGATTCCTGGTTACGAACAGATTGTTGAAAATTGTTAATAAATACTGTATTTTTCCCAAAATATTTCCTAATTTTGCGACCTGTTAAAACGAACGGGTACACAATAAAAGAATAGAGCAATGAATTTAATGGATGTAGTAAAAGAGCACTACGCAGCAGAGAACAACCTGCCGGAATTTGCAGCAGGAGACACCATAACCGTACATTATAAGATCAAGGAAGGGAACAAGGAACGTATCCAGCAGTTTCGCGGAACTGTACTCCAGCGCAGGGGATCGGGCAACACCGAGACCTTTACTGTACGTAAGATCTCCGGAAACGTAGGTGTTGAAAGAATCTTCCCTTCAACATCACCCTTTATCGACAAGATCGATATCAACAAGCGCGGACGTGTACGTCGCTCAAGAATCTTCTACCTGAGGAAACTGACCGGTAAACGTGCACGTATCCAGGAGCGCAAGTTCTAAAGATATTTTACTGAAGGACTAGTAGCTCAACTGGATACCTGCCTGCCGGCAGGCAGGGAGCACCTCAACAGTCTTCACATACAAAAAAGTTCTTATAATATTGATACAAGACTGGACTAGTAGCTCAACTGGATACCTGCCTGCCGGCAGGCAGGGAGCACCTCAACA